>NZ_AP022579.1:5858362-6211149 GCF_010731295.1 Mycolicibacterium boenickei | reverse complement strand
GCCGGGCACCATCGAGTGGGAGTAGGCGCCGGTTACTCGGCGGCCTTCTCGACGTACTCGGTGAGCATCTGACTGACGACCGATTCGATCGTCGACTCGATCGAGGCGGCCAGTGTCGCGCTCACCGCGGAGACGGCCTGGGTACGGAACTGGATCAGCATCGTGATCAGTTCGGCCACTTCGGTATCGGCGGGCAGCGACTCGCCGGGCTTGATCTTCTGAGACACCTGCTCCACACCGGCCTGCACCAGGATCGAGCTGATCTGGTCCAGCAGCGGCACCACCTGCTCGTGGACGTTGATCAGGGTGTCGATCGGCACGCCGTATCGCCGGACCTCGTTGAACGCCTCGATCAGCTTGGGCCGCACGATTATCGCCTCATCTGAGGTCTTTTCGAGTTTGATCACGCCGTTGCCGACGAGCCGGTCGAACCCGGCTTCGTCGTCGACCAGACGTTTGGCGTCGGCCAGCGGCATGCGCTCGGGCTTCTCGGTGGCCCAGTTGCCCGCGATGGCATCTTCCAGGCCGAGAACGTCGCCGATGTCCTTGCCCTGCTCCCAGGCGCTGAGCATCTCGTGCACGTGGGCGATGTTGTAGCCGCGGTTCAGCATCGAGGTGATCAGCCGCAGCCGGGTCAGGTGGGTGTCGTTGAACAGCGCGATCCGGCCCACCCGCAGCGGCGGGTGCAGCAGCCCCCGGTCGCGGTACACCCGGATGTTGCGGGTGGTGGTGTCGGCCAGCCGCGCGAGTTCGTCGATCCGATATTCGCCGGACGCCGCGGCGCCGTGCGGCTGTACGGCGGCGTCGAAGAGTTGCGACACCGCAGTTTCGATGACGTCCCGCGATCCGCGCCGGATCTGCCGTGGGGCCCGACGCAGACCGGTGAGGATCGTCGAGATGGCGCCCGCCGGTGGCCGGGGCTGCTTGGCCGCCATCAGGCCGAGGAGCTGATCGCGACAGCTGCGTCGCGCGCCACGTGGTAGTCACCGAGCCGGAAATCCCGCATCTGTCGAAGATACTGGGTGGCGGTGCCGGGATACATCGACGCGTTGAATCCGTCGGCGGTGAGGTACCAGCTGGTGCATCCGGACATCCAGGTGGTTTTCGTCAGCCGCTGCTGTAGCCGGGTGTTGTGCCGCTCTTGGACGTCAGCGCGTACGTCGAGGTAGCGCAGATTCTTGCGCAAGATCGTGCTGATGCCGGTGACCGCGTAGTCGATCTGCCCCTCGACGTAGACCAGAAGCGAGTTGTGCCCCGGCCCGGAGTTGGGCCCGGTCATCAGGAACAGGTTGGGATAGCCGTGGACGTTGATGCTCTTGTACGCCTGGGCGCCGCCCGTCCACTCGTCGGCCAGGGACCGGCCGCCCAGGCCGGTGACGGGGTAGGGCGGACCGGTGAGGTGCACGTCGAAGCCGGTGGCGAACACGATCGCGTCGAGGTGGTGTTCGATGCCGTCGCTGGTGCGGATGCCCACCGGGCTCATGGTGGCGATGGGCCAATCGATCAGCTTGCAGTTGTCGCGCTGCAGGGCCGGATAGTAATCGCTGGAGACCAGCATGCGTTTGCAGCCGGGGGTGAAGTCCGGGGTCAGCTGGCGGCGCAGCCACGGGTCGGCGACCTGACGGCGCAGGTGCGCCTTACCGAGCCGGGCCACCAGCCCCGTCAGCGGGGTGTCCCACACCATCGCGGTCGCACTGGCCTCGTGACCCCAGAACAGGATCTGGCGGGCCAGCTGTTGCACGGCAGGCACTTTCGCGAACAAGCTGCGCGCCGCCGGTGGGGTGGCGATGTCCAGGCGGGGGATCACCCAGCCCGGGGTGCGTTGGAACACCTTGACGAAGCCTGCCGTCTTCACCAGCTCCGGGATGATCTGTACCGCACTGGCTCCGGTGCCGATGACGGCGACGCGCTTGCCGGTGAAGTCGTAGTCGTGATCCCAGTTCGCGCTGTGGATCTTGTGGCCCTGGTAGGTGTCCAGCCCGCGGATGTCGGGCCACTTGTGGTCGGGCAGAGGGCCGGAGGCCAGCACCACGGTGCGGGCCTGAAACTTCCTGCGGCCCGTGGTCTTCACGGTCCAGACGCCCTCGGTCTCGTCGAAGGTCAGGCCGTTCACCTCGATCCCGAATTGGATGCGCCGGCGCAGGTCGAAGGCGTCGACCATGTCCTCGATGTGTTGGCGGATCTCACCGGCCGGTGAGTAGGCCCGGGACCAGTCCGGGTTCTTGACGAACGAGAACGAGTACAGCAGGGACGGAATATCGCACGCCGCACCGGGATAGGTGTTGTCGCGCCAGGTCCCGCCGACCCGGTCCGAACGGTCCAGGATGATGAAGTCGTCGACGCCGGCCTCGATGAGTTTGATGGCGGTGCCGACGCCGGTGAACCCGGCGCCGACGATCAGGGTGTCGTAGGTGCGCATGTCAGGCCGCCGGCTCGTGGGTCAGCTCTTTGAACCAGCTGGGAATCGGGCGCAGCAACGTCTTCGGATAGCGGTCCGAGGCCCACACCATCGGGTTGGCGATCCAGTGGTACGGATGGCGCGGGTTGGTCACCATCCGGCCGTGCAGCTTGAGCAGCTGATAGGTCGGGACCCGCCAGGTGTACTCACCGCGCCCACCGATCTCCTTGAAGCGCATCATCGCCTTGTACAGCTTCTCCGGTTGCAGGCCCATGTCGACGATGTTGTTGCGCATCCGGTTGAGCAGCGGCACGTACATCAACGTGCCGATGATGACGCCGGGCGATGCCACGTTGCCGACGAACTCGACCGCCAGCCTGCGCACGGTGGAGTTGCCGATCATGTTCAGCACCTCGAAATCGACCGCGATATGCCGGGATTCGTCGTTGTTGATCTTCTCGAACACCTGATGGCAGACGGGGTCGTCGACCTCTTCGAGCAGGAACTTCAACAGCGCGCCGTCGAGAGCGACCTCGAGCATCGGGATGACGGTGCCCAGTACCGAGAGCGACATGTGGTCGGAGAAGGTGTCCAGCCACTCGATGGCCAACCGGATGTTGACGTTCGGTTCGGGCATCTCGCCGTCTTCGAGCATGCCCCAGCGCTTCATCAGCGCCAGCTCGGCATTGGCGTGCCGCTGTTCTTCGGCGTGGAAGTAGCGGTAGATCTCGGCGATGGTCGGGGTCGGTGCCTTCTTCGCCAGCGCGGCGAACCCGCGTGCACCGACGTTCTCGATCCAGCACAGGTCGGCCATGAAAGCCTTGAGCTTGGGCCGCATCTCGTCGGTGATGGTCTCGGCGCCCGGCGCGTCCCAGTCGATGTCGGCCAGCGCCCATTGCCGGTCCTTGATCTTCGCCAGCATTCGTTCCATATCCATGGCCATGGCTAAACCTCCTTGTGGGTGCGGACGTGAGGAGCAGAATGATCGTCTGCGATGCGGGTCGCCATTCCCACCGCGCGGGTGTACACGGTCGGGGTGAGTCGTTTGATGCCCCAGCCGATCCGGGCGTCCGGTTGCGGCATGCAGTACAGGCCGCCACGGTCGTTGGTGTCCAGGCACATCCGGGCGACGCGCTCGGGGGAGAAGCCGGTCCAGCGCATCAGCCGGTCGGCCAGTTGCGTGGATTGCGCTGTGATCCGGCCTGATTCGACGATGTTGGTCTTGACGAACGTCGGACACAACACCGTCACGTTGATCCCGGTGCCGGCCAGCTCGGCGGCCAAGGTCTCCGACAGCGACAGTGTTCCGGCCTTGCTCACGTTGTAAGCGGCCATTCCCGGGGCCGCGCCGAATGCTGCCGCGGAGGCGACGTTGATGATGCCGCGCGGCTGATCGCCCTGTGCGGCGCGCAGAATCGGCGTGAACACGTGACAGCCGTGGATCGGGCCCCACAGGTTGATGCCGAGCACCCAGTTCCAGTCGTCGAGGCTGACTTCGCCGATCGGCTGCCCTCCCGCGCCGACCCCGGCGTTGTTGACGATCAGCGAGGGCGGTCCGTCGAACCAGGCTTGCGCGGCGTCGGCGAGGCGCGTGACGTCGTCGATCTGCGACACGTCGCACCGCAGTGCGGTGGCCTGACCGCCGTCGGAGCCGATGGCCTCGGCGGTGGCGCGGGCGGCGTGCTCGTCGATGTCGCTGCAGACCACCCTGCCGCCGCGAGCGGCCAGTTCGCGGGCGAAGGCGGCGCCGATGCCGCTGCCCGCGCCGGTGACGACGGCGTCCGCATGGCGGCTGCGCTTGCGGCCCGATCCGAAGATGTTCATCCGGCGACCTCGATGGTGTTGCAGCGCAGGGATTCTGAAATGAATGCGGCGGCTTGCTGCATGGCCGGGGCGGCTTCCGGGCTGAGCCGGGGCAGGGCCTGGAACACGTGCACCTGATCGGGCCACACCTGCAGCTCGGCGTCGCCGCCTGCGGCACGGATGTCCGCGTCGAGCGAGCGCGCATCGGCAAGCAGCATCTCGGCGCCGCCGGCCTGGACCAGGGTTCGCGGGAGCACCCGCCCGCCCGCGATGTCGAGTTTCAGCCGGGGATGGTTGACATCTATCTTCCCGCAATACAACTCGACCAGCCGAGCCGCATCGGCGACGCGAATCGCCGGGTCTGGATGCCGGCTCTCTTGGGTGCGGGCGAGCGCGAACGTCAGGTCGATCAGCGGGGAGAACAGCACCAGCCCGGCGGGATGGGCGACATCGGGTTGCAGCAGCAGATCCACGGCGAGGTGTCCGCCCGCGGAGTCACCGGCCATCACGATGCGGTCCGGGTGGAGCCCGCGTTCGGTGCACAGCCAATCCCAGCCGGCGCGGACGTCGTTGGCGGCGGCAGGGAACCGGTGTTCGGGCGCCAGCCGGTAGTCGACGCAGAACACGGGGAGCCCGGTCAGCCGCGACAGCCACGCGGTGAGCCGGCGGTGCGTACGCGGCGAGCACAGCGCGAATCCGCTGCCGTGCAGGTAGTAGATGGCGCGTTCGCCTTCGATCACCCCGGGGCCGCGCACCCATTCGCCCACCACGCGCCGGCCGTCGGCCATGCGCACGTCGACGTGTTCGACCCGCGTACCCGACAGGGACGGCCCGAACGTGGACATGATCCGGGCGATCAGTCTGCGTGAGGTCCACAGCCCCCAGCCGGTATCCGGCGGCAGAGCGGCGCTGACATTTCGCAGGGTAAGGCTGCTGACTCTGGATGCGCTGCGGGATCGCAACGATCCATGACGCGGCACGGCCGGGCTACTTCCGGGCATGGGGCCTCCTCGTTGAAGCGTGGAAGGAGTACACCAGCAATTGATGACATTTGTCAATGTCACCAATTGGAAATGGAAAGGTCCGGCCGAGGGTCGCCCCGGGTCAGCGAATCGGGTCTCCGCGCCAGCGAAAACTGTTGACGTACTTGCCCATATCCAAGGCAAGGTCCAAGTTGGCGCCGGATGGAATACCGGGACCGAAATCCGGGCCGTACGCGTGATACGGGCCGGATGCGACCGCGATCAGGGCCAGGTCGTCCTTCACCGCGGCCAGGATGACCACCCGCATCCTCATGTAGTCGCCGGTGGCGTTTTGCGGCCAGCTGTCGAGGACCATGCCGTACCCGGGCTGATAGCCGACCATGGCATTCGGGATCTCGTAGTCCAGATCGGTGTCGGGATAGGTGTCCTCGACCAGGGCGGCGGCGATCTCCTTCGGTGTTCGGCCGGTCGCGGGCTTGCCGATGAGCTGCATGGTGCCGCCGTCTCCGGCCTGGAAGTCCGCCGTCACCCCGTCGTCGGCGGTCCTGACCGAGTAGGCCGCGCCGGTGGCCGGATACGCGACCGAGAACGCGCCGTCCGGGGCGGTGAACCGGGGGTTGGTCGCGACCGGCTCCATGGTCGGGGGACTGCCGCAGTCCGGTGGGCAGACATAGCGCGCGGGCGCGGTGCTGACCAATGCCGACACTCCGACGAGGGCGGCGGCCACCAAGGTGACCCCACCGGCCCACACCCCCAACACTCGGCGGTCGTCGGCTTGATGCGGCGGTTGCGACAACGCCCGGATCGCCACTCCGCAGTTGAGGCAGAACGCCATATCGGGAACGGCGCGGCCGCACTGTGGGCACGGCAGCGTTGCGGCGGCGTTGGTGGCGTCGTGCGCTTCATACAGCAAGGCGAGTTGCAGGCCGACTCGCAAGGCCAGTATCGCGAGCGCCATCACGACGAAATGCACTGTCAGGACCCATATCTGTGGCACCGGCGCGACGTCGATCATGCCGAGGATCACAAACCACGCGGGGATGGATGCGGTTGTCAGTGCCAATGCCGTGCGCATGTATCTCGGACGGTGAGGCGCGTTGTCCGATGGCGGGGTGAACCACAGGGCGACGCCGAAGAGGGCGCCGGCCGCCGCGGCGGTCAACGGCACCGCCACGCCCTGGATCCCGGCCTGGATCAACAGCCCGCTCAACGGGCGGTCATGGTCCACCATCCCGTCATCGAACTGCGGAGCCATCCGACTCAACGTCGCTGTCGCGGCGAAAGCAAGCGCGCCGAGGGCTCCGATGGCAAAGCCGTCCAAGGATTTTCGTGTTCGCTTCCCCAACAGTCGGACTACCGCTGCGGGGGTGAGCATCAGCAGCATGGCGCCGAGGGGGATCCCTATGCCGTCCCGCGTGATCCGAAACTGCGGGAGGTCGACGCCCATCGGCATGTCGTACTCCCGGGCCACGGCGGTTCCGGTGGTCAGCGTCCAGGCGACGCCCAGGCCGGCACCCAAGGCGGCGGTCAGCAGCAGCCTGCGTACTGGCACATCGTGAAGGACAACGGATTTGCGGACGTATGCGACGAACAACAGGGGCACCCCGAACGCGGCGAGCGCGTTCATCGCCGCAGGCAGCCGCAGCAGTGCGCAGGCGACCACAGCGACCACCAGCACAGCGACTGCGATCCGGAACGGCGCGCGCGAATGCCGTGGCAGTTGTGGGAACAGCGAGCTGACCACCGACGGCCGCAGCAGATGTTCGCGTCCGGCGCAGTAGGCCCGGATTCGCAACCACCCGAACCCATCACTCGACGGGGGCAGGGAGGCACCGCATCGGCCGCAGAAGGTCCCCGCAGGAACATCGGTTCGGCACACCCGGCATTCGACGGTCGGCACGGCGTCGCCGGGGCCGGTTCCGGTGCTCATGGTGTGAGCGGCCGCGGGGACAGCGGCCGGTTCCTGATGGCGCTATTGCCTGTGCGGGCTGCCGATCCCATGGCGCCCGGTGGGTGGCGCCGCCGGCTCCACGTGGGTGGGCGTGAAGCTGTTGGCGCCACCGGGGGTCACCTGTTTCTCGGTGGGCGCCGCAGGGGGCGGCGGCGTTGTGGTGGTTGTCGTCGTGGTGGTCGGGGTGGGGCTCGTGGTCTCGGGTGCTTTCTCGCCGGTACCGCAAGCGCTGAGCCCGACCATACCGATGATCGCGGCGGAGCCTGCGGCGGCTGCGAGGCGCCGCGTTGATGGGCGTGACCTCATGATTCGTCCTAACTGTCCCCCGGCGGGCGGTTCAGAAACAGCGCCTGAATCGGATTGCTAGCAAACTTTAACCCAGCATGCCCCGACATGGACGTCAATTGCGAGGATTTTCAGTCGGAGCCTCTACCTTCCGGAATGGCAGGTCAGCGGCTTGGATCGCCCCGCCAGCGGAAGCTGTTCACGTACTTGCCCATGTCTAGCGCCAACTGCAGGTTGGCGCCAGAGGGTTTACTGGCGCCGGAGCCAGGGCCGAACTCCCGGTACGGTCCGACCGCCGACGCCACGAGCGCGAGGTCGTCCTTCACCGCGACCAACACCAGGACCCGCATCCGCATGTAATTGCTCGCGGCGCCCTGGGGCCAGCAATCGGCGACCAGGCCGAACCCCGGGTGGTAGCCGACCATCGCGTTCGGGATGTCGTAGGCGGTCTTGGTGTCCGGAAACGTCTTATCGACCAGGGAATTGGCGATGTCCTCTGGGCTGCGTCCACCGGCAGGCTCGCTGAACAGCTGCAGCATGCCGCCGTCGCCGGCCTGGAATTCCGCGGTGACACCGTTCGGGTTGGTGGTGACCTTGTACGCCGAGGAAGCCACCGGATAGGAGACCGAGAAACTCCCGTCGGGTGCGGTGAACACCGGATTGATCGCCACGGCCTGCCCGGTCGGCGGCCGCCCGCAGTCCGGTGGACACATGTAGCGGGCCGGCGATTCGCTCGTCGCGTGGGAAACCCAGGCCAGCACGCCGGCCACCAGGGCGATCCCGGTGCCCAGCACGGTCAGCAGTTTGAGGGCCGAGGTGCCGCGGATGGCCCGCGTTCTGCCCGTCGAGATAGGTACCGCATATCCGGGGAAGAACGTGCTCATCCGGCGTCCGACCCCGGGTCACGGACCGGTCGGTGCTCGCGGCGTTCTTCACGGGAGGTGCGTGACGACGCATGGGTGGCCGCGCCGCAATGCGGGCAGAACGACATGTCGGGCACGATGTGGCCGCAGCGTGGGCAGAAGATGGGTTGGTCGGAGGCGATCTCGTCTTGCGCTTCGTGCAGCAGCGCCAGATGCAGACCGATGCGCAGCGCCAAGATCGCCAGCAACGCAACGGTGATGTGCACCGCCAACTGGAACCACTGGGGGATACGCGCCACATCGACCAGGCCCAATGCCGTGTAGATGATCAGCACGGCGAACGCGCAGGAGAACATCACGAGCCGGACGTAACCGACGTGTTTGTCGACCTTGGTGGCCGGGCGGGTGAACCACAACGCCGCACCGATCAGGCCTCCGATGGACGCCGCGGTCAAAGGTACTGCGATACCGCGGATCCCGGCCTCGACGAGCAGCCCGGACAGCGGGCGGTTGTGCGCCACCATCCCGGTGGACAACTGCGGTGCCAGCCGGGTCAACGTGGCCGCCGCGGTGAAGGCCGTCGCGCCGAGGGCGCCGATCATGAAGCCGTCCAACGATTCCCGGCTGGACGGCCGCAACAGCCGGACCGCGACGGCGGGCACCAGCATGAGGATTGCGCCGCCCACCGGAATCCCCAAGCCGTTGCGCACGATCCGGGATCCGGTCACCCCGACGCCGAGCGGGACGCCGTAGGACTTGGCCATGATGTGGCCGGTGAGCAGCACCCATCCCACGCCAAGCGCGATTCCCAGGAGAACGGTCAGGGCCAAATTGCCGCGGTGCAGGTCGCGGAAGGCGTCGGACTCATAGAGATAAATCAGGAACAGCAGTGGAAGTCCGAGCGCCGCGACTGCGATCAGGGCCGCGGGCAGCTTCAGCACGGCGCAGGCCACCAACCCGGCCAACAAGGCGAGCATCGCGAGGCGGAACGGGGTTCGGGATTGGTGCGACAGGTGGGGGAACAGCGAGCTGGCGATCGACGGACGCAGCAGATGTTCGTCGGGGGCGACACAGGATGCGCTCAGGCGCAGCCATTCCGGCCCGTCGCCCCGCTCCTTGTCGATCGGTACCCCGCACAGGCCGCAGTACTTGCCGTCGGGCACGTCGACCTTGCAGACGCGGCACTCGGTGGTCGGGACGTCGGTGTCGTCAGGCGTGTCGGTCATCGGTGCGCCTTCTGCAGGAAGAGAAGATTCTTGGCGAGGTTCTCCACATCGGGTGTGCCCAGCCCGGTCACCAGGTCGTAGCCGGGTGCCGCGGAGGCCACCGCGTTGCCGCCGAGGGTGACGTCACGGAAGGCCGGCAGTGGCGCTCCCTTGGCGACGCGGTACAGCAGTGGATTCAGGTCGCCGAGCGCGCGGCCACCGTTGGCGATCAGGTACTGGTTCATCACCGCGGCCATCGCGGCCCACAGCGGTGCGGACTGCGAAGTGCCGCCGCCGACCAGAACCTGGCCGTTCAGAACGATTTTCACTCCGGTGAACGGATCGGCGACAGCGGAGATGTCGGGGGTCAGCCGTTTCTGGTCGCCGCCGGCTTCACTGCTGCCGGGAGCGGACAGTCCGTGCTGCCAGTCCGGGCGGTCGAACAACGACGACACCCCGCCGCCGGTGCCCTGTGACAGCGGGACGTCGAACCAGGCCTGCTCGGCCAGCCAGCCGCCGCTGGCGTCGGTGGACAGCGTCGTGCCACCGACGTCAGTCATCTCCGGCACGGAGGCCACCGAGTCCAGGCCGATGTCATCCTTGCCGGGCGCCGACGACCAGTCTTGTCCGCCTTTGCATTCCAGGCCGGCCAGGTCACCGCTGGCGTTGAACGCCGTGGTGCCGTGGGTGTGTGCGGTGGCCAGTGCGGAGCGGACGGGGGCGAGATCGGCTGCGGTGATCAACTTGTCGCAGCCCCAGCCGATGGAGAAGCTCCACACCGCGCCGGGGAACTGCTGGTCCGCCGACTCGAGCATCTTGCCGATCTTCTCGTAGGCGCCGTCACCCTGAACGGTCGGCCGGGCATTGACCACGACCTTCTGTGCGTCCGGGGCGATGGCGTGGGCGACCTGCAGATCCATGGTGGTCTCCCCGCGCGGTGCACTCGGTTGCCCGCCGACCACGGTGGGGGTGAACCTGGGCAGGCCGAAGGTGGTGGAGAACGTGTCCAGATCGGTCTGATCGAAACCGTCGAAGGCGAAGAACACGATGGTGGTGCCCTTGCCGGTGAAGCCCTGCCCGGACAGGCCGGCGAGGTTGTAGGTGTTGAGCACGCCTTGTGGCGTCAGGCCCTGGTCCGGTACGTCGGTCGGCAGGTTCCGCAGGTCCGGCAGCGACATCCGGTACGGCGTGTAGCCGAGGATGCGGCCGACCTCGGCGACCTCCCCGGCCAGTGGTTCGGGGATCGACGGCTGTTGCGGTGAGGCGTAGAACTCCTGACCGCGCCGGCCTCGGTAGTCGTGGATGTCGACCCCGAAAGCGGTTGCCATGTCGGCGGATCGGCCCTCGGCGATCGCCCAGGCATCACCGGGTCGCCACCGGACCGACAGGGCATGCTGCTCGGCCCACCCGAACAGCGCGGCCGGTCGGGTGGCGTTGTGCAGCGTCATGGTGAGCTGCGCCGAACCGTTGTCGGCGGGGCCGAGATCGGTTGAGGCAGAAAGTAATTGGGCGTACGGGCCACTTATCGGAGTGGGCCCGTACGTCCAATTGCCCTTTGTGGGACCGGTTCGCAGGTCGGAGACCAGCAGGGCGCTGAACAGGATCAGCGCCAGTACCGCCCGCCCAGGGGCGATGTTCATCCCGGCCATGGGCGAACGACCGACTTTCTGTGCTCCGGGTCTAGTTGTCGCCGGGGATCGCGGTCGGGGCCGGGGGTGCCTTCACGCCGGGGGTGAACAGGTTGCCGCCGGTGGGGTTGATCGACTTCTCGGTCGGCTCGACCGATGGCGGCGGCGCGGGAGTGGCAGGCGGCGTGGTGGTGGTGGTCGTCGTCGTGGTCGGGGTGGTGGTCTCGGGACCCTTTTCCTCGGTACCGCACGCCGCGGTGAACGAGATCATCCCGATGACTGCCGCACCGCCGGCGATGACGGTGAGCCGACGAGTCAACTGCCCAGACTTCATGATGCTGTCCTCACTGTCCCCCGTGCTTTAACAGAACCTGGCCTTCGGTGAATCGCTGCGGATTCCCACAACCAGTAACGCAAGTCGTGGCCAGTCCCATCCCGAAGCGGGTTCTGGTGAACGGAACTCTAACTGAAGGCTCGGACCGCCGCAGAACCATTTCGCCCAGTCCGGTCCCCGGCGGTCGGCCGGCGGCTCGCGCGGCTTGACGCTGTCGGAGGGCGGGTGTTTACTCGAGCAATCGAACATATATTCGAACATGCTGGGAAACTGATGGTGCGGGAGGTGTTGTTGTGACTGCTGCGGCGGAACTCGATTTACTCCGGCTTACCCGCTCTGAGCAGGTGGAACACCTCCGGCGCAAGATTGCTTCGGTATCGGGGAAGGTTGGCCAGGCGCATCGTGGCGCGCCCCGGTCTCCGGGGGTCGTCCCGGCCCGGGAGGCTTTGCTGGAGCCGCCTGAAACGCTGGTTGAGGTGTTGCCCGAGGGCCTGCCGACGACGCTGCCACGCGGGTCAGTCGCGGTGGCCGCAGGTGCCCGTTCGCTGTCGCTGGGGATGGTGGCGGCGGTGACGGCTGCGGGCGGGCATGCGGCGATCATCGGGCAACCAGATGTCGGCTTGCTGGCCGCGGTGGAGATGGGCGCCGATCTGAGCCGGCTCGCGGTGATCCCGGATCCGGGCGCCGATCCCGTCGAGGTGGCCGCGGTGCTGATGGACGGGATGGATCTGGTGGTGCTCGGGTTGGGCGGGCGTTCGGTACCGCCGAGCCGGGCCAGGGTGATGGTGGCGCGGGCCCGACAGAAAGGTTGCACCCTGCTGGTCACCGACGGTGAGTGGCAGGGGGCATCGGCCCGGCTGGAGGCCCGGGTATCCGGCTATGAGGTGGCCGGTGCCGGTGAGGATGTTCCGATGCCCGGGCGAGGCCGGATCAGCCGGGTCCGGCTGGCGATGCGAGCCCGTGGGCGGGGCATCGGATCGGCTTGTGCGGTAGGCGGGTAACTCGTGCCTGCTGATTCCAGGGTGCTGGCCCTCTGGTGTATGGACTGGCCGGCGGTGGCCGCGGCGACGGCGGCAGGTTTGATGTCGACGGTGCCGGTCGCGGTCACTTTGGCCAACCGGGTGATCGCGTGCTCGGCGTCGGCGCGGGCGGCCGGGGTCCGGCGCGGGCTGCGCCGGCGCGAGGCACAGGCCCGCTGCCCGCAGCTGCATGTCGTCACCGCCGACCCGGCCAGGGACGCTCGTCATTTCGAGAACGTGACGCTTGCCGTCGACGATCTGGTGCCGCGCGCCGAGGTGCTGCGTCCGGGACTGCTGGTGCTCTCGGTACGCGGCGCGGCGCGGTACTTCGGGTCCGAACCGGTTGCGGCCGAACGATTGATCGACGCCGTCGCCGCGGCGGGGGCCGAATGTCAGGTCGGTATCGCCGATCAGCTTTCCACCGCGGTCTTCGCCGCCCGGGCGGGGTGCATCGTCGAACCCGGGAATGACGCGCGGTTTCTGTCCGGGCTGTCGATCCGGCAGTTGGCCACCGAACCGGCCCTGGCCGCCCCCGGCCGCGAGGACCTGGCAGACCTGTTGTGGCGGATGGGTATCCGAACCCTGGGGCAGTTCGCCGAGCTGTCCCGCACCGATATCGCCTCCCGGTTCGGGGCCGACGCGGTGACGGCGCACCGGTTCGCCCGTGGCGAGCCGGACCGGGGTCCCTCCGGGCGGGATCCGGCCGCTGAACTCGATGCGGTGATGAACTGTGACCCGCCGATCGAAAGGGTGGATGCGGCGGCCTTCGCGGGACGGTCACTGGCCAGTGACCTACATCGTCATCTGGAGGCGGCCGGGGTGGGCTGTACCCGGCTGGCCATTCACGCCGTCACCGCCAATGGCGAAGAGCTGGAACGGGTCTGGCGGTGTGCGGAACCGCTGACCGAGGACGCCACCGCAGACCGGGTGCGGTGGCAGCTGGACGGCTGGCTGAACCGCCGCACCGCTGATCGGCCTGGTGCGCCCCTCGTCATGTTGCGCCTGCGCCCGGTGGAGGTGGTGTCGGCGGCGGCGCTGCAGTTGCCGCTGTGGGGCGGGATGGGAGAGGAGGACCGGTTGCGGGCCCGGCGGGCGCTGCTGCGGGTGCAGGGTCTGCTCGGGCCGGAGGCGGTACAGGTGCCGGTGCTCAGCGGCGGGCGTGGGCCCGCCGAGCGCATCACCTTCACACAATTGGGGGATGAGCCGGTACCGCGAGCCGATCCGCGGCAGCCCTGGCCCGGCCAGCTGCCCGAGCCCTCACCGACCGTACTGCTCGATGACCCGGTGGAACTTCTTGACGTACAGGGAAACCCGGTCCGGGTCACCAGCCGCGGATTGTTCTCGGCCGATCCGGCGCAGCTGTCCGGCGCCGGCCGCCGTGACGGCAGGCTGCGCTGGTGGGCGGGGCCGTGGCCGGTCGACGAGCGGTGGTGGGACCCGGAGAACCGGGGGGCCGGGCGCACCGCGCGGGTTCAGGTGCTGCTGAGGCACGACGGGCGGGACGGCGGGGGAGACCAGGCGCTGTTGCTGTGTTACCGGCAGCGCCGGTGGTATCTGGAGGGCGCCTATGAATAGCCACTAACCCAGGCGTTGCGCGAATTCCCCGACCCGGCTGATGAACCGGTCGAAGAACACCGCCGGGTCCACCTCGGTGCCGATGAGGGCGTTGGGTGGGCGGCCCCAGTGTCCGCGCCAGTCGGCCACCGTCATCCCGCGGGTCAGGGTGCCGCTCAGCTCGACGTCGACCGTGGTTTCGCGGTAGCTCACCAATTCCGGGTCCAGGGCGACGGCGGCGGCCAGGGGGTCGTGCAGGTGCGCCAGGTATCCGTCGCCGGTGTCGAAGTGGAACTCGAAGTAGAACCGCATGGCGTCCTCGAGGACCCGGATCAACGGGTTGTCCGCCGTCGACCGCGTGCCCCGTTCGTCGAGCACGCTCATCGGAGCCGACGGGGAGCCGGCCGCGGCGGCCAACCGGTTCAGCAGCGCCGGCGTCATCGCGATGTTCTCGGTGAGGTTGAGGCCCAGCACGATTGGCACATGCGTCGCATCGTCGAGACCCCAGGCGGCATTCCAGCCGCTGAACACCTCGGCGGCGGATTCGGGATCCACACTGATGTTCCACTCCGACACCGGTGTGGTGTTGCCGCGATAGTCGAAGGCCCCGCCCATGATCACCAGCCGGCGCAGCAGCTTGGGCAGGGTCGGTTCGGCACGCATGGCCAGCGCGAGGTTGGTCAGCGGGCCGGTCGCCAGCCCGATCAACTCACCCGGGTACGCCCGGGCCGCCCGCACCCAGGCCTCGGCGGCGTCGTGCGCGGTGAGCAGCCGGTCGCTGCGCGGCAGGTGCGCGTATCCCAGACCCTGCGGCCCGTGGGTGACCTCGGCCGTACGCAGCGGCGCACTCAACGGTTGTTCGGCGCCCTTGGAGACCGGGATCCCCGCCACCCCGCACAGCTCCAGCAGACCCAGGTTGTTGGCGCAGACCTGTTGCACCGGAACATTTCCCGCGGTCGATGCGATACCGACCAATTCGGCTTCAGGGCTGGCGAACAGATACGCCAGTGCCATGGCGTCGTCGACGCCGGTATCGACATCGGCGAACACGGGCGCGGTGGGGGGTGTCACCACGTCACGATAAGACCGAATCCGTTACCAGTGCACCCCGGGCACCAGCCGCACCGCCCGCTTGACCGGCCGGGTCACCGCACGTGGGACCCGCAGGTTGCGGGCACTGCGGACCGGCCGCTTCGGCCGTCGTGACGGCTGCCCGCTCTCCGCTCCGTCGGTGCCGTCGCCGCCGAGCCCACGCGCGGCCGCCGAATCCGGGTAGCCCAGGTACAACTGGTGCAGGACCCGGCGGGACAGCTTCGGGGTCAGGTAGTTGCCGAAATCGGCGACGGTGCCCAGCGGGGTGTCGATCCGGGCCGGCTTGTCCACCAGGCCGCGCACCACCATGGCCGCGGCATGCTCGGCCGAGATCGGCGGCACCGGGTTGAGCTTGCGCGACGGTGCGATCATCGGCGTCTTCACCAGAGGCATGTGGATGTTGGTGAAGGTGATGTGATCGGAGAGGGTTTCGGTGCCCACCACCTCGGAGAACGCATCCAGCGCGGCCTTCGACGGCAGGTAGGCGCTGTACTTCGGGCTGTTGGCCTGGACGCCTGCGCTGGACACGTTGACCACATGACCGAACCGGCGTTCGCGCCAATGCGGCAGCAGTGCCAGCACCATCCGCACCGAGCCGAAGTAGTTGACCGCCATCACCCGCTCGTAGTCGTGCAGCCGGTCCGTCGAGTTCACCACGGATCGCCGGATGGACCGGCCGGCGTTGTTCACCAGGTAGTCGACATGACCGAACCGGCCCAGGATGTCCTTGACCGTGTGCTCGACCGACGCCGAATCGGTGACGTCGCAGGTGAATGCGTAGGCCTGCCCGCCGGACGAGCGGATCTCGGCGACCAGGTCGTCGAGCGCCTCACCGCTGCGGGCCAGGGCGAAGACGCACCCGCCGCGTTCGGCAACGGCGATTGCCGAGGCCCGGCCGATACCGCTGGAGGCACCGGTGATGATGACGTGTTTGCCGACCAGGGGGCCGGCCGGGTCGTCGCGCCGCGCCCGGTCGGGGTCGAGGTGCTCGGCCCAGTACCGCCACAGTTTCGGTGCGTACGAAGAGAATTCGGGCACCGCGATCCCGGTGCCGCGCAGTGCGGCGGCCGTGCTGTCCGCGGTGAACGTCGGCCGCAACTCCACCACGTCGAGTACATCGCCCGGGATGCCCAGCTGGGTGGCGACGATGTTGCGCACCGCTTTGACCCGTCCCCGTGCTCGCAACACCGGTGCCGCGGTGGCCCGCGGCAGCGAGCCGCGCAGCGGCGGCAGCCCGGCCTCGCCGGCCACCCCGCGGTAGATCTCGCGCAGCCCGATGGTCTTCGGCGCGGTGAGGTGGAACGTCTCGCCGTCCTTGTCCTCGACGTGCATCAGCGCGACCATCGCATCCACTACATAGTCCACCGGCACCACATTGGTCCGGCCCGAGTCGGGCAGCATCATCGGCGTGAACCTGGGCAGCGCGGCCAGCCGTGCCAGCACGCCGAAGAAGTAGTACGGGCCGTCGATCTTGTCCATCTCACCGGTCTGCGAATCGCCGACCACGACGGCGGGGCGGTACACCCGGTAGCGCAGGCCCGGCGCCGAGCGCACCAGCATCTCGGCCTCGAACTTGGTCTGGTGATACGGCGTGGGCAGGTCCTGGGCGACGTCGAAATCGGCCTCGGTGAACACACCCCGATGGTTGCCGGCCACCGCGATCGAGGACACGTGGTGCAACGTGGCGTCCAGCCGGCGGGCCAGCTCGATCACCGCGCGGGTGCCCTCCACGTTGGCGGCCCGTTGTTCGGATTCACCGACGGTCATGTCGTAGATGGCCGCACAGTGCACCACGTGCGAGACGTCGCCCAGCTCGGCGACATCGGTGTCGGACAAACCGAGGTCGGCCGCCGTCAAGTCTCCGACCAGGGGATGTACGCGGTCATCCCAGTCTTGGGCGAGTCGCTCGAACCGATTCAGCGACTCACGGCGCACCAGCACCCAGACTTCGGCGCCGGGTTCTCGGGACAGAATCCGGGTGATCACTCGGCGGCCAATAAACCCGGTACCGCCGGTAACGACATAGCGCATGCGAGCCATCGTGGCCTGAGATCGGGCAAACGTCAATGTAGATTCTCAAAACCAGTGTCATATTCTCGCGATGAGCGTCACATCGATGTCATATATGACAGGAATCTGAGACGAACCGTCCGCTGGTGCCGACCACGAAATAGCTTGGCGGATACCGACGAATGCCCTACTAGTAGGGCTACGATCGGCGAGTGGACGAACCTGACGGCGACAATCCGAACCCCTCAACGCGAGCCGGTGGAATGAGTCTTTCGGCGCAGCGGCGTCGTTACGTCGGCTCGCGCATCACCCGCTTTCGGGAACATCGCGGACTCAGTCTGGAGGAGCTGGGCCAACGGGTCGGCCTTTCGGCTGGCGTTCTCGAAGCTGTCGAAAGTGGTAGGCGCGGAGTCACCTTTGAATGCTTGATCGATATCGCCAATGAGCTCCACGTGGCCGCTTCGGACCTTGTTGAGGGGATGGAGTAGTGGCCTGCTCGATGCAGGGACTGCGCCTCGTCTCGATGCCGAAGAGCTGACTAGATGTGATCGCCCGGCGTTCCCGCCTGATAGCTTGAGCACGTGCCGACCCGCCCCAGTCAGGACGATCCCAAACGAGTAAAGGTATGGGAGCGACGGCGGCGTGCTGTAGGCGCTCGCATTGTCGAACTGCGCACCGAAAAAGGCATGACGCAACAGCAGCTCTCGTCCAAGTCTGGTGTGTCCAGGAACATCATCATCGATGTTGAGTTCGGTAGGCGCGGGCTTCTGTATGAGCGACTCGGTGACTTGGCGAAGGCGCTGGGCGTGACGGCTTCCGACTTGCTTGAGGGCATCAAATAGTGCGCAGGTCGCGCCTGACTTGCCAGCTCAAGCCGAACGCCATCAAGACAACGCCGCCAGCGGCGGACTAGCAATGCGCCATGCGGGACAGGTGAAAGTGCTGCAACACCACAGCACGGGGCACGGGCATAAACCGCAATTGTCCCCAGAGAAACAAGGAGGCCCCCGGCCCACCGGCGGGAGGCTTCTGTATGAACAGCCATCTCAATGGCATCTGACAATCAGTATGCACCGGAAGCGGTCTGTATCCACTCTCAGTTACGTCGCGCGGCCGAACGACCTGATTGCTAGCGGACTCGATGCGGCGCTGGCGCGAAGCGGTCCGGTCGACGCGCGGCCCACAGGTGATGCGGCCATACAACTTTCTGCCTATTTCACGACATGCCCGAACTGTACTGTGGCGCACCGACGATCAAGGCTTGCTGGCGCTCGACTATGCCCGTCGACCCCAGAAGCTGACCGCTGAGCTCGCTCGTAGTTTCGCAGATGCTGCTGCGGTTAGTTCGCGATTTTTCGAATCCTTGTGGATTAGGCTTCCGGCAACGGTAGATGTGGATTGGGAGTTCGGCAGAGTTGAGTATTTCGGTACCCGTCGTGAAGGTCCTGTGGGCGCGCGCACGCAACCAATGTGCATTCCCGGGCTGTCAGCAATCCCTAGTCGAGGACTCCGTGGATGCAGACACGGGCGAATCGTTGACAAATCCGATCGGAGAACAAGCGCACATCCGTTCCTACAAAGTCAACGGACCTCGGTATGACGCGCACTACCCCAAAGAGAAGCTCCATACGTACGAAAATCTCATCCTCCTGTGCCCTACCCACCATGGGATGGTCGACGCCAACAACGGTGCCGCGTACAAGGCAGAAGAACTTGTCACGATGCGCGAACAGCATGAGCGCAGGG
The DNA here is from genome assembly GCF_010731295.1 of Mycolicibacterium boenickei. NCBI lineage: Bacteria > Bacillati > Actinomycetota > Actinomycetes > Mycobacteriales > Mycobacteriaceae > Mycobacterium > Mycolicibacterium boenickei. Next base: position 6,192,278 of record NZ_AP022579.1, on the reverse strand, counting down.
CTGAGCGAAAAGGCGCTCTGGAAGCGACCGTCAATAAATATGTCGCGCAGCGGTTTTCGCGGGAAGATCAGGTGCTCTTCGAGCAGGTCGACTTAAACGGTCCGAGTGTGGATTCGCTATTTGTCGACGTTCCGTTTGCATGTCGACCCGACGCTGCCATCGCCGAGCTCATGCAAAGCATCGCGCTCGTAGCGCCTGGTGACGTAGCGTCTGATGAGTCTGCTGACGGCCTTGTGGTAACGGGCGCGGCGCAGGCAATACTGCACCCAGAGTGGAAGAGCAACGCACTCTTAATCGGCGGACCGGGCCAAGGTAAGTCGACACTCCTGCAATACATATGCCAGTTCTATCGTTCCCGAATCCTCGGTAACGACCTTTATACAGGGAAGGCGCAGCAGTTACGCGATGTGACAGTCGTGCCCCGCATCCCTGTTCGGGTGGACCTACGTGAATATGCTCGGTGGGCTAGCAAGTCGACTGTGGTGTCCAAGGGACGCCAGGGCATTGCGAAAGGCCGTCCGATCAATAAGATCTCCTGGAAGACGATTGAGGAGTACATCGCTCGGGAGGTTGGCCGAAGCAGTGGCGGACGAGAATTTACGGTTGAGGATCTCGGAATTCTCATCTCTAGCGAGCCCGTCCTACTCGCGTTTGATGGCCTGGATGAAGTGGCGAATCTCCAGTTCCGCGAGGAAGTTAGTGCGCAGATCGTCGATACGCAAGCTCGCCTCAACATCGACGCCGCGGACCTCGTCATACTTGTAGCTACCCGCCCCGGGGGAGCAACCTCCGCGTTGTGGTCCTCCGACAGTTTCCCTAAGCTCAGCCTTCGGCGACTCACCTTTGGTTTACGGCTGCAGTACTTGCAGCGATGGGCCGCCGTCGCCAAGCTTTCCGATCAGGCCGTCGAAAAGCTGCAGCGGACGTTCCTTGAGAACCAGCACGTGCCTCATATTCGCGAACTGGCCTCATACCCGATGCAACTTGCGATTTTGCTGCATCTGCTCCATCGCCGGCAGCTACTTCCACAACGACGGACCGAGCTATATAGCGAGTACTTCAAGACCTTCCTCGATCGAGAACAGAGCGAAGATAAGGAACCGCTACTTGCCGAGGAACGCCAAGTAATAGAGGACATCCACGCCTACATCGGATGGTTCATACATACCCAAGCCGAGGAAGGCAAAGGTTTGGGAACCATCGATCGTGGCGAACTAAAGAGAGTGCTGCATGAGCATTTGCGAGGCAGAGAAGACGGGCAGGAGCTTGCGGAGGGCTTGTTCTCTGCGTTCACTACCCGCGTCTTATGTCTTGTGGAAAAGAATCCGGGGTCCGGGGAATTTCAGTTCGACGTTCAGTCGTTGCGGGAGTACTTCGCGGCGGTCTATATCTTCGATGAGGCGAGCCGCGACGCTCGGGACGACTGTCTCATCGCCCTACTGCAAAGGCCGTACTGGTCCAACGTATGCCGGTTCTTTGTGGGTAAATACTCGAAGGGCGAGGTTCGTGGAATGCGGGCTGTTCTGCAGGATATCAGCACTGATCGGCTTTTCGGCCTGCACCCGTTGCTGCGATCGACGGCGACGCTGTTTCTCAACGACCGGACATTTGAAGGTCAGAAGGACGGCCCGATACAGGAAGTCGTCGACTTCATACTCGACGGCCCTGGGGTCATACTAGCGGTCGATGGACTCCTGGATGTAGCGGGCTCAGCTCTAGAGTTTTCCGACCGTGCGGGCAGGATCCAAGCTGTGCGCCACTTGAAGTCGCGTCTGGAAGGTTTTCCACCGGCCGGTGTTCAACAAGCCCTGACTGCCAGCCTGCGGCGCCATGCAACGGAATCGGACAACATCGATGGGTGGTGGTGGAGCCGTTACGAGGAATCCTCGCAGTGGCTCGAAACGGCAAGTTCCCTGGGTATTCTCGGCAATCTGAGCGCTAGCGACGAGGAGCGTTTGGCCGCAGTTCTCCGCCACTACGCGTCGGCATCTCGTTGGGGGGTCGAGTTGCTGACCGCGGGCGGGTACTCAGGAACCACGGACGATGTTCTTGGCGTAGTGAGGGACGAGATCAATGACGGTGCCGTGGAAGCACTGCGCAACGTAGCTGCCTCGTCCTCGCTTGGACGTGTATTGGCGGGCGCTCTCCTGGCAATGAATCGCTTGAACGATGTGGACGATCAGACGGTCAGCGGTTCTTCGCGTCGAAGAGTACGTCGTCGCTCAAGCGCTGCAATCCTAGATGCGGTGGTGAGTTCCGTGGAGGAGTTGAGCGCTCGGACATCGGCAGGCACGTCCCCGACTGACTGGCAGCGCCGCCTCGTCCTGGTGGCGGCTGTCTGGGGCGACGGGTGGGTGTTGCGCCAAGCAGTCGCAGCCCTACCCGACGGCATCGACCTCGATCAGATCGCCACGATTACGAAAACCAAACACCCTGCGTTGCACGCAGCTTTACTTACGGAAGAGCAGGCGCGAGCACACCGCAAGGATGCGTCGTGGTGGCGCAACACTTTTGACAACGTCAACACAGAGCTGGACCAGCGGCACTGGATCTTTTCGCTGCTGACTACAGCGACCTCTAATGTAGTGATCGAACTGGCTGAGCAGATCGACAATGTTGTCGAACCGCTTCCAGCCAAGTACTTCGATGCGCTCCTTTCTGCAATCTACCGTTTCCGGGCTGCGACGCTAGGTAGCGAGCTGGTCATGCAAGAAGCGCTGCGACTGAATCGGATCAAACTATCCACCAAGTCCCTTTGGTTGTTGCGAGGCATAACAACTGAGGCGAGTGTGACCTGGATCGACAAGAGGCTCGCTGACTCTCCCGAAGGCCTATTACCAGTCGGCGTTGGTGATCTGCGAGATCTCGCAAGAATCTCTTCCGGGGGCAAGGTGGTCAAGTTCGAGCAGTTCAAGGGATTACGTACTCACTTTCCCCTAGGCGGTTGGGCTAGTGACACGCGAGTGGGTTCGCTCAAGGCCACGCTTGCCGAGAAGGTCTTGGAGCAGCCGCAGGATTGGCCCGGCGATCTGGTACAGCGCGCAGTAGAAAACGTTGAGGAGCGCATTCTGTCGGCAGTTGAACCCGTGGCGTTGATTGCCAAGCGCGAAAATTGGTTTGCCGAATGACAGCCGTCGCCGTAGCGAAACACGTTGCAGTGACCAGTAGTAATGGCAGCCGAGACTGCAGGTGATCGATGATGGTCCAGTCGCTATGCGACTCTGCTCCCCGGTCTGCGGGCAAGGAAGAAGTGGCAACGAAATGCCGCCGAAATTAGCGCCAGCGGCATCCTCCGGATCAGATCATTTGTAAGCTCGCCGAGGTCAACAAACTCGTTGGGACCCGGACAAGAGTGGGCCGAGATGTGGCGGCATCTGGAGATCGCGGAGTTGACGTGGCATTGCTGGCTGGCCCGGTACGGCGGACCTGGCCGCGGCCAACACCTTGCAGGACAAGTTCACCGCGACCTCCCTAATCAACTGGTCTGACCCAAACTATTGGTATGGGTCTTGTCCAGCCCGTCCATGAGGCGTTAACGCGGTGGGCAGCGTTGGTTTGCGGCGCGAAACAACCTCGCGGAATCCACAACCGCCATCGAGACAATTTGTTTCCCTCCCACCAGTGTCAACACGCTAATTCAATAGGGAACCATCGATTGAGCGCTTCGGTCCGGGTGAGTGGAAGACAGGCTCTCGGTGGCCGGCCGATCGCGGTCATCGGTACTCCGTCTTGGGGTAGGTAGTGTGCCCTACTAGTAAGGCATTAGGATACAATATCACTGGCTGCAGTGTCTGGTGCGAGAGAGTGTCGGTGTGCCTTGTTGTCTCGCGGAGATTGGTGATGGCGGTGCGTGCGGGACGGCTTCGTACATTTCCCCTACGAGTCCAGCCTTTGCCCGGTGAAGCGATCGACTCATGGCTAGAAGCAGTCGCTCGCGCCCACGGCGCGACCTTCGGGAGCGTGCTTGATCAGTGTGGAATCGATACGCGCAGTTTGAATCGCAAGCCATGGCAACAGATTTTCTCAACTCCGTCACCGACCATGATCAGCGACATTGCTTACACAGCCGGCATGTCTGCCGACGTTGTGCGTGCGACAACGTCATCCTCGGTTGGTGGGGACTCGGTGCTGAACCGCTATCGATGGGGTTGGCGGTGCAGCAGCCGGGCATGTCCGCGCTGCTTGGCTGAGACAGGTGGCCGGTGGTATCTGAACTGGCGACACAATCTGTGTTTCATTTGCGCCAAGCACAACTGCGTGCTGATCGACATGTGTGCGTCGTGCGGTCGTCCGTGGCGGACACGGCAACACCACGTCGGCCTGATACCGCGGGAGAGTTGTTGCGCGAATCCGCCGAATGGTGCAGGGCCGGGGACGGGCGCCATGTGCGGCGCGTATCTGCCTGCGTTAGAGCCGATAGTCCTTCCCGATGGTCATTCGGCAACTCGCGCCCAGCGGCTCATTGCTGACCTTACTGCGGATGAGCACGTTCCACTGGGCCTGTATAGCGCGCCTGTTCGCTCAGGCAAGGTACTCGAGGATATGAGGGTGCTGGCTCGATGGATGCTTCGTGCTGCCGAACTCACGGCCCTCGACCGGGTTTTGTCCACCGTCGACGCTGTAGTGCTGGGCGCGAATGCTGCACCATCAGTGACCGATCCTGATCGATTCGCTCAGCGTTCCGGTATCCACCCGGTAGCGATTGACATGGCGATCGGCTACACCCTCGCGCTGGAGGTGCTTGACAGCCCCACTCCACGTGCGGCGCACGAACTATTGGCCCTGGTCATGGCTGAGGTGCGACCTGAATGGGCTCTGCGTCTGGTGAGGGGCCGCGGACGAAAGGACGTAAGCGAGGATGTGTCTGTTGTGCTCATGTCAGCCTTTAACAGCGTCTTCAGAGGCCGGCCCGCCTCGGTCTGCCACAGCTGAGTCATTGCCCTGCGCATTCTGAGATTGAGCGAAGTCCACGTTCCGAGCGGGCTGCGGTCGATCAATCGAGGCACCCACCCGGGTGCCGGCAACGAGAGCGTGGGCGCGGACCGGGGAGGGCAAAAAGGGGACGACTAGTCACAGCATGACTGTGCCTTGAGTGGTCGAATCGCACCCGATGTTGACGCTTCAGGACGAGCCACGCCCGGTCCGCGAAGCAGGTGTAACCAGTAGGGCATGCGACTAGTAGTGCAACGGACGCAGATCTGCGACTAGGGTCTGCACCTCAGTGTCACCACAGTCTGGTAAACCTCCCCGAGTGCAATAGGCGAGAATTCAATCGGTTCTGGGACTCTGCGCGACGGTTTGATCGATCCGTAGGTCTGCGCTGCCAACAGGGACCAGAATGGCGTGTGAACGAGTCGCTCTGAGCAATGATCGGTGCGTCGCCGAGACAGGTCCGCTGGGGGACGTACCCGTTGGTAGTGCCAGATGCCAACGGGTTTGGTGTAGCGTGACCGCTTTCGCGATTCGGTTGGGTGCTAGTTGTGGCCGCTCGGCCTCGTTGTGTGAGCCTGCGATTATTCGCGGGTGCCGGTGTTCTGAATTGCGTCAGTTTTCACCGGTGGTGACTCATCTGGAGGGGCGCTCAGCCCCTTGAGGGTAGGTAGTGCTACTAGTAGTGCTACTCATTCTAAGAGGGTGAGCTTGATAGCTCCCCGATACCAGAGACCTCAGCTGCGCTCACGCACGTGCATCCTGGGGATCGGGGAATGTGCGCACATGTTCCGATTCGCAACTGTCGACAAATTCGTCACCACTTCGTGTGCGTACGCGACCGAGCCTTAGTGAGTTGAAATCGGTTGTACTGCCAGGAAATAGCAGAATTTGCAGGGTTACGCAGTTGCAAGGTTACGCAGTACTGTGATTCTGGATGAGGCATCACAGAATTCGCCATATGTGGTGAATTTTCCTGTGAAGGCAGCGATTTCGCGGTATCCACGCATGTTTTCGATTTCAATGTCGATTCGGGTGGCGCGCGCAAATGCCCAAATCAGTTCTTGACGACGGCAATTCGGTGGGCGCATGATCGGCAAGGTAGCACCGACGGCAGCGGGATCACCACTAGCTGCCGCGATGTGCGCCGCGACAGATCAGCCGCTCATAGAAGGGGGGCTTGGAAAATGGCGTAATGAATCTCGGGATTCAGATGGAGATCCCACCAACACCTCACGCAACGCTATCCGCATCTAAGGCGTTGCGCTCTTTCCAGGCGAGGTATGGCGCTAGGGGCGGCTACCCCGAAGCGCGACACCTCACCAACGAGCCTCGACAACTCTTCGGTCCTAGGAGGGCCAATGTCTATTTCACCTTGCGCGCATCCAACTGTCAAGCAACAACAAGGTATTGACGATCGTGCACACCCGGCCAACCGCCCGCCAGCGTTCACCTTACGATCAACTGCACTGTCCGCCGTGCGGGGGTGGTCTCGATGATGCGCACCGCGGTCGCCGCCGACGAACCGTCAGTCACGAATCCGACGGTCGCGGTACGCACAGACGACGGTCAAGCACACGAATGCAGTGTGCGCAACGCATCGGATCAACTCTTGCGTGGCGCGCAACCATGGCGGACGTTCCGTTGGTACTTCGGTCAGCGCCACTATTCGGGGAACTACTGGACGGCAACTGCCCAGCAACCACTGATCTACGAGTCGCTTCTAGAGAAGGCGAACTTGCTCCTGGCCGACTTCGATCGCGACATCACCCACATTGTGTCGCAACCGTTCCTAATGCGAGCGGAGGTCAACGGCAAGGTACGCCGGCACGTTCCGGACTTTCTGTTTTTCCGGCGAGACAGTGTTTCCGTGGTGAACGTCAAACCGTCGACGCAACTGGACAATCCGAAGGTCGTGGACACGTTCGCGTGGGTGCGGCGGGTGGTGGAGGATCGCGGCTGGTCCTTCGAGATCGCGTCCGAACCGGACCGCATCCGCCTGGCCAACGTGCGCTTCCTACGTGGCTTTTGTAAACCAACGGGCATCTCTACCGAGATCCTGCACGACCTTCGCACCAGGGCGCTCATCGGGCGCACCCTCGCCGAGTCGGTAGCTCTCATCGACGCCCCAGCGCCTTGCGTGCGGGCCGCCCTGTTTCACATGCTCTGGCACCACGAGCTGTCAGTCGATCTGACACGCATGTTGTCGTCAGACACTGTTCTGGAGGTTATGAAATGAACGATCCCTATATCCCCATTCGAGTGGGTACCCGCTTTAGCTGTGACGGTTCCCTGTGGGAAGTCATCGAGATCGACTCAAAGTACGGGGGACACGTCACCGCCGCCAATGGTGCATACGTCCGCACTATGACGATGAGCGAACTGCTGCACGACATACGGCACCGGTTCATCCCCCTCGATCCGCAGCGCGCCCCCGATCGCCTGGATGAAACGTGCGCGTTGATCCTCGCTCAACTGTCGGCCAAGGAGCTGGAAGAGGTTCAGGTCCGGGCCGGCCACGTCCGCGAAGTCCTGACCGGCTATAAGTCCGGTTCTGCAGAACTGGCACGTTCCAACGAACCAGAACCGCAATACGAGCCGACCCTGCCGCTGGAGGCTCGCTACGCAGCCAAAGCCGTCGAACTCAGGGTCAACGTCCGTTCGGTGAAACGGTGGGTCGCCGAGTTCCGCAAGTACGGCGAAGCTGGCCTGAAGGTTTCCCGAGAATACAAGGAACCACAGGTTGATCCGCGCTGGGCCACCGAGGCACTGGCAGTCATGGCCAGCTACGTCACTGCCTCGCGCCCCTCACGGTCGGCGGTCATTCGCAAAACCAACCGGAACTGCACAGAGCGATTCGGTGACGGGGAAGTGCCCACACCATCACGAGCGACCGCCTACCGCACCCTGTCCCTGCTGGATCGTCAGCAGTCGTTGTTCCGGTTGAGCACGCAACGCATCCGCGACATCGACCAACGCCCGGCACGCCCCTACAGAAACCTGCCCTGCACCCGACCCGGCGAGTACGTCTACCTCGACACCACCCCGCTCGATGTGTTCGCAATGGACCCGGTCACCCTGCGGTGGCTACCGGTGCACCTGACTGTGGCTATGGACCGCTACACCCGGTGCATCATCGCCCTCGTCCTGACCGCCGGTGACGCCAAAGCCGTCGACATCGCCTCGGTGCTCTATGAATGCATGCGCCCGCGCCCGGCGCCGGAGCATTGGCCGGCGTATGCGAGTTGGCCCGAGCACGGGGTGCCACGATGCATCCTGATCGACCCGGCCGCGATCGAAGAACCCCGCTCGGCGCGGCGTAAGAAGACCGAACGTCGTGCCAGCGGACCGGCCGTAGTGCCGGAGACGATCATCGTCGATCACGGGAAGATCTATATGGCCGAGCATGTGTCCAGTGCATGCGCTCGGTTGTGGATCTCGATTCAGCCGGCCCGCATTCGTGAGCCTCGCGACAAAGCGCCTGTCGAGCGGTTTTTCCGAACTATCCGTGAGGATCTGGTCCAGCATCTCGACGGCTATAAGGGTCCCGACGTGTACTCCCGCGGCCTTGACGTGGAGAACCGGGCGTTTTATTACGTCGACGAGCTTGAGCAGGTCATCCGCGAATGGGTGGCCACGGTGTACCACCACCGCCCGCACGAAGGACTGATCGAACCCGGGGTGCCCAACGCTGCGTTCACCCCAACCCAGATGTATCACCACGGTTTGGCCCGCGGCGGCTACATCGAGGCGCCTCGCGACCCGTACCTGGCCCTGGAGTTCCTCAAAGTCGTGCCACGCACCATCCAGCAATACGGCGTCGACGTGAACAAACGGGTCTATCGGGGAGAGATCGCCACCAAGCTGTACGGAAAACCCAGCCCGTATACGGGGAAGTTCAAGGACAAGTGGCCGGTCTACCTCGACCCCTACGACATCCGCCGTGCCTACATGCGTGATCCCGAGGACCACAGCTGGCAGACGCTGACATGGCAGTACGCCGAGATGTTGGATCAGCCGCTGGCGGAGGAAGCATTGGAGTTCGCCCGCAAACTCGCCGCCAAACGGCACCGGTTCGTCGACGACAAGCTCGCTCTCGAGGAGCTGCTGACGCGCTGGGAAGTCGGCAGTAAGAGCACCGTCGCCGAGCGCCGTCTCGCAATCAACATGGCTCGCCAGGATCGACGGCTACTGAGCGCTGACGTGCCCAAAACGGATGCGGAAACCGCTGCGGCGCTGGCATCCACCGCGCACGCCGTGCGCCAACAACAGCAGCCGTCACCTGAGCCTGAAACCGGCGACGACGACCTGCCCGAAGAACTCAACAACGACTACACCGGAGGTGAGGACGATGGCTTCTACGACGGCGCGTTCGAAGACGCCTAAACCTCGCGCCAATAACCGCACACGGTCGCTGGCCAACATCAGCCTGACCCGCAAAGAAGACTGGAACCACTATGTGCTGGCCCCCAGCCGCACCCGACCAGATCCAGTCACCCGCAGCCAGCTGACAGGCCTCAGCGACGCCGCCCGCACGCAGTACAACCGGGTACGCCGAGACTGGCACGCCAACCTCGGACCGTTCATCACACCGCAATTCAAGACGGTGACCGAGCAACTGTGGAACATCACCGACAGCAACCTGCACGACGGCGACCGGGTCAAGGGCGCGATCGCTCTCGACTCCGAGCCCGGTGTGGGCAAAACGACCGTCGCTCAGCATTTCGGCAAGCACTTCCACCTGGACCAGCTCAAACAGGAGGGACCACGCACCGACGACGGCCACGAACGCTGGCCGGTGTGCTGGGTGTCGCTGACCGGCAACACCACCCTGCGTGATCTCAATCGAGCCATGCTGTCGTTCTATGCCCACCCTGGCACGGACCGGGGCACCGCCACCCAGTACCTCCAGCGTGCCTTGGATTGCGTGTTGAACTGTGAGACAAGGCTTCTCGTCATCGATGACCTGCATTTTCTGAAGTGGCCGACGGCGCAAAGCATCCAGGTGAGCAATCACTTCAAGTTCATCGCCAACACCTTCCCAGTGACCCTGCTGTTCATCGGTGTCGAACTGAAGAAATCCGGCCTGCTCGCCGACCGCAACCACAGCAATGTCGTCGCCCAGACCGCACGCCGCACCACCGTGATCGGCATGGACTCCTTCCCGATCAAGGAGGACCACGAACGCGGAACCTGGCGCAATCTGCTCACCACCATCGAGGCTCGCGTGGTGCTGGCCGGGGCAGGGCGAGGCATGCTCGCTGACGTACTGCCCGACTACCTCTGGGCCCGAACGAACGGGTATATCGGCTCGCTGATGACGCTGATCAACCGGGGATGCTCCCTGGCAATCCGCAGCGGGGAAGAGGTTCTCACCGAGGAACTGTTCGACAGGATCCGGTTGGACGCCGCGGCCGAGGAGACCCGCGAAGAAAACTTCGCCGCCATCCGCACCGGAAAACTGAAAGCGAGGATGAACTGATCCGCAGTCTGCCGCTGCGCGTCGCGCCACAACCAGGGGAAAGCCTAACCTCCTGGTTGTGCGCGTACGCGCAGCGCAACGACGTCACCTGGCGCCAGATGCTCACCGCCACGGGACTGCATCGCCGCCCCGGCGACATGGACTACATCGGCTGGGCCTGCCGCCTCCACGGCCACGAGATCGACGCCTTGTCCGACGCGACGGGAATCGAATCCGATGTCTTGCAGGCGATGACTCTCGATCACTACGCCCCGCTGGGGTTACCCATCGTCCGCCGCCCCACCCGCACTCGCCGCGGCGCACTCAACCGGACCACATGCCTGAAACGTTTCTGCCCTCAATGCCTGCGGGAGAACCGGGGCCGATGGCAACTCGCGTGGTCGGTGGAGTGGACGTTCGCCTGTGTACGCCACCGGCGTCTCCTCGTCGATACGTGTCCGCGCTGCCTGCGTCCACCGATGCGTCCCGCGCCGCTGACCGACAAAGTTCCCAATCTCGCCCGCTGCACGCAGTCGGCCGACCGCCATGGGCGCACCATCTGCGGGGCAGACCTGAGCGCCCATACACCCGACCTGGCTTCACCGGAGGTGATCGCCGCCCAACAGGTCATCAACGACGTGGTTGCGGGGGACACCGCCCCATTCACCGTGTACGACCCAGCCACAGTGACGTCCGCGCATGCCGTGGCTGATCTGCGGGCACTAGCCGGCGACATCGCCCAGACACGGTGCCGCCGCACCGACGCCACCCGAATCGCGAGCGTCGCCGACAGCTTCGCCACCGCCGCCCACGTGCTGCAAGCACCCGATATCTCCACCGCCGCAGCAAGACTGCGTGAACATATCGCCTCGTCAGCAGTGATAGCAGTATCGCGTCGTGCAGGGCTGGCGCAAGACACCAGCACCCGCCATGCCCTCGCCGGCGCGATTGAACTGGGTGCGCTCGACACCGACCTACCGATCGTTGACGCGCTGCGCTACCGCACCTGCACCGCAGCGCCCCGTACACCGCGGCGACCGGCGGCCGCGCTTGCCACACTCACGCGCGCACTACCCACCCTGCTGTGGCCGGCATGGGCGACCTACATCCTCGACGAGGGCCATGAAGTCGATAGTGCACAACGTGCAGCACTGGCCTGCCTGGCGGCGCACGTCGGCACCGACACCCCTACACCGACGATCGTCACGATGCTGGGCAATAGCACCGCCGACTTCACCGAACTGTTTACCGCGATGCGGGCCCTTCGCCAACGACCAGACAGGGCGGACATCCTCAACCGGGTCATCGCGCTCGCCGATCAGCTCAGCTCTACACCCACCGAGATCGACTATCACCGCCGCCGCCGACTCGACTACACCGACCTGCTCGCCAACATCGAGAATCGGCACGGACATCGGGATCCGTTGCGATGTATCGCCTTCGAGCATCTGAGCGGGCTACCGCGCGCTTACGCTCCGTGGTTTCGCGACACCCAGAGCTTCGCACAGATGTGCCGCGTGCTCGAGTCAGACCAGACGCTATCCGAGCCAGCGGTGACGGAAGGGATAGGGGAGTTCCTTCAACACCGCAGGATCGAGGAACCGATCATCGCCGTGCCGGCATTGCCGCGACGAATTGCGGGCCGGTGCGCACCTTGACTGCCGCACCAATGACCGGTTGATTGGCCGACTGCCGGCGCTAATTGCTCAGAGAACAGGTGTGCTGCCTTCGGGCGATGAACCCAGTTCAGTCCGAAATCGCTGGTGCTGAAGGAATCCGAGTTCCTCGGCGCAGACGCTGCAGAGGGTTTTCACCCAGACGCGACGGCTCCGGTGCAGACTTCCAGGTTGTCCGCACCGTTCACAGGCGATCGCCGATGCGCGTCCGGCGTCGTCGATGATCGCATGCATGGCGTCAAACAGTTGCGATAGGCGGCCGACCAGAAAGCGGCTCTCTTGCCGTCGCCGAGCTGGATTTCCAAGTTCTCGGAGGCTGCTCGTCGAAATCGGACCGGGCCGGGGTACAGGGGGCTCGACTTTCTGCAAGCGTTGAGGTTGAGCGGACCGTGTCCGGCTGCTCCACGCACAGCCTCACTTCTCCGATACCTAACGTATCGAAAGGCGATAGGCTACGTATCAGTGACGAGGAGCAGGCCATGGCCACCGTTGAACGGATCACCCACCGAGCACTGATCCGCCGCGCCCACGAACGCCTCAACCAAATCGAGGAGATGCACGATGCGGTCCAGCTGCACAATCTCGGTAAGAGCCAACGAGACATCGCCGACCTGCTTCTCACCACGCAGCCGCGCGTCGGCCGGCTGGTGCGCGGCGGCCGGGCCCTCGGGGACACCCCAACCCCAGAAGAACTCATCTTGCGGGCCACCGTCGAAGCCACCCCCCGCGACGACCTGATCAAAGAGCTTTCCGCCTACGAATACACATTCACCGAATACGCCGCCTATCCCCATGACGGTTCTACACCGGGAACGTGGACCCAGGTCAGCGCTGCTCATCAACTCGGACTGCTCAGTGATCCAGAGTACGAGAATGTTCGGTCCGTTGTTAGACCGCCGGCTCCGTGACCGGATCCGGACCGCGTTCGCCAACCCAATTGTCGCCGCCACACTGTGACGCAGCAGCTTGAGGAGGACCGAAATGGCTGAGAACTACATTCGCGGCAACGACCGTCTCGCCAAGTTGCTCGCAAGTCCTGAACGGCGAGCACGCGTCGACGCCATCGTCGACGAAATGGACCAACTCGACCGCGCCGACAAGATGGGACTCCCATCGCCGCCCGACACGACCCAGCGGTGACATCGCGGTTGAGGGCAACGGGCCTCAGGCGACCTCAGGACTGGTAGGTGTCGGTGAGGAACGCCCCGGCAGCGCGAAAGACCGCAGGAATCTGATCCTCACGGACAAGCTGCGCCGGGGTCCGACCGTCGAGCCGAGGATTCGCCGACAGCAACCAGCTACGCGCCACCTGATCGTCCTCGGCGTCCTCGATCGACCGGAACGCCGCGTGCGCAGCCTTCAGACGCCGTGCCTTCTCCGGCGACGGCTCCGCATGCCCAGCATCTCCGGGCACAGAGGCCCAACGCGCCGGCATCGCAAGACTCTTCGACCCGGCCATATAGGCAACCGCCGTGCGCCCAAGTCGTTCCAGCAAGTAAGCGACCACCTCATGGGTCTTCATCCGGGCGGTGTCATCAGCAGCCTTGACCAGCAGATCGGCCATGCTTCGTGCACCTCCTTGCTTGGCAACCTCATAGTAGGCCGCAATAGCTCTGAAAATATCTCCATAATGACTGCCTAATACACCCAGTTTGACAGATTCAGTGGGGCGACTGCGTATCCCTGCGGCACTCGAACGCATCCCGCCCATCGTGACCTGTCCCCACGTCGTCGTAGGTTTATGCCATGACCGAGGACTCTCCCCAACCCCTCGACTCCGCTTCCGCAGCACGGTGGGAGGCCGCGCAGTCCGCGCTACGCGAGCTTGCCAACGCTGTTGTCGAGGGCAGCGACCCCGAGACTCGACAAGCCGCGGCTGAGGCTGCCAGACAAGCCCTCTCGGGTCTGGACCTCGACGCCCTTCGCGATGCGCTCAATGTTCCAGAGGACGCCGGCGACCACTACAACGCTCTGGCTGCCATCCTGCGTCGCATTCCCGACGGATGGGGCCGCTGGATCAGCTGCGACGCCGGTTGGTACTCCCTGATCGTGGACCTAGACCGTGACCTCGCCGCGATCGATCCCCATTACGCGCTACATCAGTGCAAGGAGAAGTTTGGCACGCTGCGCTTCTACGCACACGCCTCCGAAGAATTGCCCGACGAAGCAAGCCGTCGGTTTGCCGAACGTATTGCTGCCGCCGAGCGAGCCAGCGCAACCACCTGCGAAAGTTGCGGCACCACAACAGGATCACTGCACGAGCGGCGCGACTGGTTCAAGACGTTGTGCGAATCGTGCGCCACAGAAAACGGATATCGCCCGCTACCCAGTGGCGACGATTCATAACGCAGTTCGACCGCAGCCACGTTGCGCATGCAATTCGGTCACGAACTGTTGAGATGCCGAGTTCGCTCTGCGGCGCCGATTCGGGATCTGAGCGGCGCCCCAAGCGAGGCACGACCAACTGTTAGCGAAACCGTGCGTTCAGCGGGTCTGGAGAGGATGGCTTCGAGCGGAGATCGACGACCAGGGTGCTCGCACATTGCCGCCACCGCAGCGACTCGGCGAATCTGGTCGCTTACCAGTGGTTTTTTCGTGGGTTTAGATGTGCAAATTATTGCGTTATGCCATGCCAAAGGCGCTTGGGAGGTGATCACGGTGAACGGCAAGGAGCTCCATGCGCAGGCGGTGCGCCTGCCTGTCCACGAGCTGGTCAGTGAACTTCTCGATCATCTAGGGCCGACTTTGGTGGCCGCGTTGGCGGGGTCGCGTGACCGCAAACAGCCGTAGGGGTGAGCCAGCCAGGATGGCGCTGAGCCTCGGGATGCGTCGCTGGCGCGTCTACAAGTGGCCTATCGTGCCTGGTGGACGATCGCTGGCGTCGACGGCGAAACCATCGCGCGGGCATGGTTCATCGGAGCGAATCCTCGTTTCGACGAGCGTCCCCCTATGAATATGTCAATCCGACCTGGGTCCGGGGTGACGGTCTGATCTGAGTCCACGGTCTGGTCAGTGTTGGTGTTGTGGTGAATGTGACCCGCGTCCCGTACCCCGGTCGGTGCCGCGGTGTGCGCAGGCGAGATTCGAGCGGAGCGCTGCGCGCCTGCGGAGCTGGCTTCAGCGCAACCGGTCGACCTCTCCGGTAGTCCGATGATTCTTCAGGCCCAAGGCCAGGTGATGCGCCTGCTCCTCGCCGAAGCGCCGATCGCTACACGCCGCGGTCAGGGGTCAGTCGCTGCGCTCGACACCCTGAGAGTCCTCGTCAGGTGGGTAGCACTGACAATTGACTACTCTCAATTGCAGCCCCAGGCCGATTTACCCTGCTGCGATTCGGAACATCTCAATTCCGCGGCACCCCACTCGGGCCGCACCGCCCAGAACACGGCCGCCGAAACCGCCGCAAGGGTCACCACCGCACTAACGATCCTCAACGCGCACAGCATAACTGAGGCCGCGCACACCTGGCGGAACCTCATGATCGCAGCCACCCACGGCCGCATCCGCCGATCGAGCGAAGCCGACGAAGGCACCCTCACTCCTTCTCTGCGACTGGCCTACCGCCGCGCATACGCCGACGCCAACGTTCATCGCAAACTCCGCCGTTACTTCAGCACCTCCCGGGCCAAGCGCCAGTCGCATCTCGCCGGGTCTGCTCATGACGATCGGTATCGCAACGCCGAACAATGTTGGGCCCGTTGATATCACACCCTTGTGTGTACGGGCTTGTCCGTGTCGACGCGGCGAACTATCCGGTGACGGCCAAATGCGGTTCTCGTCTCGATACCGAGGTGGTCGGTCGCAGTCTCAGCCGCGGCGGCAACAAACAGTCAGTCGACATGCAGTTGTTCAGAGGTCATAGCGGTGGCAGAAAAGTCTGGTCCTTCAGAGGAAGGTCAGGAACCAGCTGACCGAACGGTGACACCTTCAACGGGAGCCGACGAGCCCGAGAAGCTTTGGCCAATAGACGGCCCCGCCCGTCGCCGTGGTGCAGCGCTGTAGAACTGCAGCGGGGAGTGGGATGGAATCAGCTGAGATTGCTGTGTGCGCACCTCATGTCGAGCATCCGCTTTCGTGCGGGCTGCTTTCCTCCGCAATGGTTGAGGGCCGATCGGCTACCCGTACCAGTCCAGCGCAGCTGCGCAGGTAAGTACTGACCGGGTAGGGCGTCCAGCCCGCAACCAGTCCAAGGGGGAGACCAACTTGTCACGGACGAGCAAATCGGGTTGGGGAGTGTGAAGGAATCCGTCGATGGACAAGGGATGAAGATCCGCGGGCAACTCCTTGAGCACCACCTCGAGGCCGGGCACTTGTCGGACCGGCCGCCCGTCGGCGACGACGAATTGCGCGGCCGGGAATCGCCATGTCCGCGCATGGTTGATTCCCCACAGCGCGCGGTGGCGCCGCCGGCGGTGCACGCTTGAGGCGCTGACCGAGAGCCCACGGGCCACTTCCTTGGCTGTGAACGCCGAACCGACCAACTCTCGGATGCGGGCATCGACGCCGATGCCGGCGTATTCCGGCAGATCGGCGATGTCGAGAAGTTCAGAATCGTCAGGGTTGAGCACTTGATGCACTACGTTCGTCTTCGCCGCATCTCCACCTGGTTGGGCCCGAGCGTCACCGCGCCGAATGGGGGGTGCGGGGCCGCCAGAACTGCCAAGAACGACCATCGGATGATGCGCGGCCCGCTCATCATCCTCAAGCAACGGACACTTCTGAAAAGCCGCTGTCGAACCCGCACCAGAACGCCCGACTCTTCCGAAAAGCCACTTCCGGACCCGCACCACTACCGTACTACTAGTAGGTCACGGCAAGGGGTCCGATCTTCGAAAACCCACTGATTTGGGTAGATCCGAATCTGTCGATCTAGTCCTTTCCGTCACTGGATGACGTTGGTCCTGGTGCGATCGATATGCTGCGGCGATGAGGCGCACTTCCTTCCGATCGCTGGCCGGTCTCAGCGCCGTGGCCGCGACGTTGTTCCTGGGGGCTTGTAGCGGCCCGACTCCAGATGAGAAGCCGCCATCGACATCGGAAGCGCCCGTCATCACCGGCGAACCGGCGGGATCAAATGATGAAGATACTGCTTTTGCGGACAGCATTATCGCCAATCATCAGCAGGCTATTCAGGTTTCAGGACTGGTAGCTGACCGCTCGACCAACTCGGACCTCATCGAATTTGCGGCAGACATCGCATCGTCACGGCGGCCTGACATCGAGCTGATGAAAGCACTACTCGTCCAATGGAACGCGGATTCCACCACGCCGCCCGATCCTGGCAGCCCTGGCCCGACTGCTCCGGGTGCTATCGACGAAGCGGCTTTGGCCCGGCTGCAAGGATCGAGCGGCCGGGACTTTGACGTTCTGTGGCTTCAGTCGATGATTGCCCACGGCCAGAGGGCCATTCAGATTGCCAACGCCGAGATTGCCAACGGGGTAAACGTCGATGCCGTCGGGTTTGCGAAGCAGATCGTTGGAAAACGGCAGGCGGAGATCGACCGGATGCAACAGATGCTCGCGGGTGGAGGATAGGGAGCTAGCGGAGGAAACTCGCTACCATATCGTTGCGGCACGCAACTGGTCCGCGAGATTGTTCAGCGACTCAAGGTCTGCTCTTACCGCGACCTGAACCTCTGAGGTGCGGGAGACGCGCTCGCCGCTGAAGCCATCCAAGGCGGCAAGACCGGGACGATGAAGTGTCGGAGCCGTCGCCGGACTTCGTCTTCGGACCAATCGATCTCCTCCAGCGGCGATGTACGTCTGCTTGACCAATTTGTCGATCTCGATGTCGGTACGCAACCTCACTGGTCACAACATCGTCGTGGTTCACATAGGCCACCTGGTGGCCTATGGCCGTACGTGGTCTCGCGTCGCGGAGGGATCGCCCAATCGTCGCGAGAGTTCTGTCCCGAGAAATCGATATATGATTAACTGTCTTGATGAAGTATCGGTGGTGCGTGAGTGCGTGGGGTGTGGGGCGCGTTCAGCAAAGCGGGCACCCACCGTCGCGTCATGTGACAGCAACGAGGTGCGCGTGCCGCTGAGCAAGGGTTTCAGTTGGAAGGGCGCCCCGACCTGCATATCACCTGGTTGGTCGGTTCCCGGTCACCGCCGGGATTGACGGCCCCACCTGCAGTGATGTCTGCGCCACCGTCGCATCCGGTAAGGCGCGGTCGCCGAGTATGACTCGGCGACGAAACGTACATCGGGCAGGACAGAAGGTCCACGCCCAACCAATGTGGCCCACGACGCAAAGGAACAAACATGGCAGACGACAGTGATGCCACCGGGACAGTGAATGGGTCCGTCGACGTCGTTGTCGACGAGCTTGTTGTCGACATCGATGCCGCTGCCGACAGCGACGAAGGAGGCGAAGTCGACATCATTGCTGGCGCCTCAGCGGACGCCAAGCGGTCGGCTTCACCCCTACGACTCGCACTCATTGCCGGGCTGATCGGCGTTGTGGTGCTGGGGGGCTTGGTCGGCTGGCTGGGATTCCGCACCTACCAATCTCAGCACGCAGAGAAGGAGCGGCAGCTATTCCTGCAGGTCGCCAGACAAGGCGCGCTGAACTTGACAACCATCGACTACCAGAACGCCGACTCCGACGTTCAACGCATACTCGACTTGGCCACGGGCCAGTTCCACGATGACTTCTCCCAGCGTGCGCAGCCGTTTGTCGATGTTGTGAAGAAGGCGCAGTCGAAGTCGGTGGGTACCGTCACTGATTCGGGTCTGGAATCTGTGACGGATGGTGAGGCCCAGGCGATCGTTGCGGTGACTGTCAGAACGTCCAATGCCGGCGCACCCGAGCAGCAGCCCCGATCGTGGCGGATGCGCTTCACCATGCAGAAGGTCGGTCAGGACGTGAAGGTTTCGAATGTGGGGTTTGTAGCGTGATCAAACTGAAGACGAGGCGTGCCGACGTGGACGCTATTGATGAGGATGCCGCTGAGGCCGTCGTTGACGGTGACGCCGCTGAACTGATCGCCGACGACATCGCGGACGTGAATGGCGAGCAGGACGAAGTACTGCCCACGGCAGAAGCCGGTAGCGGTGTCGGCGATGGTGACAGTGCGGCCTCAGAGTCGGAGACTTCGAGTGCGCGGCGCGGAACTAACTGGACACGCGTGTTCGCGTACGGAGTGCTGCCGGGTCTGGTATTGGTGCTCGTCCTAGTCGCGGGAATGCTGAAATGGCAAGATGGATCCATACGTGCCGCCGAGGCTGCGGCTGTCGAATCCGTTGAGGTGGCAAAGGATTCGACTGTCGCTCTGCTGTCGTACAAGCCGGAAAGCGTTGACCGCGACCTTACCGCTGCGCGGGATCTGCTAACCGGCAGTTTCCGTGACTCTTACACTCAATTGACCGATGACGTGGTGATTCCGGGCTCGAAGCAGAAGCAGATCACCGCTGTTGCAACGGTTCCTGCGGCAGCATCGGTGTCGGCGACACCGAAGCATGCGGTCGTGGTCGTATTCGTCAATCAGACCACGACGATTGGGCAGGACCGGCCGACGGACTCCACGTCGAGCGTGCGGGTCACTCTCGACAAGGTCGGGGAGCGCTGGCTCGTCTCAGGGTTCGATCCGATCTGATCCGGACCATTCCTGGATCAACTGATCGACGGTGGTCAGCCGGCCGAGGACGGCAATGGTGTTGTCCAGCACCTGCTGTGCGTAGCTGGCGGGCGTACCGCCGACCGCGTCGCGTGGGACCACGAGGTGAAACCCGGCCTGGGTCGCGTCTCCGGCTGTGTGCGTGATCGCCAGGTTCAGGGAGACTCCGGTAAGCACGATGGTCGTCACACCAAGGCCCTTCAGCACGGGCAGCAGCTCCGAGCCCGACGTCGGGAACAACCCGTGGTGCCGTGGCAGCACCAAGTCAGTAGGGGCCAACAGTTCGGAAACCACCGACGTGACGGAGGCCCCTGGCTTCCAGTCGGCTGTGGCGGGT
This sequence comes from Mycolicibacterium boenickei, assembly GCF_010731295.1. NCBI lineage: Bacteria > Bacillati > Actinomycetota > Actinomycetes > Mycobacteriales > Mycobacteriaceae > Mycobacterium > Mycolicibacterium boenickei. Next base: position 6,172,256 of record NZ_AP022579.1, on the reverse strand, counting down.
CCCAAAGCGCGCCACAGCCGTGCGGTTCCGGTCGGTCGGCCACCCAGGTTTCCCTCAAAAGTGGCATGTACCACCCGCACGCCGAATTCGCGTGCGCTGTCGAGCAATCGACGTATGTTTCCCACCAGGTCCGTGGAGTCGGTGGCCAGCGCGGGCAACACCGAATCGGGGCCGAGCACACCGTTCTGGCATTCCACACAAACGACGGCGACGCTACTGGGATCGAAGAGAGGTGTAGACATCACTCAAACCTAGTTGAGTTGTGGGCCAAATGCCATCGCAATCTCACGAAATATGTTATCTCGTAGAACATTTCGATCAAAACGCTGAAACCGTTGATAGGGGAGTGTCATGCAGATTCGTGAGCACGCCGCATCCGGCAAACCAGCCGTGATCCTCGTCGGCAAGGTGACCTCGTTCGCCGAGTTGGAGGAGCGCACCAATCGCCTGGCATACTTCTGGCGTGCACTACAAGTGCCCGCGGTCGCTCTCGTTCGAAGACCAACTGCCGCGCACGGACACCGGCAAGCTCTACAAGCAGCGACTCGTCGACAAGTATTCACCTACGGTGTGCTAGTCAGCCCAGGCGCAATGGCAAACTGCGGATCCCAAAGGTATTCGCGGGGAACACTATCTGCGGTTCGTAGCCGGGCTCGAGAGAGAATTCGGGGATTCGCCGTAGCCACTCTCCGACGATGAGCGTCAGCTCCATCCGGGCCAGGTGCGAACCGAGGCAGCGATGCGGGCCTCCACCGAAGCCCCAGTGGCGGTGCACCTTTCCATCCATGACGACATCATTGGTCGAGATCGCGTCGCTGTCGTCGCGGTTGATCGCACCGATGCACAGCCGCACCCGGGTGTCGGGAGGCAGAGTGATGTCCCCGATGGTGACCTCCGCGGTCGTTACTCGTGGCAGCATTGGCGCCGGCGGCTCCAATCGGACGATCTCCTCGACAAATACGCCCATCTGGTCGGGATCCTCGCGGAGCGTGGTCCGCAGTTCCGGATTGCGGGCTAGTTCGAGTAGAGCGGCGGTCATCGCGGCAGTGACGGTGTCAAGGCCGGCGAGGACGAAAAGGTAACTCAGGCCGATGGCCTCGGCGTCGTCGAGAGCATCCTCGCCGGTGATCACCTGGGAAAGGATGTCGCGTCCAGGGTTCGCACGCCGTTCGTTGATCGCCTCGGTGAGGTAGGCGAAGAGTTCGAGGGCAGGGGTCAGGTCGGCCCCCTCGAGCGTCGGTGAATCCGCTAGCGCGATAACCGAGTCTTTCCAGGCGATGAGTCGGTCGCGGTCTTTCAGAGGCAGGCCGAATAACGTGAGGAACACCTGCGAGGGATAGGGGATTGCGATGTCGGCCACGACTTCGCAATTGCCCTTCGTGACCACGTCGTCGATGATGTCGGCCGCCTGCTTCTGCAGCGAGGGCAACATCTCGGCTAGGGTGTGCGGGCTGAAGAACGGTTGCAGCATCTTCCGGAACCGGGTGTGCTCTGGCGGGTCGAACGAGATCGGCACCAGAGGTAGTGGGCTGCCTAGGACATCGAAAGCCTTCTTCGATGAGAACAGTTCCGGTTTCCGCAACGCGGCCAGCACGTCGTCGCGGTGGCTCAAGTAGAACCAGCCGTCGACGAAGACCACCCGACCGGTGTCGCGCAGGGTCTTCCACCCGGCGTGGCGGTCGACTGCCATCGGCAGGCCGGCGTAGGAGAGTTGTGGTGCTCCAAGGGTTTCCACGTGTTCTCCTCTGGGCTAAAACGCCGACCGATGCAGGCCGCCGTCGACTTCGATCCAGCTACCGGTGAGGTATCCGGCAGGTTCCGAGCACAGATAGGCGATGAGCGAGGCGATCTCGTGTGGTTTGCTCATGCGGGCGGCAGGCACGCGGGCCTGGTTCAACATGAAGTCGCGCCGCTGCTCCTCGGAGCTTGTGCCGAGGTGGCGCTGCAGATAGTCGATCGCGTTCTGCGTCTCGATCCACCCCGGCGCGACGGTGTTGACCGTGATGCCGTACTGGGCATATTCGTCAGACACGGTTTTGAGCAAGCCGATGGTAGACGGGCGACTGGTGTTCGCCACCACATGGTGAATGTTCCCGGCGGGTTCCTTCGCGGTGGCCGAGCCGATGTGCACGAATCGGCCCCAGCCGGCGTCTTTCATCGCCGGCAGGACTGCCTGCAGCAGCAGGATCTGGCTCATCGTGTGCGACTCGAACGACTCGCGGTACACGTTGACGTCGGTGATGTCGGCGAAGTCGCCGGGCCGCTGGTACTTGGCCTGGCCGACGACGATGAGCGGCGATCCGTGTCCAGCTGTCACCTCATGGACGGCGTCGGTGAGTTCCTGCGGGTTGCTCACTTCGGCAGGGACGCCGATCGCGGTGCCACCCTCGCTGCGGACCGCCTCCACCGCAGCGTCGACGTCGGTCTTGGTTCGGGCCATCACGGCCACCCTGGCACCCTCTGCGGCAAGCAGTTTGGCGACTTCAAGGCCGATTCCCTTGCTGCCGCCGACGATCAGTGCCGACCGGCCTTCGATTCCGTAGTGCATGGGCGCTAGCGCCGTACGTCCATGCCGGCATCGACCTTCAGCAGGCTGCCGGTAAACGACCGGCCCGCGTCACTGAGCAGGAACAGGATGGCGTTGGAGACATCGCGGGGCTCGATCAATGGCAAGTCCGGCAGTGCGGTCTGCACGGCGTTGACCATGCTCGGATTCGCTTCGATCACCTTGAACAGCGCCGGGTTCTCGGTGATCATCGGCGTCGCGCAGTTGGTCGGTGCCACCGCGTTGACGCGGATCCGGTCGGGGGCGAGCATGGCCGCATAGGCCCGAACCAGGCCGACGATGGCGACCTTGGACATCAGGTAGGCGTCGCTACCGCCGCGGCCGTCGGTGAGATCCAGTAACGCAATCATGGAGCTGGTGGCGATCAGGTGGCCGCCCTGACCGCGTTCCTTGATGTGGGGGATGGCGACTTGAAAGGCGTTCCACACGCCGACGAGCATGATGTCGAGGCCGAGTCGCAGTGCCTCGGAGGCATCACGCTCATCCTCATTGGTCAGGACGGCGCCAGCGTTGGCGAGCACGGTATCGATGTGACCGAACTGCTCCACGCCTGCGTCGAAGGCGTCCTGCAATGCGGCCTTGTCGCGGACGTCAGCCTTGCGGGTCAGCATCTGTCGGCCGGTCTTCTCGACCAGGCGCGCCGTCTCTTCCAGCTCCTCGGCGGTGCCCAGCGGATACGGGACGACGTCGAGGTTCTCGCAGATGTCGATGCCGACGATATCTGCGCCCTGTTCGGCACACATCACCGCGTGCGAACGGCCCTGTCCTCGAGCTGCGCCGGTGATGAAGACGACCCGTCCGTCCAGTGAACCCATTCTGTATTCCTCCGGTGGTAGAGCGAGGCGGCCACCATGGTTCGGCGGCGCTGGGGCGCAGTGCATGTGAGATGCGCCACTGGCGTGAATGCTACGCAGAGAGGTTGGAAACATACAACTATTTCGCTACTTTGGGTGAAAATGGGTTCACTAAGATCTGGAAGGGATTCCTAATGCTCGACAAGCTCAATGGCGGTCCGCGGCCACCCGATGGCGATTGGTTGGGTACCCCTTTCCTGACGTTCAAAAGGGAAGGCCCGTTTGCGATCTGCACGTTGGATCGTCCGCAGGCGCGCAACGCGATGACACCCGCCATGTACTTCGGCATCCGGTACGCCATCAACCACGTGAATACCGATCCGGACCTGGCCGGCCTGCTCATCACCGGCACCGGAGATGTCTTCGCGCCGGGCGGCGATCTCGGCCAGGCTGCCGAAGACAACTGGATGGATTTCGCGTCGACCATGGGTATGGATGTCACGCCCTTCGATGTGCTGCGCCAGTCGCCCAAGCCGGTGGTATCGGCGGTCAACGGGCTCTGTCAGGGAGGCGGCCTGCAGATCGCGATGTGCAGCGATCTTGCCGTCGTCAGCGACCGGGCGACCTTCCGGGTGCCCGAGCTGTTCCGTGGTATCGCTGACACCTACTACAGCCAGGTGCTCGCGCGACTGATCGGCCCGGTCCGCACCAAGGACCTGATGTTCACCGGGCGAACACTCACTGCGGAAGAGGCGCTCGACTGGGGCATGGTGGCCAGAGTGGTTCCCCATGACGAACTATTGGATGTCGCGAAAGATCTTCTTGCACAATGCTGCCGGACCGCCCCTGGAGCCCGGGGCGTGATCAAAGCCAGCTTGGACAACTACCTGGGCCTATACGACCGGATTGGTATGCAGACAAGTTTGTTCGGTCCCGAGGCGCGGGAAGGTTTCCGCGCGTTCAAGCAGAAGAACTCGCCGGCCTGGGTGCACCCCGAGTTGCAGGTCGATGGCCGGCTTTAGCCCATGGCCACGGTCTGGCGCGGTGAGGGGTGCGCCAGACCGTGGCCGTCGGGGCTACTTTGGGGTGAAGCGCTGTGCGCCGTCGAGGCGCATCACCTCGCCGTTGACATAGCCGTTGCTCAGTAGGAATGCCGCAGCGTCCGCGTATTCATCGGGTTCGCCCAGACGCTTCGGGAACGGGATATTGGCCGCGAACTTGGCGATGGCCTCTTCCCCGACCGATTCCATGATCGGCGTCTTCATGGTGCCCGGCGCGATCGTGTTGACCCGAATGCCCGCCGAACTGAGGTCACGAGCGGCCGCGATGGTCAATCCGATGACACCCGCTTTCGCTGCGGCATATGCCGTTTGGCCGATCTGGCCCTCGTAGCCCGCGATAGACGCAGTCATCACGATGGCACCCCGTTCCCCATCCTCGCGGGGTTCTCTGGCGGCCACCGTTGCCGCGACCAGCCTGGTCAGGTTGTAGGTACCGGTGAGGTAGAGGTCGATGGTCTTGGTGAAGCCGCCCAGGTCGGCCGGGCTGCCGTCGCGCTGCACAATACGTTGGGCTACACCGAAACCACCGTGCGCCACCACGGCGTAGCGAAGCTCGCCCAGTTGGTTGGCCTGTTCGATGGCACCGAGGATGCTTTCGTCACTCGTCACGTCGGTGCTGACGAAGAGCGCCCGACTGCCCAACTCATCAGCCAGTGCCTTGCCCCTGTCGGTGGCGAGATCGGCGATCACCACGCCGAGTCCGTCGGCGTGGAGCCGGCGCACCGCGGCTTCGCCCAGGCCTCCCGCGCCTCCGCTGACAATCGCCGCAGCGCCTTCGAATTTCTTAACCGTCACCGGTACTCCTTCTCTCCTGTTGTTTTCATTGGGTTTTCGGTTGCGTCAAGTCGCCGCGACCAGGTCCCACGGGTCCTCGGTAGTGAGGCCAAGCCGGCCCAGCTTGCACGCGTACTGCCTCGTGGTGCCGTAATCTTCGGTCCAGCTCTGAGCGCGCAAAGTGAAGAGCCACAGGGGATGCTCGCGGGTAACGCCGATCGCGCCGTGCAGTTGGTGCGCGACGGTGGTGACCGGACCAACAGCACGTCCGACTGTCACTTTGGCGACCGTGACGGCATAGTCGGTGGCGGGAGAATCGAAGCCATGCTCGACGGCCGTGGTGACAGCCAGTTCTGCAGCCGCACGGGCGGTTTCAATCTCCCCGGCCATCCCGGCCAATGATTGCTGCACGGCCTGGAAAGCGCTGAGCGGGCGACCGAATTGGACACGCTCGCGCGTGTGGTCCACAGACAGTGCGGCGGCAGCGTCCAGCGCCCCGACGATCTGCAGGCAACGTGACCATGCACCGCGCCGCACCAGTTCCTCACCCACCTCCGGGTCTACAACAGCTAACTGATCGGCGGGCAGATCGAACGTGATCGAATCGCGGGGTTCGCCAGCGAGGTTGTGATCTTCGCGCAGGCTGCGGGGCGGCACCTCAACCAGGCCCACGCGCAGTCCGTCCGGAACGCGCACCGCCAGCAGCACCGTTGCGCAGGATCGTGCCCACGGCACCGACCGTGCCGTCCCGGTGACCCGGCGGCCGTTGGTGTCTGCGTCGGTAATGGCGACGGTCATCGGGCCCTCTGGCAATTCGATGCCGGCACGGAGGCCCAACCACCCTGCCAACAGGTCGGTTTCGGCCAGCGGCACTGACCCGGCATGACGGGCCAGGCCATAGAGCGAGATAGCAAGCTCTCGCGGACCGGCGCCATTATCGGGGGTGCTCGTCAGACGGGCCAGTCCGGCGTCTTCCAGGATGCGCCACAGGTCGGCGTCAAACCGATCGGGTAGGGCTCGGTGACCTAGCCGAGCGTCGAAGGCAAGCCGACCCAGATCGTCGACGAGCCGGCGAAGCTCGGCATCATCGTCATTGCGGTCACCGGAGCCGAACACTCCTCCTGCGAGTGCAGTCACCTCAACCCCATTCCGCGGGCGATCACGCCGCGCAGAACCTCGTTGGTACCGCCACGCAACGTGAACATGGGCTTGTGCATCCAGGCCGTTCTCAGCATGGTCTCCACTTCCGGAGTTGGGGGCAATGCCTCGAGCAGGTCGTCGATCAACCCGACGGACGCGGCTTCGAAGCTGGTGCCGAGGTCTTTCACCAACGCCGCCTGGTTCGCCGCGTCGCCGCCGTTGCTGAGCGTGCGGGCCACCGACAAAGACAGCTGTCGCAACGAGATCAACCGGGCCAGCAAGTCACCCACCGCGGTAGCCGTGCGGTCATCGACTGCCTGCCCGGACCCCAGCGCGCGGATTGCGGCGAACAGCAATGGGCCGGTGGAAAGGATGCGTTCAGGCCCGCTGCGTTCGAACGACAACTCCGACGTGACCTGGTGCCAACCGTTTCCGACCTCGCCGAGCACGTCGTCGTCGGGAACGAACACCTGGTCGAAGATCACCTCGTTGAAATGGTGTGCACCGGACATCAAGGCGATCGGTTCGACGCGGACGCCCTTCGCCGCGCACGGCACCAGGAACTGGCTGAACCCGGCGTGACGGTGCTCGGGGTCGGCGGGGCTGGTCCGGGCCAGCACCACCACCTGGTGTGCATGGTGGGCGCCGCTGGTCCACACCTTGGTGCCGGACAGCAGCCAACCCCCGTCGGTGCGGGTGGCTTTGCTGGTGACTGCGGCCAAGTCGGATCCCGCGCCGTGTTCGCTCATGCCGATCGACGAATACAGCTCTCCGGCAGCGATCTTGGGCAACAGGCGCTGACGCTGGTCCTCGGTGCCGTAGGTCAACAAACTCGGCGCAACCTGGCGGTCAGCGGTCCAGTGCGCTGCCACCGGTGCCCCCGCCGCGATCAGTTCCTCGGCCACCACGTAGCGGTGCAGGTGGCCGAGCTCATGACCGCCGTAGCGGCGCGGGATGGTCAGGCCGACGAAGCCGGCAGCGCCCAATCGTGCTGAAAATCCTTCATCCCAGCCGCCCAGCCACGAGTCGACGGCTGGCTGCCAGCCGAACTCTGCGTGGTCGGCTCGCAGGAAATCGCGCACGGCGGAACGAAGTTTGGCCAGCTCGGGCGCATCGTCGGCACTCACCGGGCGGCCGTCAGATAAAAGTTGGGCGTCAGGTCCTGCTCGTGGGCGGCCAGTCGGTAGTCCGACAGGTCGTCGCGGCCCTCGTCGCGAAGGATCTCCTCGTCGGTGTAGAAGTGTCCGCTGCACGTAGAGGCCGGACGGGTAACCAGCGCGTGCACCGCGTCGGCCATGATCTGCGGGCTCCGAGCCTGGGCGCGCACCTCCGCTTCGCCCATCGCAACCATCATTCCGGTGCTGGCGATCGTGGTGGCCGGCCATACCGAGTTGACCGCGATCGGCACGGAGGCGAATTCGTCGGCCCAGCCGAGTGTAAGCAAGCTTTCGGCGTACTTGCCGACGGTGTGCCCGACATGGGCGCCCACCCACCGGGGTTCCAGGCTCAGCGGCGGAGAAACGTTGACCACGTGAGCATTTGCCGATTTCCGCAAGTGCGGCAGGGCCGCCTGAACCACCGCGAAGGGACCTTCGACATTGATTTCCAGCAGCCTGCGCAAGTTCTTCGGGGGCAGAGTCTCGGTCGGTCGCAGATCCAGCGCGCCGGCATTGTTGATCACGACGTCGATGCCGCCGAACGCGTCGGCGACCGCCGCGACGGCCGATGCCACCGCGGCGGCATCACGGACATCGCACGCCACCGGAAGCGCCCGCCCGCCGGCGCGCTGCACCGCCTCCGCGGTCTCGGCCAGCGTGCCCGCGATTTTCGGACTGGGCGTCTCGGTCTTGGCCAGCAGTGCCACCGCCGCACCGTCCTGGGCCGCGCGTACCGCAATGGCAGCGCCGATACCGCGGCTGGCGCCGGTCACCACGACGACACGATCCTTCAGAGTGTTAGGAGCAGGAATGCTCACAGTCCAGTTGTCCTTCCGCCGTCGCTCGGCTGTACCCTTGAATGCTATAACTATATAGCTCATTAGTTGGCTGCTGTAGTGCGGCCACCGACCAAAGTGAGGCGCTATGACTCAGGTCGCCGCGATCGGCACCTACCTGCCGCCATGGACCGTGCGCGAACGCCGCGTGAAAGGGCCCGACGAGGACGCGCTGACCATGGCGGTCGCCGCCGGTCGTGCCGCCGACCCCGATGCCACCGCACGCCGGGTGGTGCTGGTGTCACGCGACTTTCCGCTGTTGGAAGGGGGTAACGGTGGTGTCCTGCTGGCAGGGCTGTCGCTGGCCGCCGATGTGCCGGTCAGCGAAGTGCTCGGCGGTGCACCAGCCGTGCTCGACCAACTCCTCGGGGCGATCGAGGGCACCCTGGTCATCGCCGCGGACGATGCATCGGTAGCCGGGGCGGCCGCGGTCCTGACCGGCGCCGAAGGCGCCACCCTGGCGCCGGTCGCCCGGCAGATCCGCAGCCTGCCGACCACCACCCGGGGTGAGGACGGCACGCGTCATCACTACGGGGACCCGCGGTTGGATCGTGAGGTCGGGGTCAAGTCGACCGTTGCGCGATTGAGGCTGGACAACTCCCGGAGGGTTGCGGCCGTCGTCGGCGTGAAGGCCAGAGAGCTCGGCGGCGACGTCGATGCCAGGGGTGCGATCGAAGACCCGATCTCGTCGGCCTCCGGAGTCATCCGCGCACTGGCCAATCTCATCGAGAAAGGTCAGACGAGCGGTCTGTTGCTGGCGGTCGAGCAGTCCAGCGTGACGGCGGCCGAAGTCATCACGTCAGCCAAAGCCCCGACGATCACACGTGACGAGGCCCCGTCGCGGGAGCTGCCCACATTCCGTACCGCCGAAGGCAACGGCATCCCGATCTCGCTGCCTGCCTACGCGCGCGCGTTCGAACCTAAACTGCGGTGGGAAGCGGCAGTATTCGACGAGCAGCCCGGCATCGACGTGGCTCCGCAGTTCCCGCCGCGCGCCCGGGTTAGCGACGACGGTGGCTTGGTCACCGACTACCGGTTGGAACCATTGCCGCGTACGGGGACCGTCTACACCCAGACCACCATTCGGATCCCGGTGCCGGACCTGCCCAGCCCGTATTCGATCGCCGTCGTCCAACTCGACGGCAGTTCCGTCCGGGTGCTGATGAAGGTCACCGGCGTCCCCGCGGGTGAGGCTGCCATCGGTCAGGCGGGATCGGTGGTTCTTCGCAAGATCGCCGACCGCGCCGGCGTTCCCGACTATGGCTATGCGTTTTGGCCCACAAGTACGGAAGGAACCCACGCATGAGGAATGTCGCGATCATCGGCGCGGGGATGACCCCGTTCGCCGAGCATTTCGACCTCGGCATCAAAGACCTGATCCCGATGGCGTATGCCGAGGCAGTCGCCCACGTCGACAAGGGCATCAAGAAATCAGACATCCAGGCCGCCTGGTTCGGCGAGCTGTCCACCACCGACGGCTTCCCGTCGGGCATCCTGGCCGACACCCTGGACCTCACCGACATCCCGGTCACCCGCGTCGAAAATGCCTGCGCCACCGGTAATGACGCGATCCGCAACGGGGCCTTGGCTATCGCTTCAGGGCTCTACGACGTGGTGCTCGTGGTCGGTGCGGACAAGGTACGTGAGACCTCGTCGAGCACTACGTTCTGGGATTGGGCGGCGATGACCCGCGATAACGCCTGGGACTATCCGCTGGGGCTTGTTGCACCCGCGAACTTCGCGCTGCACGTCGTCCGCTACCTGCACGAGTCGCCGGCAACCAAGGAACACATGGCGATGGTGGCGGTCAAGAACCACTTCCACGCGCTGAAGAACCCGAAAGCCCAACTGCGTTACGAGATCACCGTCGAGCAGGCCTTGGCTGCGCCGATCGTAGTGGAACCCTTCGGGCTGTATGACTGCACCCCTCAGAGCGACGGCGCGGCTGCCGTAATCCTTGCCGCCGAGGAGGTCGTGGATCGCTACACCGACCGGCCGGTCTGGGTGCGTGGTGTCGGTTTGGGTATGGACCGGGTGATGCACCAGCACAAGGGCGATATGACGAGTTTCCCGCCGACAGTACGGGCGGCGAAAGCGGCGATGGCGATGGCCGGCGTGACTCCGCGTGATATCGACGTCGCCGAGGTCCATGACTGCTTCACCGGGGTCGAGCTGATCAGTTACGAGGATCTAGGGTTCGCCGAGCGATTCGAGGCCTACAAGCTGGTCGAGGGCCGCGAGCACTACGTTGGCGGATCGATCCCGATCAATCCGAGCGGGGGACTGAAGGCTAAGGGCCACCCGCCAGGCGCAACCGGTGTCGCGCAATGCTACGAACTGTTCAACCAGCTGCGTGGTGAGGCCGAGAATCAGGTTGACGGTGCGCGAGTCGCGTTGGCCCACAACATCGGCGGCCCGACCGCGGTCTCCGCGGTCACCATCCTTTCCAACAAGAAGAACTGACGGGACATCACATGACGACATCCGAGATCGCGACCCTGGCCGGCTACGAGCAGTTCGCCCCGTGGCTGCTGGTGGAAAAGCGCGGCAACGTGCACGTGGTGAGCATCAACCGTCCCGAAGCGTTGAACGCGGTCACCGAGGAGGTGCACCACGCGTTCGCCACCATCTGGAAGGTGCTGGACGCCGACGACGATGTGAAGGCCGTCGTCACCACCGGGGTTGGCAAGGCCTTCTCGGCCGGTGGTGACATGGTGATGTTCGGTCGTCTGATCGAGGATGAGGCGGCGCGGGCATTCCAGATCCATGAAGCGCGCACGGTCTTTCTCGAGGTGATCAACTTCCCCAAACCGCTGGTATCCGCGGTCAACGGGCCCGCGGTGGGACTCGGGTGCTCAATCGCCCTGCTGTCCGATTTGCTGGTGATGGGGGAGAACAGCTACCTGGCCGACCCGCATGTCGCGGTCGGGCTGACCGCCGGTGACGGCGGTGCGGCGATGCTGCCCCTACTGATCGGCATGATGAAAGCCAAAGAGTATGTGCTGCTGGGGGATCGCATCACCGCCCCGATCGCCGAGAAACTCAACCTGGTCACCAAGGTGGTCGGCGACGATGCGGTACTCGACGAGGCACTTGCGCTGGGTGAGCGGTTGGCCGCGCTGCCGCCACAGGCTCTGCGATCGTCGAAGGTGGCGCTCAATATGCATCTGTCCCGCGCTGCGCACGGTGTGCTGGAGTACGCGCTCGCCGAAGAACTGACATCATTCTCAACCCCGGAGTTCAAGGAACGCGTCGCGGCGTTCCGGGCCCGCGCCAAGAAGTAACGATTTCGGGGCGCAGGCTTTTGTCCTGCGCCCCGAAATCGCAGGTCAGCGATAGGCGGTCACCCGCGCGGTGATCGCCACTTTGCCGTCGTCACCGATGGCCTGCGCGTCGCCGACGCCAGTGTTGCGGCCCACCCGCAGCGAGGTACCCACGTAGCGGGAGTCCGCACCGGCGAAGAACGGCCGCAGGAAGTTCACCCGTAACGAGCCCGTCCGCAGCGCGTCGTCGGTCCCGTTGATCGCCGCTGACGCGGCGAGTTCGAGACCGGTGGAAGCCACACCGCCGTGCACGATGCCGATGTCATTGTTGAGGTTGGGATCTGGGCGCTGGGCCAGTACCACGCCGTCGGTGTCGCGGCGAGGCGCTACCGCCATCAGATCCGCCAGGGTGGTCTGCGCTGTCCGCCGCAATGTTTCCGGTGGTCGCTTGGTGAGGACACCATCGGCTGGGATGAAAAACGACCGCACCGTTCCACCGCCGATCACGGCACCCCGATAGGTCAGGGTGCAGATCGACAGCGAAGTCGCTCCTATTGGACCCAGCGTGCGTGCGCTCGCGATGACGGGGCCGTTGAGATGCCTGGTGTCATCGGTGCTGAGTTCCACCGACAGCTCGGAGGACACCGTCCATTGCTCTACCGGCCTGCGGTAGTGGTTGACGATCCCGCCCGCCGCATCGATGAGGATGGCCAACGGTCCGATGGTCGGCGCGCCGGTGACCGGATTGCAGAAGCGCTCCATCGGCATCGAGTACACCGCGGTGGCCGCATCGGGGTCGGCATCCAGATACTCGATCCCGAATCGAACCTGAATGGAGTCCGGCGTCTCCAGGTCGTATTCGGTGGGGCGTTCGTCTACGCCCGTCATTCGAGAAGGTCGACGACAGTGGACAATTCAGATCCGGACAGGACGAACTCCTCTGCCTTCTGAAGATGCTTCTTCCATAGTGCGCCGGCCTTTTCCGCATCACCGGCCTTGATCATGTCCAGCACCATCCGATGTGTCTTGGCCGACCGGCGGACCGCCTGCTCGGCGCGGTCACCCCTGGTGGGCTGCAATGAGCGGTTGGCCTTCTCGATGATGTGGTGCAGCATGTCACTGACGATCTGCAGCGTGGCGTTTCCGGACAGGCGAGAAATCGCGGCGTGGAAGTCGGTGAGCTGGTCGACGGCCTCGTTGCCGGGTGTCAGCTGCGATTCACGCTCGACGATCTGCTCCAGTTCTGCGATCACCTTTGGATCCCGGTCCTTGGCCAACTGCTCGACCATCGGAACCTCCAGGGTCACGCGGGCCTCGTAAACATCCTTGACGGTGACGCTTTCGTACTCGAGGATCAGACCGGCGTAGCGTGCGAGTGTCTCGCGCTGGGGACGGGTGACGCGGGCGCCGCCCCGCACTCCGCGTTGAACTTGGATCAGCGACTCGGACTCCAGCACACGGAACGCTTCTCGCAGGGTTGGCCTCGATACCCCGAAGCGCTCCATCAGTTCGGATTCCGGGGGCAGCATGGTGCCTTCGGTGATCTCACCCCGGATGAACATCCGGCGCAGCACCGTGGCCACCCGATCCGCCATCTTCGGCTCCCGAAGACTGGTGACCTCCATGACAACCTCCACCGCTTGTGCAATCTACAAAATCATTAACTGTATTGCAGGTTAACCGAATCCCTGGTTCGATCTGGGTATTGGCGCCCCGCCAGTGACTAAAGTCATCTGTCAGTAACCCATCGCCCGACCCATGAGGTCTTTCATGATCTCGGTAGTGCCGGCGTACAGCCGCTGTACCCGTGAATCGCGCCAGAGTCTGGCAACCTCGTACTCATTGATGTAGCCGTATCCGCCGTACAGCTGTAGGCAGCGGTCGATGATCTCCCACTGGACCTCGGAGGTCCACCACTTCAGGCCTGCAGCGTCCTGGTCGGTCAGGGTGCCGTCGTTGACGGACAGCACGCACTGATCGAGGTAGGTCTGAGCGGCGTCGAGTTTGGTCTGCATCTCGGCCAGGAAGTGCCGGTTGACCTGGAACTTGCCGATCGGCTGGCCGAATGCGGTTCGTTCCAGCGCGTAGGCCTTGGTCAGATCGAGTGCGCGGCGGGCGGCGGGCAGGGCGTAACAGGCCACGCCGACACGCTCGCTGGGCAGGTTGGACACCAGATGGTAGAAGCCGCGGTTGAGTTCGCCGACCAGGTTCTCTTTGGGCACCTTGACGTCCTCGAAGAACAGTTCGGCGGTGTCGGCGGAGTATTGGCCGATCTTGTCGAGTTTGCGACCCCGGGTGAACCCCTCCATGCCGTCCTCGATCATCAGCAGGCTGATGCCCTTGTGCCGCGCCGAGGGGTCGGTCTTCACAGCGGTCAGCACGAGTTTGGAGAGCAGGCCGTTGCTGATGAAGGTCTTCTGGCCGTTGACCACCCAATGGTCGCCTTCGTCGCGGGCGGTGGTCTTGATGCCTGCCAGATCCGATCCGGCCGCAGGCTCGGACATCGCGATCGAGCCGATCAGTTCGCCCTTGACGAAGCCGGGCAGCCAGCGCTGTTTCTGTTCCTCGGTGGTGAGGTGGTTGAGGTACGGCATCAGTATGTCGTTCTGCACGCCCAGACCGATACCGACCGATCCGGTACCGAACATCTCCTCGGAGATGATCTGGTTGAACCGGAAGTCCTTGACACCCAGTCCTCCGTACTTCTCGTCGAACTCCCAGCCGATCAGGCCGTGTTCGCCCGCCGCGAGCCACGCTTCACGGCTGACCTTGCCGTCCTTCTCCCATTTCTCGACGTTCGGCACACATTCGCGCTCGAAGAATTCCCGGGCGGTGGCTCGGAAGTCGTCGTGGATCTCATCAAAGATGTTGCGGCGCATAAAAATCCCTCTACTCAGCCCACGTGACGACCGCGGGGAGTGCCTGGCCCGGGGTGTAGGTTTCGAAGAGCCGCTCGCCGAGGAGCGACTCCAGTTGATCGTGCGAACCGCACAGCGCATCCAGCTGGAATCCGCGGGTGACGTAGCGGTGCAGATCGTGTTCGGCGGTCAGGCCGATCGCGCCGCACACCTGCAGTGCTACGTCGCTGACCGCGCGGTGCGCCCGCCCGGCTGCGGACTTGGTGGTGATAGCCGACAGCTGGCCGCCGTAGCGCCACGACTCGCCGAGAAGAGCCCGCGCGCCGGCCAGCGCCGCCGACGCATCCGCGAGCGCGTGCCGGGGCGACTGGAACGATCCGATCGGTCCGCCGAATTGCACACGCACGCTGACGTGCTCGACGGCGATCCGCAACGCCTGCTCGGCCAGCGCTACCAGTTCGGTGGCCAAAGCCCGCTGTGCTGCGGCGATCGCCTGGTTCCACTCGGTGGACGCCTCGACGAGGGGAGTGTCCAGTGGACCGGTTACCTGTGTCCAGCAGACCGATGCATCGAAGGTGTCCAGGCGTTCGCCGTGTAATCCAGAGGCGTCGACCACGCAGATCGACACCGAACCCATCGGTCCTGGTACAGGGACTACCAACCGGCCCTCCAGCGGGCCGAGTGCGATACCCGAGATGTGGTGTTCATCGGAGCCAGGGAGGTGCCCAGGCGTCAGGTCGGGCAGCAGGACACGGTCGGCAGGTCCGTCGAGCAGTCCGGCCAATTCCGCCAACATGACGCGGTCCAGGCAGTCGGTGAGTGCCAGCGAGCGGCCCTGGGCGCGGAACAGTAGTTCGCAGGCCTCGACCGGATACTCGGCCTCGATGTCCGACCAGCCCAGGTCGGCGAGCCGCGGGCCGATCGCCACATGCTCGGGGGTGCCCTTGCCGGCCAGCTCGTCGAAGAGCCGGAATACCGCCTCCTCGACCATCGGCCACGATTCGTCGGTCATTTGCCCCTCTCCTTCGGGAGGCCGAGGAGGTGGTCGGCGATGATGCCGCGCTGCACTTCAGCGGTACCGCCCATCACCGTGGCGGCGCGCGAATACCACCACTCGGCACGCGCGGTGTTCAGCACGGCCCCGCCGGCCCCGACCCCGGCTATCAGGTGATCCCTGGTGATCTCGAGGACGAGATCGTTGACGTCTCTTTCGGCGCGGCCGAACAACAACTTGTCGATACTGCTGTCAGCGCCGACCGCCTCACCCGCGGCGAGCCGACGCACGGTGGTGGCGGTGCGGGCCTGAGCGGCCGCGACGTCGACGTACACCCGGGCGAAGCGCTGACGTTGTGCGGCGGTCGAACCCGCGGTGACCATGTCCTCCCGCAGACGGCTCAATTCGGTGAGCACCTTGTTCAGCACGGCGTAGCCGTACATTCCGCGTTCGTACTGCATCAGGTGCATCGCCACGGCCCAGCCACCGTCGATGTCGCCGACCACTCGCTCGCGGTCGACGCGTACATCGTCGAAGAACACCTCGGCCAGTTCCCGGCGTCCGCTGGCCAGCGCGATCGGCCGGATGGTGACACCCGGTGCATCAGCGTCGACCATCATCATGGTCAGTCCGCGGTGGCGGCTCTCGGGCGCTCCGGTGCGGACCAGCGCCAACAAGCGCGTCGCCGTCGGCCCTTGACTGGTCCAGATCTTCTGGCCGTTGAGGACGAATCCGCCGGCACCGTCGTAGACCGCGCGGGTACGCAGCGTGGCCAGGTCGCTGCCGGACTCCGGCTCGGAGAAACTCTGCCCCCACCATTCGGCACCACTGAGGTAACCGGGCAGATACTGGGCGCCCAGGTGGGATGCGAATTTCAGCAGGGCCGGGCCGAGCGTCTCCAACGTCCAATGCTGGGCCGGGATCGGCAGCATCGCGTAGCCGAGTTCCTCGTAGTAGACCGCGCGGTGAATTTCGTTGCCGCCCAGCCCTCCTGCGGACTCAGGCCATCCGTACCGGTTCCAGCCGTCGGAGTACAACCGGGCCATTACGGTGGCATCGTGGGCCAGGCCGTCCTCGGCGCTGGTGAAGGCGGCCGAGCGCCATTGATCGGCCACGTCCAGCTCACGCAGGTAGCGCCGGAAGTCCTGGCGAAACACGGCGATTTGGGCGACATACTCGTCGTGACGGCGGCCGGTCACGGCGCTGTCGGCAGGGGC
Organism: Mycolicibacterium boenickei; assembly: GCF_010731295.1. Classification (NCBI taxonomy): domain Bacteria; kingdom Bacillati; phylum Actinomycetota; class Actinomycetes; order Mycobacteriales; family Mycobacteriaceae; genus Mycobacterium; species Mycolicibacterium boenickei. The sequence goes on along the minus strand of NZ_AP022579.1, from coordinate 6,155,596 downwards.
GGTCAACCGGATCCCCCTTCGTTGGGTCGAGGATCCGTCGAGAAAGCCGAATCCGCTAAACAGTTATCTATAAAGGGCTACAATAGCGCAAGCCAACACTTCTTGGAGAGGGACCGCCAATGACGGCTTCACCGACCGCCGCCGCCACCGTCAACTGCAACTTCAACCCCGAGGCTCGACTGCTGATCAACGGTGAACTGCGTGAGGCGGCGACTGGTCAGACAGCCGACAACCTCAATCCCGCGACCGAGGAGGTGCTCGGTGTCACGGCCGATGCGGGTGCTGAGGATATGGACGAGGCGATCGCCGCTGCCCGTCACGCCTTCGACACCACCGACTGGTCGACCAACCGGGCGTTGCGTCAGCGTTGCCTGATCCAGTTACACGAGGCGCTGCAGGAGGAAAAGGAAGATATCCGCGCCGAGCTGATCGCCGAGGTCGGTGCGACGGTGGGGATGACCTATATCGCGCAGCTGGAATGGCCGCTGGCTGATGCCATCCGGTACCCCGCAGAGCTGATCTCCTCCTTCCAGTGGGAAAGGATGCTCGCCCAGGATGCCAAGATGGGCGTGCCTTATAACCGGGTCGTGGTGAAGGAGCCCATGGGTGTGGTCGGGGCCATCACGCCGTGGAACTTCCCGTTCGAGATCATCAGTAACAAGATCGGCCAGGTCCTGGCCACTGGTAACACCATGGTGCTGAAGCCGGCGATCGAGACCCCGTGGAGCGCGCTGCGCTGGGGTCGGATCATCGCCGAAAAGACCGACATTCCAGCCGGAGTCGTCAACATCGTGACGACGTCGGACAATGGCATTGCCCAGCGCTTGGTTACCGATCCGCGGGTTGACATGATTTCCTTCACCGGTTCGACGGCGGTCGGCCAGCTGATCCAGCGGCTGTCCGGGGACACCATGAAGCGCAACATGCTCGAGCTCGGCGGCAAATCGGCCTATCTCATACTTGACGACGCCGACATGAATATGGCGCTGCCGGGTTGTATCGGCGCGCTGATGCATTCCGGGCAGGGCTGTGCGCTGGCAACTCGAATGCTGGTGCCGCGCAGTCACTATGACCAGGCCGTCGAGGTTGCGACCGCGACATTCGGCGCTCTTGCCGTAGGTAACCCGGCCGACCCGAACACCTTCTGCGGTCCGCTGGTGTCGGCGAAGCAGCGCGACAGGGTCCTGAACTACGTCGAGATTGCGAAGGCCGAAGGGGGGCGGGTCACCGTCGGCGGCGGTGTGCCCGAGGGCTTGGCTCGTGGCTTCTTCGTGGCGCCGACGGTTGTCGCCGACGTCGCACCGGATCACACCATCTTCCAGGAGGAGGTCTTTGGCCCGGTGCTGTCGATCACCCCGTACGACGGCGGCGACGACGGTGCCGTCGAGATGGCGAACAACTCGAAATATGGTCTGGCTGGCGGGATCATGGGCTCCAACGAGCGCGCCATGGCCGTCGCTCGTCGCATCCGGACCGGCTCGCTGATGATCAACAGCGGCATGTACTACGGCGCCGATGCGCCGTTCGGCGGATACAAGATGAGCGGTATCGGCAGGCAGAACGGCATCGAGGGCTTCGAGCAGCATCTGCAGACCAAGACCATCGGATACCCGCTGAGCTGAATTTCTGGCAACTGTGTACTGAGATGTACTGCTCTGAATCTTATTCTTTGCCAGTCCACTTCTCTGTTTTGTGGGGAGATAGTGCGATACTATTCTGACAGTTATGTTCATAAACTGAAGGGTGACTGTCGGTGGATCTGAACGTCCGGGACAAGGCATATGTCATCGTCGGTGGTACCGCGGGTATGGGTTTGGCTGGAGCCAAGGTATTGGCGGCCGACGGGGCTGCCGTCGCAGTGATCGGTCGGGATGAAGTGCGGGCCAAATCGGCCATTGACGCTGTCACCGAGGCCGGAGCGTCGGCGGTGTACAGCGTGACGGCCGATGTCAGTCAGCCGGGCGTGGCTGTCGATGCCGTGACCGAGGCGGTGAAACTGTTGGGTCGCCTTGATGGCATCGCGGTCACGATGGGTACCGCGGGAATGATGGCCATCGATTCCTCCGACGACGCATGGGATGCGGCCTTCCGCGATGTGCTGCTCGCGACGACGCGGAGCGTCCAGGCGGCAATACCGCATCTGGTCAAGACGAGAGGGGCGGTCGTCACCACATCCGCGTATTCGTCGCGCGCGCCGCATGAGCCCCGGCTGCCATACGCCAGTCTGAAGGCCGCTGTCGCTACATTCACCCGCGGAATCGCGCGTACCTACGGTAAGGACGGTGTCCGGGCCAACTCCATTGCACCCGGAGCGGTGGAAACCGATGCGTTGCACGCTATTCGCGGATACATCGCGGAGAACAAGGGCTACCCGTACGACGAGGCTCTGGAGCGGGCCCTAGTCGAAGACTTCGGATTCGACGCGGCGCTGGCCCGGCCCGGCCAACCCGATGAGATCGGCGCGCTCATCGCGTTCCTCTTATCGGATCGGTGCGGATTCGTGACCGGCCAGACCATCTATGCAGACGGAGGAGCACCGTAGCCATGGCAGATCGTGCAGAGGTCGAGCGGGAGTTTCGTCACTACTATCTCACCGGTCCGGTGCTGGAGGACTGGGTCGGGTGGGCCAACCTGTTCACTGATGATGCCCCGTACTTCGACCACTTCTACGGAACCTTCATCGGCCCCAACGAGATTGCGCCGTACCTCGAAGGCACCATGGGTGCTTCGCCCATGGTGTACACCGTCCTGAAGTGGTATGTCATCGACGGTGATCGAGTGGTGTACGAGTGCCTCAACCGGGCCGATAACCCCGAGCCCGGAGCTCCGCCCATCGATTTTCCCTCCTTTCAGGTCGTCGACTACGCCGGCGCGGGCAAGTGGAGTCGCGAGGAGGACATTTGGCTCATGGGTGAGATGAAGGATTTCGCGCGCCGCTACGCCGAAGCCGAGCGCGACTTCCCGCAGACCCTCGAGGACAAACTCAGCCGCGACGACTGGGGCCCCTGGGTCGACTGGGCCCGCCCCGAGCCCGGCCACCGCGCACGACCATCCTGGTACGGAAAGCCCGATTTCACGCCGTTTCGGGGAATCGACGATATCCAATTCGGGATTCGATCCCACTGACCACCATTCCCTGATGCGAAGCGAGAGAGACAATGACAGACATTCTCAACGGAATCCGTGTCGTCGAGTTGGCGGCATGGACGTTCGTCCCGGCCGCCGGCGCGGTACTAGCCGACTGGGGGGCCGACGTCATCAAGGTCGAGCATCCTGAGACCGGAGACCCGCAGCGCGGCTTGATCAGCTCCGGAATCGTCACCGGCGCTGGGGGCGTGAACCACTTCGTCGAACAGCCCAATCGCGGTAAGCGCAGCATCGGCCTGGACACCTCGACCCCCGAGGGTCTGGAGCTGTTGATGAAGCTGATCGAGACTGCCGATGTATTCGTCACGAATCTGCTGCCGGATTCGCGGCAGCGCATGGGCATTGACGTCGACCAGGTCCGGGCGCGCAACCCCAAGATCATCTACGCCCGCGGGCACGGTTACGGCATCCGTGGTGACCTGGCCTCGCAGGGCGGCTTTGATCTCGCGGCGTACTGGGCGCGTGGTGGCATCGCCGATGCCTACTCCGACGGTACCGGCTCATACCCACCGATCCAGCGGCCGGCTTTCGGGGATTCCTATGGTGGGTTGGCGATTGCCGGCGGTATTGCCGCGGCACTGCTGAAACGTGAGCGCACCGGTGAACCGTCGGTGGTCGACGTGTCGCTGCTCAATGCCGCGATCTGGCAGCTCGGACCGGACATCGTCGGGGCGGGCGTCACCGGTCAGGACATCCCAAAGTTCAACCTGGACGAGATGCCCAACCCGGTGGCCAGTATCTACAAGACCCGCGATGACAGGTTCATCGCCTTCGTGCTGCTGCAGTCGGACCGCTTCTGGTCCGACTTCTGCACTCGGCTCGGCAGGGTCGACCTGATAGCCGATGAGCGGTTCGCCAACGCGGCCGCGCGCTTCGGAAACCGGGTCGAGTGCATCGCGGAGTTGCGACGCAGCTTCGAATCCGAGGACCTGGCCCACTGGGAGAAGGCTTTTGCGGGTTTCGACGGTGTCTGGGATGTCATGCACACCGCTCACGAGGTGCACAGCGATCCGCAGGCCATCGCCAACGGGTATCTGCCACGCACCACCGACGCGCAGGGCAACGAGTTCGCGTTGGCCGCCAGCCCGGTGCAGTTCGACGAGGTACCACTGAATCTGACCTGTGCACCCGGACACGGGGAGCACACCGATTCATTGCTGGCCGAACTCGGGTTCGACGAGGACGAGATCATCGACTTCAAGATCAACTCGGTGGTCCTTTAGTGGCGGTCGACGTTCTGGCCCGCCGTTTCCTGCACGTCAACCTGAACTGTGCATCGTTGGACACCACCGAGCGGGTCTACGGCGAGATACTCGGTCTGAACGCGCGGATGCGTACCGATCCCAAGGTTGCCACCGACGGCACGATTCTCGGTCTGGACGGTGAAACCTTCTGTGCCACCTCGTTTCTCTATGACGCGCGAGGTGGGCGCGGCGGCTGCGCGTTGGAGGCCATCGAGTACTTCTCACCGGCGCTGGGTCGGGACTTCAACAACGATCCGGTCCGGCCCGGGATTCGTGCCGCGCAATTCGGTGTTGCGGACCTCGATGGCGTGGCCTCGGCGCTACGTGAAGCCGGGTTGACGGTGGGGGAGCCGGTTGAGGGCTTGCTCGGTGACGGTACGGCGGTGCTCGCGATCGATCCCGACGGCGTCGTGATCGAGTTGACCGAACTGCCTGTCGGCGACGATGCGTCGAAGGGTGGATTGTTCAACGGAATCAGGATCTCGGCGATCGACGCGGCAGCCACCGGCGAGTTCCTCACTGCGATCGGGTTTGAGGAGGTGGATGCGCCGAAGACGGTGCCGGTGACAGGTGCCCAACTGGCTCCTCGCGGAACCGGCGCGATGGACTGTGTGGTCTCCAGTTACGCGCTTGCCGAGGATGGTCATCAGTTCACTCTCGTCGTGGTGCAGCACCCCGCGACCAAGCCGCAGAAGGTACCGTGGGGCGGCAACCGCCAAGGGCTGTACCGCTGCGCGCTGCGGGTGGAGAACGTCCGCGATGCGCTGGCATCGATACCCGATTCGGTTGAGCGCATGGGTGATCCGGTGTGGTGCCCGCTGCCGGGAACGAAGATCGATGGGTTGCACATCGCGTTTCTTCGGTCGCCAGACGGCGTGGTGTTCGAGTTCGTCGAGCGACCGCTGGCCCACTTCGGCCGCTAGCCACGCGGTCTGCAACGTAGAGATTGACGAGCAAGACATGACGGAAGCCAACGCGGTGGCCTGGGAACTGGCGGAGCTCGTTGGACCGCACCTAGGCCGCGCAGAGCGGGCCGAGCTCTACGTCAGTATCGGCAGCGGTGAAACACTTTTACCCACCGGGTATCTGATGGCAGCGGTGGTGCGATTGCGGTTGTCAGTACCTGATGACGTCATCGAGAAGTGCGTGGCGTGGCTCGAAGGCTATGTTGGCCATGACGCCGAATCCTCGCTTCGGGAGCTTGTCGCACAGTTCCGGACGAGTACGCGTATCCAACCGTCGCCTCCGCAACTGCAACGCAGGTTCCTGTCGGTCACCGCCCGCTACCGCCATGCCCGATCCAATTCGATTTCGCCGGAGGCGCCAGCCCGTTCCGACTGCCGGTGACCTCAGCCGTGGCACTCACGCAGAGTATCGCGGTCACGGTGTGAGGTCTGCTACCGCGCAGGTAGTGGACCGGCCAACCCCCGCGGTGATGTGCCGTACAGCCAGCTGACGGCTTGGCCGATCTCAGAGAACTCCAGTGACACACCATCTTTGGCGGCATAGCTGCCGGATGCTTCAGTGAATCCCTCGATCCGGCTGAGCTGGTGCCCGTTCACCCGCAAGATCTGGCCCGTGAGCCAAGACGACTCGCGCGACTGCAGCCACGCCACCACCGCCGAACTGCGGGCGGGGTCCAACGCTGGGTCGGCAGCCTGGTCACTTCCGAAGAAGTCCGCGCTGATCCGGGTTACCGCCAGCGGTGAAATTGCGTTCACTGCGACGCCATAACGACGGGCTTCCATCGCCGTGACGACAGTCAGATTGGCGATCGCCGCTTTGGCGGCACCGTATGCGCTCTGACCGATGTTGCCCCACAAACCCGCGCCCGAGACGGTGTTGACGATGTGCGCGTCGATCGGGTTGCCGGCCTTCGATTGGGCGCGCCAGTACTCGCACGCGTGCCGGGTCACCGCGAACGTACCCTTGAGGTGCACGGCGACCACCGCGTCCCAATCGGATTCCGACACGGTCGCGACCATGCCATCGCGCACGATCCCCGCGTTGTTGACAACACCGGTCAACGTGCCGAAGCTGTCGACGGCCGTCGAGATCATGTCGTCGACGTCGTCCCATGACGACACTGATCCCGTGTGGGCCACGGCCTTACCGCCGGCCGCCTCGATCTCGGCGACGACTTCGGCCGCTGGACCTGACGCATCACCGCCTGTCGTGCCGTCGCGGCTCACGCCCGGATCGTTCACCACAACGGCTGCACCGCGTGCGGCGAGCTCCAGGCAATGCGCCCGTCCGATGCCGCGCCCGCCCCCGGTGACGAGGACGACCTGACCCTCGAGTGTGGTCATGGAAATTCCCTTTCTTCAGGCGAAGAGTCCGGCGATGAGCGTGCGGCGCTGCGACCAGCCCGCCGCGCGCAGGTCGACGTACCCGGACTCGGTGACAATGAGATCGACATCGTGGGCCGGCGTGGAAACGGGCCGGCTGAGCCGTTCGACAAGTGGTGAGCGCCCATTGGTTTTGGCGGGCACGGCGATGATCGACAGTCCGCCACAACTCATTCTTGCGGCTGCGCAGTAGTCAGGGTGGCCACCGATCCCGCCGAACACCTTCTCACCCGCACCTTCCACGTTTATCTGCCCGTACGGGTCGATCTCGATGGCGGTGTTCACGGCGATCAACGGTGCGCCGCGGGAAAGCCGGCTCAGGTCGTGGGTGTGGTCGATTCCCCGCAAGATTCGGCGGCCGTCGGCCCAGTCGTAGAGCACGTCACTGCCGAGCAGGTATGTCGCCGACGGGGTGCCGACCAGTAGACCGTGCCGGTCGAGGTCGACGACGGCGTCGGTGAGCAGACCGGTGTCGATCTGCAGTGGTACCTGCGCCCGTTGCAGCAGCGCCGTCCCCAACTGGCCTGGACCATATTGCAGGCGCGCACCTTCGGGGACAAACCGCAATACCGCGTCGGCGAGCATCTCGTGGATCGGTTCAGGTTTTCGCTCGGGAAGGCGGGTCACGCCGCCGCCGACCGTGCCCAGCACTTCTACCGCGGTAACATCGACGGTGCGTTCAGCGTCGGCGGCGGGGGCGGACGTGTCGACAATACCGAGTACGCTTGCACCGCTTGCGATCACCGTGCGTTGCCAGGACACCTCGGTGCCGAACTGGAGCGCGCCGTCGCGTTGCACGAGGCGAGTGAGCAACACGTCGGGGCGCAGCACATCGGTCAACAGCGCGGGTATCGCAGCGAGCCGGGTCGGCAGGAACTGCGCCGACGGACTGCGTAGCACCTCGCGCACACCCCAGCCCGGCATCAATGCCACCACATCGGCGAACGCGTCTACTTCGATGCCGTCCACCGCGGCGGGCAGCCAGCCCAGCACGAGTCGTACCGAACCCACCTCGCGGGCTGCCGCGCTCACGGCCGTGCCGATCGATGTGCCGTCATCAAGGCAATTCAGCGCACCGACCCCGTCGCCGAGAGCCAGCGTCATCCCGGGACGCAGCATCGCACGCAGCGCGGCCGTGACGACGGCTGCGGTGAGATGCTGTGTCACCGTGGGGGTTCCTTCGGGAGCCCCAGCACCCGCTCACCCAGGATGTTGCGCTGAATCTCGCTGGTGCCGCCGAGGATTGTCTGCGCCCGCCCGACCAGCATGTGGTGCACCAGGTTCGAGGCGTCACCTGAGCCCGTCGGGTCGGTACATGCGTCGGTGCCCAGGACCTCGGTGGCCATGTCGCCGAGGTCCCGGTCAGTCTCCGAGGTCATCAGCTTGAGCACCGAGAAGGCCGGTGACGTCAGGTCGCCGGAGTCGATTGCGCGCTGCCAGGTGAATCGCAGCAGCCACATCCGAGCCCACAACCGCGTCATCGACCGGGAGAGTGTTTGGTCGAGCAAACCGCGTTGACGGGCCGCCTGGACCATCTGTTCGTGCAGCTGAAACATTGCCACGGCCTGCGTGCCCAGCGTCAGACGCTCGCGGCCGAGGGTGACCATTGCCACCGCCCAGCCCTGGCCGACCTCACCGATCAGTGCGCCTTCGCTCAGTTCGACGCCGTCGAGGAAGACCTCGTTGAACTTGCTTTCACCGTCCATCTGGGTGAGCGGGCGAACCGTGACTCCCGGAATGCCCATCGGCACAACGAACATCGATAGGCCGCGGTGTTTGTCAGGGCCCGTGCGGGCGAGTAGCAGCCCGTAGTCGGCCGATGCCGCCGCCGAACTCCACACCTTCTGACCGTCGATCCGCCAGCCGTTGTCGGTCCGCGCGGCTCGGGTGCGGACGCCGGCCAGGTCCGAGCCTGCGCCCGGTTCGGAGAACAGCTGCGTCCAGACGTCGTCGCCGAGCCGGATGCCGTCCAGGTAGCGGTCTTTCTGGTCCTGGCTGCCGAACTTGATCAACACTGGGCCGACCAGATCCGCCCCGGTGATGTTCAGTTGCCGGGGCAGGCCGGCCCGGGCACATTCTTCGGCGAAGACGGCCTGGTATGCCACAGAGGCTGCAGCGCCGCCGAATTCGAGCGGCCAGTGCAGGCAGGTGTAGCCGTGATCGGCGAGATAGCGGTGCCACTGCTGGCCCGCCTCGACGTCGCCCGCAGTCGGAGTGGGGCCGTAGTTCCGCAGGCCCGTCGGCTTGGGGGCATTGTCGAGGAACTCGCGGATCCGGGCACGCACCGCGTCGATGTCCTCGACCACGTCAGCGGAAGCCGACACATTTACTCCTTGGCCCCGGTCGGGTTGCAATCACTTCCCGTCCAGATAGTCGTTGTACTCGTTGTGGATTGATTCCATGGCGTGGAGCCGGCGTTCCAGCAGTGCGATCTCGGCCGGATCGCCGCTACCTGCAACGACTTTGTCGAGCCGGGCACGGGTGCGAGCGATCTCCTCGACGAGGCGCTCGCGTGCCTCGTCCTTGGTGAGGAGGTCCTGATCCGTCCAGTCCGACTGTGGCAGTTGCTCGATGCGCTCCACGCCGTCTCCCGTCACGACACCCGCGGGAAGTTGTAGAACTCGCGGGCATTCAACTCCACGATGCGATGCACCTCGTCGTCGGGAACCTTCTGCAGAGCTTGCGCTGCGCGATCGCGGCTTTGTGGCCAGAAAGAATCCGAATGCGGGTAGTCGCACTCCCAGGTGATCTGGTCGACGCCTACCGCGTGGCGCATCTCCACGCCGAAATCGTCCTCGATGAAGCAGCCATGGAAGTGTTTCTTCCACAGGTATGACGGCGGGTGGTCCTGGTTGATGTTGTTGTAGAACCGGTGCTTGCGCCACACGCTGTCGGCGCGCTCCAGGATGTAGGGAATCCAGCCAATTCCTCCTTCGGACAGCCCGATCTTGAGGTCGGGATGGCGGTAGAGGGTGTTGGAGAATAGCCAGTCGGTCAGCGCAGTCATCGACATGGTGCCCATCAGGGTGATGAATACCGCGAACGGGGCATCGGGAGCAATCGGCGGTGGGAAGCCACCCGACCCGAAGTGCTGGGCCAGCACCAGGCCGGTTTCCTCCAGCGCTGACAGCAGCGGATCCCAGTGGTCGGAGTGCACCGACGGCAGTCCGAGCCTGTCGGGGAGGTCGGGGAACGTCACGCACTTGGCGCCCTTGGCCGCGACACGGTGGATTTCCTTCACGCTGGCCTCGATGTCCCAGAACGGCAGCATCGCAACCGGGATGAAGCGGTCCGGCGCGGTGGCTGCCCACTCGTCGAGGTGAAAGTCGTTCCACGCGGCCGAACACAACTTGGCCAGTTCCTTGTCCTCACCCTCGGCGAACACCGCGCCGGCGAACCGTGGGAACGACGGGAAGCAGGTCATCGCCTGCACGCCGTCGATGTCCATGTCGGCCACCCGCGCTTTGGGGTCGTAGCAGCCCGGGATCATGTCGTCGTAGCGCACCGGCTCGATGCCGTACTCCTCGGGCTTCTTGCCCGCGACGGCGTTGAGGCCGATGTAGGGGTAGATCCGGCCTTCGTACTCCCAGACCTGACACATCTGGCCGGTGTCCGGACGCTCCCATTCGATGATTTTCGGCCCGGCTTCCAGGTACTTGCTGGGGAGCCGATCGCTCCACACCTTCGGGTGTTCGATCAGGTGATCGTCGACGGAGATCATTTCCATCCAGGGCTGCAGCGGCACTGGTGCCTCCTAGGGCTACTTCTTCGTGGGCCTAAAACAGGAAAACATTTAGTTATTTATGTGTGAGTCTAGTCACTCTGGTCAGTGCGCGGCAAGCCGGCTCAGCAGGGTGGGGGTCAGACCAATTTGGTCAATGCGGCCAACCGGTCCCAGTGTTGGGCGGGTGAGCCGAACAGCACCTCATCGGTGCGGGCTCGCCGCAGGTAGAGATGTGCGGAGTCTTCCCACGTGAAGCCGATCCCGCCGCGGATCTGCACGTTGGCGTGCGCTGCATCGCGGAGCGCTTCCGAGGACACCGCCTTGGCCATGCTTGCGCGCCAGTCGGATTCGTCTGCAGCACCGTCTGTGGCATCGATAGCCTGCAGCGCAGCCTGTGATGCCGACCGTGCCCACTCCAGATCGACCAGCATGTCCGCGCATTTGTGTTTGACCGCTTGGAAGCTGCCGATGGGGCGGCCGAACTGCTCGCGGGTTCTCGCGTAGTCGGTGGCGATTTCGAGGACCCGTTCGCATGCGCCGACCTGTTCGGCCGAGAGCACCGCAAGCGCCACGTTGACATTACGTTGGATGAGGTCGTCGATCGGTCCGGCACCGGAGAGTCGCGTCGCGCGCACCGCGCTGAGCGTGACGGTCGCCATCGGTCTGGTGCCGTCGAGCACTTGTTCGGCCTGGCTGGCGACGCCTTCGTCGGCCGATTCGACGAGAAACACCGCGGGCTCACCGTCTTCGGCGTTGGCAACCACGACGAGATCGTCGGCGATGCCGGCACTCAGTACGTGCCGCGCAGTGCCGTCAACGTGCCATTGTCCGCTTATGTGAGTTGCGTTGAGCGTCACCGCATCTCGGCTCCACAGTCCGCCGTCGCCGGTAAGCGCGGCCGCAGCGACCCGCCGGCCCTCGGCGAGTCCGGCGAGCCGCTTGTCGGAGTCGAGATCGTGCTCTGTCAGTTCGAGTAGCAGACCGGTCGCCAATACGGCTGAACTGACGAACGGCACCGGCGCGAGCGCGCGGCCCAGTTCGTGGGCGACCACGCCGAGTGCGGACGCGCCGTAGCCGGCACCCCCCAGATGTTCTGGCAGAGCGATGGCGGCCACCCCGACCTGATTGCACAACGCGTCCCACAGTGCAGCATCGAAACCGGCACGGCCGTCCGCACCGACGTCGCCGTAGGCGATGTCGCGCATTCGCTCCTCTGAGCCCATCCGTTCGCAGGCGGCACGTACCGACTGCGCGAGCTCGTGACGTTCGTCGTCTGCCAACGCGGTCATCGGGGTACTCCTGTGATCTGTCGGGCCAGTTCGGACTTGGCCACCTTGCCCAACCCGGTCAGCGGGAACTCGTCGACGATGACAAGGCGTTCCGGCCACTTCTGCTTCATGAGCCCGCGGTCGTCGAGGAATGTGCACAGTTCGGCGAGGGTGACGTCGCGGTGTTGCCGGGACCGCCGCACTACCGCGCATACCAACTCGCCGCGTTGTTCGTCTGGCTGGCCCAGCACGGCGATTTCGTCGACGAGCGGATGGGCCAGTAGCTCGTTCTCTATCTCGTCGGGGGCGATGTTCTCGCCCTTGCGGATGATCAGATCCTTGGTGCGGCCGGTGACCACGATGCGGTCGTCCGGACGTAGGTGGCCGCGGTCTCCGGTGCGGAACCAGCCGTCAGCGGTCAGCGCCTGCCCCCATTGTTCGGCGTCTACGTAGCCCGCTGTCAGGTTGCCGCCACGCAATTCGATCTCGCCGGTCGGCCCGACCCGGACGTGCGATCCCGGGATTGGCCGCCCCGCGCTGTTGGTGAGTTGTTCATCGGTGTCGGTGCACTCACTGACGCAGACCATCGGCGCCTCGGTCATGCCGTACGCGTGTACTACCGGAATGCGCAGATGCCGGCGTACCTGGTGGTGCACTTCGGGCGGGCACGCGGCACCGCCGCCGATCAGCATGCGCAGCGACGGCATCAGCAATTCGGTTGTCTTCGCGTCGATTTGGGCTGCCACCAGCATCTGGTAGAAAGCGGTGCTGGCGCCGGTCACCGTCACCTGGTGCTCGGCGAGCAGGCGGGGCAGGGACTCGGCAGAGACTTTCGGGACGAGCAGCACCGGGAAGTCTGCGAGCAGAGCCGCGGCGAGGTACACCATTCCACCTACGTGTGCGATGGGAAAGGCGATGGTGCCGACTTCCTGCGGATGATCGCCCAACCCGAGATGGGCCACGTACCCACGGGAAGCGGTGAGTAGCGTGGCGTCGGTGTGCACGACGCCTTTGGGGCGACCGGTGGTGCCCGAGGTGAAGTACACCCAGCGTGGGTCCGTCGCTGTGCGCGAGCCGTCCGGTTCGAAGTGTGGTCCCGGTACGGTCGGCAGCTGTCGGAGGAAGTCGTCTGGTATGACGACGGTAGGGATGTCGCCGGGGGCATTATCTGCTGTCGACTTGTCGGCCAACAGGATGTCGGCGTCCGCAACATCGAGTGCCGTGCGAACTTCACGTCGGCGATACAGGTGAAGGACGGGCGCCTGGGTGACGTGCATGCGGGACAGCGCCAGCATCACCACTGCCGCCATGACATGCGACGGCAGCTGCCAGGCCACTGTCGTCCCGGGCCGCACACCGGCGTCCCACAACCAGCGGGTAGCGGCCACCGACATCGAGGCGACCTCTGACACCGACAGTGTCATGCCGTCGGTATCGCGCAGGAGCGGCCGGTCCGGTCGGGCGGCCGCACACTCGTCGAGTAGACCGGCGACACTGCCTGCTGAGACAGGCCGCCGCACTTGGGTGTTCACTGGCTCAGCCGTCCAGGAAGCCGCAGATCACGGAAGCGGTCTGACCGGTGAATATCGTGGCTCAACGTCAGCTCAACCTTCGGCCGGGCGTGAACGTGACCGGCAGCTCGCGCACCGCGTACACCTCGCCGGCGTCTTCGAACAGCTTTGCCTCACCGGCCAATTCGAAGTCCGGTAGCCGCGACAGGATCTGGGTGATCATCACATCGAACATCATCTTGGCGTAGTGAGAACCCAGGCACCGGTGCATGCCGATGCCGAATGCCATGTGCTTCTTGGCGTTCGGTCGGTCAAGATCGAGGGTGTCGGGGTTTTCGAATATGGCGGGGTCACGGTTGGCCGCCGCCCACATCAGAATTGCCCGATCACCCTGGCACAGCGGTTGGCCGTGGAATTCGGCGTCGTGTGCGACGGTGCGGGCCAGGCCGAGCGTGGGCGTGTACAGCCGCAGCAGCTCGTCGGTTGACTTCTTGATGAGGCTGGGGTCTTCGATGAACTTCTCGCGGAGCTCGCTGTCTGTGCATAGCCGCAGCAGGACGTTACCGGTGAAGCCGCTGGTGGTGTCCATTCCGCCCAGCATCATCAGCACCGTGTACATGGTGATCTGGCCGTCGTCGAGCGGTTGGCCGTTGAGCGAACCGCGCAGGATATCGCTGAACAGATCGTCGCCGAGGCCCTCTGCGCGCCGTTCGGTCATGTGTTTGACGATCTCGCCGAACATCTCCATGCCGGCCGTCCCCGCCTTCTCCGGGTCGTGGGCGCGGTCGTGCACGGTGGTGTGCACCCAGTGCACCCAATCCATGAACCGTGACTCGTCGAAGTTCAGGAGGCGCAGGATCAACCGCGCAGGCAGCGGCGTGGTCAGCTCGCTGACGAGATCACACCGGCCCCGCTCGATGAACGCATCGATCGCCTCGTTGGTCATGCCGATCGCGGCTTCTCGGAAGCGTTCGGCCGAACCGGGGGAGAACCGCTTGAGGGTGACTTCGCGCAACTCCTGGGTCTCCGGCGGATCAGACTCGATCGGCAGGATGGGTAGCGGCAGCTCGCTGGCCGGCACACCGACCGAGGGGTAGGAGTTGAACAACGCATCGTCGCGGGCCGCCTCGAAAACCGAGGCGTAGTCGGTCAGGGCCCAGAAACCTTCGTAGTGATCGGAGTGCGCGACCGGACAACCGGATTCACGCATCTGACGGAATCTTCCGTAGGGGTCCTCGCGGAATTGCGCCGAGTGGTGATCGAGGTCCACCTCGGCGCGCGGGCGCGGCGTCGTTTGAGTTTCGGTCATCCGGAGGGCTCCTTCGTCGTTCGCGGCTACTTTTCGTGGCTACTTGGAGAGGATTGCGACCGCAGCTGTTCCCGGTGCGCCGTACAGCTGAGCCAGTCCGACCTGCGGGTCGTTGGGCACCTGACGTTCGCCGGCGGTGCCGCGCAGTTGCTGTACCAGTTCGTAGATCTGGCGCAGGCCGGATGCACCGACCGGTTCGCCGTTGGCCAGCAGGCCACCGTCGGTGTTGACGGGCAGCCGACCGCCGATCTTGGTGGCTCCGTCGGCGAGCAGTGCCTCCTGTTCGCCGTCTTTGCACAGGCCGGTCTCGGCCATGTGGATGATCTCCGAGCCCGAGTCGGTGTCCTGCAGCTGGGCGACGTCGACATCCTCGGGACCGATGCCGGCTAATTCATATGCGGCCGTGGCCGCTTCGGCTGTCGTGCCGGGCACGATGGGCAGTTCGATCGATGTCCGCAGCAGTTCGTAGGCGCCTTCGCGGCGGCTACGCAAGGCGGTTGATCGCAGGTAGATCGGAGTGTCGGTGTACTGCTTGGCTTTATCGGCGCGGCAGACGACCACGGCTGCGGCACCCTCGTTCGGGTTGCAGTACATGTACTGGCGCAGCGGCGCATTCACGACTGGGGAGCTGAGAATCGCCTCGATGCTCATGGGCTTGCGCCGCCAGGCGTGCGGTGCCAGCGCGCCGTTGTCGAAGTTCTTCGCCGCGACCCGGGCCAGCGTCTCTTCGCTGATGCCGTGATCGTGCATGTACCGCATGATCTTTGTGCCGAAGTAGTGGGTGGTCAGGAACATGCCTTGTTCGCCGTACCACTGTGGTAGGCCGGACACTGATGGGTCGGCGCCGAACGCGCCCCGCGGATGCTTGTCCAGGCCGACGCCGACTGCGATGTCGGCCTCCCCGAGTTGCACGTCGCGGGCCGCCAGCGTCAGCAGCGAGTTTCCGGTGGCGCACCCGCTGAGCGTCGCCCGTGCCGGCAGCCCGGTCATCCCGGCCAGCCCGGTGACCGCCTCGGGGTTGGCCACCTCGAGGCTGCCCGCGTACAGACTGCCCACGTTCGACCAGGCCACCCCGGCATCACGCAGTGCCCTGCTGATGGCCACGGCACCCATCTCCAGCGCGGAGCGATCCTCGTAGCGTCCGAATGGGTGAAGTCCGACGCCGATGATGGCGATGTCGGGCGTGCTGCTCATTGTGCTCCTGCGGTGTGCGTTGACTCGAGTACGCTAACTCTATAACTATATATCTGATTCTAGGGCGCAGGTTCTAGAATCAGATCACCGCCCGAAGGGGCGGGTCGGCGATATCGTGTGCGAAAGATGAGGGCGTTGAGTATCTCGTTGCTACTTGAGATGGCTGTTTCGGATGATCCTGACCGGGTCGCCTTCGTGGACAGCGATATCCGGCTGACCGCGGCCGAATTGAGCGGACTCGCCGACGGCGGCGCAGGCGTAGTGGCCTCCTCGGGGGCATCGCACGTCGTCTACGTGGGCACCGGGGGCGCGATGCTCCCGCTGCTGATGTTTTCCGCGGCACGCGCCAACGCCGCGTTCACCCCGCTGAATTACCGGCTGAGTGCCGACGGGCTGGGGCAGCTCATCGACAGGTTGGCCGACCCGTTGATCGTGGTCGATGACAACTACCGCGACATGGTGGCCGGGGCGCGCGTAGTGAGCTCCGCCGAATTCATAGCCTCCGCGCGGTCAGCCGAGCCTGCGGCGGAGTTCGCCGATCCCGATGATGTGGCGGTCGTGTTGTTCACCTCGGGCACCACGTCGCGACCGAAAGCCGTTGAGCTGACGCACAACAATCTCACCAGCTACGTCACCGGAGCCGTGGAGTTCGGATCTGCCGCCCCAGCGGACGTCGCACTGGTATGTGTACCGCCGTATCACATCGCCGGGGTCATGGCCGCGCTGTCGAACCTCTACGCCGGTCGGACGGTGGTGTACCTGCGGCGGTTCGATCCGCGGGAATGGGTGCGCCTCGTGGCCGACGAGGGGGTCACCACCGCGACCGTGGTGCCGACCATGCTGGACCGCATCGTGTCCGTATTGGAGCAAGACGCCACCGAGCTCCCGACCCTGCGCAGCCTGGCCTACGGCGGATCGAAGGTCGCGCAGCCACTCGTCCGTAAGGCGCTTGATCTGCTTCCACATGTCGGCTTCGTCAACGCCTACGGGCTGACCGAGACCAGCTCGACCATCGCGGTGCTGACCCCGGACGACCACCGTCAGGCCCACGTCGCCGACGATGAAGTCGTCGCCCGGCGGTTGAGCTCGGTCGGTCGTCCGGTACCCGATATCGAGGTGCAGATCCGCGCGGAGGACGGCACCGTGCTCGGCCCAGGTGACACCGGCGAGCTGTTCGTACGTGGCCCGCAGGTCTCCGGCCGGTATGCCGACATCGGCTCGGTACTCGACGCCGAAGGGTGGTTCCCGACCAAGGACATTGCGATGCTCGACGACGAGGGCTACCTGTTCATCGGCGGTCGATCCGACGACACCATCATCCGGGGTGGCGAGAACATCGCGCCGTCGGAGATCGAGGATGTGCTTGTCGAACACCCCGATGTCCGCGAGGTTGCTGTCGTCGGCCTTGAGGATGCCGAATGGGGCCAGATCATCGTCGCGGTGATCGTGCGTGAGGCCGGCCGGGATCCGGAACCCGAGCAGCTGCGGGAATTCGCCCGCACCAAACTGCGCGGGTCCCGCACGCCCGACCGCATCGTGTTCCGCGGGCAGCTACCGACCACCCCTACCGGCAAGGTGTTGCGCCGCGAGATCCTCGATGACCTCAGGCTAGCCTCCGCCGACCAATGAACAATTTCGCCGAAAGAGCTAGGAGCGCAGCATGATCAAGAACGGAACCCGGTTGCAGAGCCAGGTTTGTGACACCCAGGTGATTGTCGTCAAGGCGGCGGCCAGTCTCGACGATCTGCGCTGTGGCGGTCAGCCCATGGTCCCGGTGGGCGCCGACCGCCCGGTCGGTGCCGCGCCCGACCCCGCATTGGCCGACGGCAACGCGATGGGTAAACGGTATGTGGATGCGGGTGACGCCGAGGTGCTGGTCACCAGGGCCGGTGCGGGCACCCTCGCTGTGGGCACGACCGCGCTGGCGCTCAAGGAAGCCAAGCCGCTGCCCGCCAGCGACTGACAGCTAAAAAGGGCGCCCGGACACAAGCCCGGGCGCCCTTTCTATTGCTCAGGCGTTCGCCAACAACGGAGGCTTGACGGCCTCTGGGTCGGGATTGGCGATCGGCAGACCCATGAAGCGCCGCGCGTTGTCGCCCATGAAGTCGTAGGTGCGACGCTCGTCCATACCCTCGGCGTACTTGAAGTAGCCCTTGGGCGTCTCCAGGCCTTCGGGATGCGGCCAGTCCGAACCGAACAGCACCTTGTCCCACCCGACGGTTTTGACCACATCGGCAACCGAGCCCTCCCAGAACGGGCTGACCCAGATGTTGCGGCGGAACACCTCGTGCGGGTGCTCGGGGAAGTTCTGCGGCATCTTGCCGTAGGTTGACGCCAGATCATCGAAAAGCGGTTTGATCCAGGCACTTCCGTTCTCGACGCTGGCGATCCGGAGCTTCGGGAACCGGGTCAGGGTGCCGTGGCAGATCATGCTGGTCAGCATGTCGGCGATCTCGCGGTGCCCCAGCGCGGTCCATTTGAACGCCGACATCTCGAAGGCGTTACTGGTGTCCGCCGGCTCCCACTTGTCGATGTACTCCTGCAGTGGGGGTTGGCTGGCGTGGAACACGATCGGCAGCCCGGCGTCCTCGACGTCCTTCCAGAACGGGTCGAACTCGGGCAGGGCGGGAGAGCGCCAGCCCTTGTAGCCGTACACGGGCGCCGGTTTGATCAACGCGACCTTGGCGCCGTTGTTCAAGATGTATTCGAGTTCGCGACGGCCCTCATCAAGGAGGCCCAGGTTGATGACCGGCGTCGAGTAGATGCGGTTGGCGTGGCTGAAACCCCAGTGCTCGAGCATCCATTGGTTGAGTGCGTGGATGATCGCCGCCGTCAGCTCCGGATCCTCGGCCGAGGAGTGCTCGACCAGATTGGCCAGTGTGGGGTAGTTCAGGCAGGAATCGACGCCCTGGCGGTCCAGTTCGGCGATGCGGTCTTCGGGATTGCGTGACGCCGGCGGCGCATCGATACCGCGTCCGGACATCTCCCGCATGGTCAGGCCCTCGGGGTTCTGGCCCGAGTAGAACCGCTCGTGTGCGCCGGGGGCGGCGACCCGTTCGAAGGTGGGGTTCGGCATGTAGTCGGTGATCTTGTTCAGGATCGCGATCCGGGTGTGGCGGCCGACCTGGACGAACTGCACCTTCGACTTGTACTTGTCCGGCAGGAACTTCAGCAGCGCGTCGGGTGTCTCGTACATGTGCTGATCTGCATCGAAAATCGGCGCATCCGTGAACTGGTCAGTGGGCGGTGTCATCGGTCTCTCCCTCAAGGTCAAAACGTGGGCTCGGCAAGAGCATCGCCCATACTTGACACTAGTGTCAAGTATGGGCAGTCGATCTGTCAGAAATGATATTGAACTGCGGTGATTGAACTTGACGGATGTGTCATATATGGTCATCCGCATGACGATGACCTCGGGTACCGCGGCCGGTGCGCAACTGGACCGCGGCCGGGGTGAACGCACCCGGTCGGCAATCCTGGAGGCCAGTCGCCGGCTGTTCTTGGAACGGGGCTACGCCGGCACCCCGATCAATGCGATCACCGAGGCGTGCGGCATCTCGCGGGCCGGGTTCTACACGTACTTCAAGGACAAGCGGGAGATCTTCAACGTCCTCGGCAAGAACGCCTATCACGAGGTTCTCGCTGTCATCGCCGAATGGGCGGACGCCGATGAACCGTTCGGCGCGAATGACATTCGGACCTGGGTCGGGCACTACTTCGATTACATGGACCACCACGGCGCGTTCGTACTGGCTTCGGCGCAGTCCGCCCCCGATGACGACGACTTCCGAAACTCCCGTAACCGCATGGTGTCTCGCGCATCGTGGAAGTTGGGTCAGGCCATCGCCGGAAACGGCCCGCATTCACCGGATGTCATCGGTGTCGCGGTGATGGGCCTGCTGGACCGGGCCTGGCATACCGTGCATCGGCAAACGGTCGCCGTCGACCGCAACGAGATGATTGCGGTGGTCGCCGAGATGATCGGCCAAATGGTGATGCCGTAGCCTTGTCGTCGCGCTTTATCGGCCGAATTACACCTGTTTGGGAATGGTATTCCCATGACCGGTCAGGGCTCCACTGGCGCCGCTGATAATCCGGTTAAGATCAGCCGGGTCATCTGATTGCGAACCTCGTCGAAATCGGTGCCCAGGCGGCCGCGGATACGCGCCTCGAGGTGGCGCACGGCGACCGCGTGGATGGCGAACGAGTCGAGTTCGGGCCGCGCATTGGGAAGGCTGCCGTCGGCCAACCCCTCGGTCAGTGCTGCAGTGAGCACCTCGCGGTGACGGGCGTAGGTGGCTTCGAGGCCCGCGCCGATACCCGGGGCGCCGGCGACTTCTGTTGACATGAACGCTAATGCATCTCGGAACCGGGTCTCCTGCCAGCCGATGCTGAGGTAGTGCTCGATCCAGGCGGCCACCGCCTCGGCCGGCGTCGTCGCAGTGTCGACGGCCTGTTGTAGTTCGGTCAGGATCAACTCGCCCGCCCACTCCTGCATCGCGATGATCAAGTCGTCCTTGGAGGCGAAGTGGCGGTAGAAGATGCGCCGGTTGACCCCCGCCGCTTGCAGGATCTTCTCGATCGATGTGCTGGCCCTGGTCGAGTCGCTGCCGCGGCTGATCAACCGGTAGGCGGCACGCATGATCGCGTCGCGTTCGGATTGCTCACTCATGCGTGCATTCCTTTCTGGGAATCCAATTCCCAAATTAACATGAGCATTGTTTGGGAATGCCATTCCCGGTATGCTGGGTTCAGCCGCATCCCGACCCGTACGGCGGAGGTGATCGCCCGTCGTCGGCTCCAGTCCTCGGGTGTAGACGTCGAAGGGGAATTGATGAAGGGCCTGCCCAGCATGCAGCCGACCGGATGGTTCCAGGTCGGTTGGAGCGCCGACATCGCCAGCGGTGATGTCATCGGTTTGCGTTATTTCGGCGTCGAACTGGTCGCCTTCCGTGATCTCGACGGGTTCGTGCACGTGCTCAACGCGCATTGCCAACACCTTGGCGCGAACCTGTCCAAGGGCGGTTGCGTCGTCGAGGACGGCATTCAATGCCCGTTCCATGGCTGGGTATGGAACGGGCACGGCCGCAATGTGCGGATCCCGTATGAGAACCGTCCGAACCGTGGCCGCAAGGTGCGGTCTTGGCCGGTGGCCGAACTCAACGATTCCATCTACATCTGGCATGACGCGTCTGGACGCGACCCGATGTGGGAGGTGCCGGACGGGCTGCGGGTACTCGGGGACCACATCCGTGATCGGGGGTACCTCCCGGTTGGGCCGGAGGCGCGCATCAAGTTCCCAGGGATCCACGTGCACCCGCAGGTCATTGCCGAGAACGCCGTCGATCCGCATCATTTCCGATTTGTCCACCACACCCCGGTGAGCCCAACGGTGTTGCGGGAGAGCAGCGACGATTCGACGTGGTCGGCAAAGGTCGGCTTCGGCCGTCGGTGGAGCGATGGGGTCGACATTCCGGGGGAGACCACCAACACCCTGGAGATCTACTGGTCCGGCCTCGGCATTGCCTTCAACGGCGAACACACCCGCGAGGGGTACCGGGTCATCGCCATCTGCGCCACGCCAGTCGACGACGAGACGTCAGATATCTTCTCCACGTACTGGATCGACGAGGCCAACGGCAACTACGACGAACGCCTGAAGGCGGCCCAGGCGGCATTGCCCGACGATATCGCGATCTGGGACAGCCAGGTCTATATGGATCCGCCGGGCCTGACCGCCTCCGAAGCCGCGGGGTTCCGCCAGCTGCGCAATTGGGCTCGCGGCTTCTATCCCGAAACTGCCACAGCTGCTGCTGATTCCACGTCGTCCGGCGTCCGCTGAAGACATTGTCGACGGCGTCGTGCTCGGGTTACCCGCCGCGCACCCGCTCCATCAGCTGCGCAGCGTCGGCGACGCTGCGCAGCAGATCGTTGAGATGCGTGCAGGTGCTGGTCCCGAATAATTCTTGACGAACGCGGAAATGTAGGTCGCGCAATGTCATTCCGGTGATGCGCTCGGCGCTGGCGACCGCGCCCGGGCATTCCTGCCACGGCAGCACCCGTGGTGTGGCGTGTGAGTCGACGATGACGCCGGTGGCGGCATCCACTGTGGCGGTGAGCGTGTACTCGTGGATGATCGTCTCCAGGTCATCTCCGTGTACATAGGTATCGCGAAACATAGCGTCGATCCCGATCCGCTCGGGTGTCTCCTCGAAGACGTCGACGCGGCGCCGGCGACGCATGCCATAGCGCGGTAATGGTGAAACCTGATGCCAGGCATAGGGATCGTCGCTGTGATCGAGATCGGGAGCCTGTGGACCGGTGACGACTACCGGATCTCCCGCCTCGAAGGAGGTCATCAGCAGCCCGCCGGCGGCGAAGCCCGCACATTGATCGGCGACGGGCAGATAGCCGGAACTCCCGACGTCCCCGAGTAGACCGGACGCCGACAACGCATGCCCGGAGATCAGCGTCGCGACCGGAACATCGTCAAGCAGCGCGTAGCGCAGGTCTCGGGTCCGGCGCAATTCCGGGGCCGCCTTGTCGGCGGTGGCGCGGAACCCGCTCATGGCCGGTGCGCCTGAGAGTCGGGCCACCGCCGCGACCGGTGGCGTCACCTCAACATGCCGTACCACACGGGCCACCAATTCGACGGTGGCCGACAAACCGGCCGAACCGATTTCGGTGACCGCGCCCGCGTCGTCGGTCCAGATATCGCGGGCCCGCCCAGCCAAGTACACCGGGTCCAGCGCGCCCGTATCGCGCGTCATGTCGATCGACGAAGTGCGACGCGCGGACCGACGACGGCGCGGCGGATTGCCTGTCGTGGGCTGGTGCACACCGTGCAGGGGGTGAAGCCCGAACTCAGGGGTGCCCAGGTCTGTCACACCGCCGAGCTTAGGCAGGCCGGAACGCGAACGTCACCAGCGACTTGCCGTCGGCGGTCTCCAACGTGGTGGTCGTTGATACCAGGCGCTGCCCGATCCGCAGGTCGGCCGGTTCCGCACCGATGATCAACGTCTCCACCAGCAGGCCCTCGGCCAGTTCGACGAAACCCACCACATAGGGTTTGAACACCTCGGGGGACCGGTTGCCCTTGTACGGGAGCGGTGGCGCGAACTGCTGGGTGGTGTAGGTGTAAAGCGTTCCCTCGGTGGACAACTCGATCGCCTCGATATCGTCCTGGATGTCCGGAGCGCCATCGAAGAGTTCCGGTCGCTCGGCCGGGAATTTCACGGCACCCGTCGACCGCCGGCGCGACGCAAACAGGACGGCGCGGTCGCCGTCGATTCGGAACAGTCCCTCGGTGATCAATGTGGTCATCTCAGCTCACCTCGATGACCATCGCCGCGCCCATGCCGCCGCCGGCGCACATGGACAACACGCCGAGACCGCCACCACGCCTGCGCAGTTCGTAGATCGCCGAGGTGACCATTCGGGCCCCGGTTGCCGCGATCGGATGGCCCAGGCTGATGCCTGACCCATAGACGTTGACGATCTCCTCGTCGAGCCCGAGCTCTCGGGCACACGCGACTGCCTGGGCGGCGAACGCCTCGTTGATCTCGAACAGTGCCACGTCTTGCAGTTTGCGGCCGGCCAGCTCCAGTGCCTTGGGGATGGCGGTGATGGGTCCGCTGCCGGTACGGTTCGGCGCCACGCCGACTGCCGACCACGACAGCACGTGCGCCAGCACCTCGCGGGAGGCATCCGGGGTGGTCAGCGCCACCGCGGCGGCGGCGTCGTTGACACCTGAGGAGTTGCCGGCGGTCACGGTGAAGCCGTCGATCTCGGGATGGAGCACCTTCAGGCCCGCAAGTGTCTCGAGTGAACTGTCGCGGCGTGGATGTTCATCCTGGCTGAAGGTGATGGTCGAGCCGTCGGCCTGCGGCACCCGGACTGGCACGATCTCGTCGAGGAAGGAGCCGGAGTCGATGGCCTTGACCGCGCGCTGGTGACTGCGTAGCGCCCACTCGTCCTGCGCTTCGCGGGTGATGCCGTACTGCACCGCGCAGTTGTGTGCGACGGTGATCGACATGTCCAGGGCCGGGGCGTCCGCGGTGGGGGGATGAGAGAACGGGAACCATGGATCCTCGTAATCCTCGGCAGCCTTGCCGGTGGTAAACGGCTTGCGCTTACGCAGCAGTGGCGTGGTGGAGCAGGATTCCATGCCACCGGCCAGGATGGCCCGGCTCATGCCTGCCGCGATCTGGCCGGCGCCGACGGCGATCGCCGAGAGGCTGGACGCGCACTGGCGGTTCACAGCGAGGCCGGGGATGTTGGTAAGGCCGAGATCGACGGCGACGTAGCGGGCGCTGTCGCCGCCGCCCTGCAGGCTCTCGGCCAGCACCAGGTCATCGAAGTCCGCGGCACCGAGACCGGACCGTTCGACGACGGTAGCGACCACCGGTTTGGCGAGCTCGATCGCCGGCGTGTTGGCCAGCGTGCCCCGGCGTGCGGTTCCGATCGGTGTGCGGGCAGCGGCCACAATCGCTGCGCGGGACGTCGTCGAGCCCATGTGTCTCCCAAGATCCTCGAATGTCCGGGTCGCTTGCCCGGAGAGCGCAGTCAGTCTATACCGTTAAATGAATATCGGTATAGCGGGTGACGTCAGAGGGAGCTGGACAATGAAGGTGATCGGGTCTGTCGACGAGGCGGTCGCGACGATCGGCGAGGAACTCGGAGTGAGCCGGTGGGTAGAGATCGACCAGACCCGTATCGACGAGTTCGCGGACGTGACGATGGACCACCAGTGGATCCATGTCGATGTCGAGAAGGCCAAGGCTGAAAGTCCCTACGGCGCCACGATTGCCCATGGCTTCCTGACGATTTCGCTGATCCCGGGCGTGAGCAAGGACAACTATCGCGTGCAGAACGCGAAATTGGGCATTAACTACGGCCTGAACAAGGTGCGCTTCCTGTCCCCGGTCAAGGTCGGTAGCCGCATCCGGGTCCGCTCCCAGCTCGCCGACGCCACCCCGGTGGGAGAGGACGCCGTGAACCTGACGGTTCGTCATACCGTCGAGATCGACGGCGTCGACAAACCGGCCGCAGTCGCCGAACTGATCGCGCGGTTCGTGTTCTGATGGCTGCGGTGCAAGCTGAAAGGGTTAAACAGTTGGCTGGTATCGATGGCGAGGAGGTGATCGCATGAGGGGCGGTCCGTTCGAGGGCAAAGCCGTCCTCACCGGGGCGGGTAAGTCGCAGGTCGGGCGCCGGTTGGGCCGCACCGGCCTGGACCTGACGTTGGAAGCCGTACTGCGGGCAATCGAGGACGCCGGGTTGAGCGTCGACGACGTTGACGGCATCGCGAGCTACCCGGGGCCAGGGGTGCCCGACGCCGGGTTCTCCGGTGCCACCGTCCAGGAAGTCCGAAATGCCCTGGGTATGCGCTCGCGCTGGTACATGTCGGCGATGGAGACTGCAGGCCAGATCGGCCCGGTGATCGAGGCTTGCATGGCGGTCAGTCTGGGGCTCGCCAACCACGTCGTGGTGTACCGGTCGGTGTGGGAGTCGACCGCGGCACAGCAGGCCGGCGGCGGGCGCGCCTCGGTCCTGTTCGGCGGGGGCGAGCTGCCCCCGCATCTGGAATGGATGGCTCCGTTCGGCGCGCTGTCGGCGGCGAACTGGCTGGCGATGCCCGCCCAGCGTTATATGCATGACTTCGGTTTGACACGTGAGCATCTCGGCCTCATCGCGATCAACGCGCGCACCAATGCTGGGCTCAACCCCGACGCGGTCTACCGCGACCCGATGACCATGGAGGACTACCTCGGCGCCCGGATGATCTCCGAGCCGCTGTGCCTCTACGACTGCGATGTTCCATGCGATGGTGCCACCGCCGTGATCGTGTCGCGCCGTGATGCCACAGCCGACCTGCCACGGCATCCGCTGACGGTGGAGTCCGTCGGGCCGGGCATGTTCGAACGCGCCACCTGGGACCAACGTTCGGATATCACCACGATGGCCGCCCACGATTCGGCTGCCACACTGTGGGAGCACACCACGTTGACTTCCGCCGACGTGGACATGGCGCAGCTGTATGACGGCTTCTCCTTCCTGACTGTGATGTGGTTGGAGGCGTTGGGTTTCTGCGATCACGGCAAGGTCGGGGAGTTCTTGAACGACGGTTCCCGCATCTCGCTGGACGGCGCGCTGCCGATCAACACCAGCGGCGGGCAGCTCTCCGGCGGCCGGTTGCACGGTATGGGCTTCCTACACGAGGCGTGTGTGCAGATGTGGGGCGAGGGCGGGCAGCGGCAGGCCCCGAAGACGCCCGAAGTGGTGGCCGTCGGCGTGGGTGGCGGCCCGGTCGCCGGGTCCATGCTGCTGAGTAGTCGGTAAGGGCCGCGGGGCTCGCGCGATGGACACGGCCGACGGCATGACGCTCGGCGACATCGTGACCGATAACGCCGTGCGTTTCCCGGACGTGGCCGCCTACCGGTGCGGCAACCGCACCGTCAGTCACGCGCAGTTGCGTAACCGGGCCGTACGGCTGGTGTCGGCGATGGCCGCGGCCGGCCTGCGGCGCCAGGATCGCGTCGCGGTGCTCAGCCGGAACAGCATCGAGTTCGGTGAGCTGAACGCTGCCACCCAACTCAGTGGAATCATCTTGGCCACCATCAACTTCCGGCTCGCGACGCCGGAGATCCGCGACGTGGTACGCCGGGTGGAACCGTCGATCGTGTTTGTCGCCGACGAGTTCGTCGCCGTGATCACTGACCTGATGTCAGGTCTGCCGTCTCGGCCACTTGTGGTGGCCTTCGGCTGCGAACCACCACCGGGGACCGTCGGTTACGAAGGCTTCCTCAGCGCTGCGCCCAGTGAGGCGCTCGAGCTCGTCGCCGAGCCCGACGATATCGCCTACCTACTGTTCACCAGTGGCACCACCGGCGCTTCGAAGTGCTGCATTCTCGGGCAACGGGAGATGCGTGCCGTCGCGCTCACGATGAACAATGAGATGTGTTGCGGCAGTGATGACCGCGGGTTGATCACCATGCCGATGTTCCACGTTGGGGCACTCGCGATCGTCGGCGGCCTGCACGCCCGCGGCGGAACCGTGGTGCTGCAGCAGCAGTTCGACGCTGCCGATGCGGTGCGACTGATTGCGGCCCAGCGGATCACGGTGTTGCATCTGGCGCCGATCATGCTCCGGGCACTGCTCGATGCCGTAGGGGAGCGCGCGGATGTGGAATCGGTGCGCACCGTGGTGTATTCGGCCGCACCGATGACGGCGACTGTGCTGAGGCGCGCGATGTCGGTGCTTCCCGGCGCGGGCTTTCTCAACCTCTACGGGCAGACCGAGGTCATTGTGTCCGGGCTGCCACGAGAACTACATACCCCCGACGCGCAAGCGCAGCTGCGTTCGGTCGGATTCCCGTTTCCCGGCACCCGGATTCGCATCGTCGACGAGGACGGACGCGATGTGCCGGCCGGGCACGCCGGCGAAATCGTCGTGCGATCCGGCTCAATGTTCCGCGGCTACTGGCAGGACAGGTCGGCAACCGAGGTGACGCTACGCGACGGGTGGTGCCACACCGGCGACGTGGGCCGCGTGGACGAACGCGGGCTGCTCTACCTGGTGGACCGCAAGAAGGACGTGATCATCAGCGGTGGGGAGAACGTCTACTCGCCGGAGGTCGAAGACGCACTGAGTGCGATCGACGGGGTGGCGGCCTGCGCAGTGGTCGGCGTGCCCGACGACCGTTGGGGCGAAGCGGTCTGCGCGGTCGTCGTGCCATCGGCTGGCGCGACCTTGACGCTCGAGGTGCTGCAGGATGGAGTGCGCCAACGGCTCGCCCGCTACAAGGTCCCGCGCCGACTGGTGCTGGCCGCCGAACTGCCGGTGCTGCCCAGCGGCAAGGTGGACAAGAAGCGCCTGCGCGCCGAACTGGCAGTCTGAGCTACAGCGAAGGCTGCCCATACACCGCGACCACCACGGAGCGAGCCAGGCTGTTCTCCGACCAGACACCGATAGCTGTGTTCGCGCAGTCCTGCATAGTGGCCCGAGACGGCGGATCCCACCACCATTGGTTGAGTATTTCGATTCCGCTGATTGCCAGCGCCGGATTGATCGCGACGGTCTCTGACACCGTGCCGACGAACCCGGTGCCGTTGGCGCGGTCTTGCGGGGTCGAGCCATCAGAGCCGATGTCTCCGTTGATGTTTGGGTTGTTGAGCACGTCGAGTGCGTGGAGGCGTGCCGCCTCCACCAGGCGACCGTCCCGTTTCGGATTGGTGACGCAGCCATTCTGCTTCTGTGCCGTGTAGATGTTGGTGAATACGCTGTCGTTCAGTCGTTTGTTGTCGGCCTGTGCGGACGGCATCGCGACCGCGGCTGCGAGCCCGGACGCCAGCGCCAGTGTCAACGTGCAACGACGGCCGATGCGGGTGGGGAACATGGTTGAGCAGACTACCGGTAAACATATAAATGAATTACGCTTTGCCTGGTTATGAGGAAACTAATCTCATCGGTCGGGCTCCCCGCGCTGTTGGCTGCCGTGATGGTGGGCACGCCGGTGGCCCATGCGGACAACGTCGGGTATCTCGTCAACGTGACGGTGCGGCCCGGATACAACTTCGCCAACGCGGACCAGGCACTGGCTTACGGGTACGGGGTGTGCGACAAGATCGCAGCGGGCAAGAGCTATGCCCAGCTGGTCGGTGATATCAAGTCCGACTTCAACACCTCGGACGAATTCCAGGCTTCGTATCTGATCTCGCAATCGGCCCAGGAGCTGTGCCCGGCCCAGATCTGGCAGTTGCGCAATTCAGCGGCGGGCTACGTCGGCGCCCCGGGCTGACCCCAGGCCGAGCGAAGCAGGGAGCGTCGCAGCAAGTTCACGATGAGGTCGCCGGCGCGCTCGTCGCTGTCGGGTTCGTCGATCGCAGTCGGTTCGGTCATCCGTCCCAATACCGCGAGAAACACCGCACCGGCCGCTTCGCGGTCGATAGCGTCCGGCAGTTCGATGGTCTGCAGCAACGTATTCACCGCCAGGTGGATCGCCCCGATACCGTGACCCACCGCAGCGTCGGAGAGCTGCTCGGCGACGGTGCCATCGAACCAGGCCCGGATGACACCGCGGTAGCCGCGGTGGAACCGGACATAGCCATGAACCCATCTTGTGAACGCGTCGGTGTCGGCGATACGAGTCAGGGCGGTGGCGGACTCCTCGATCTCGGCCACCGCCTCGCGGGTGAGTTCGGCGAGGATCTTGTCCTTGGCGCTGAAATACCGGTACAGCGTGGCGCGGCTGATATCGGTAGCGGCTGCGATGTCCTCCATGCTGACCGCGTAGTAGCCATGCTCGGCGAACAATGACGAGCTGGCCAACAGAACGTCGTGGGCTATCGGCGACAGCTCGTCGGTCACCGTGGCGGGCTCGGGCGCGGCTCGTTCGGCGACGTCAGTCGGCATGTCGGTCGCTCCGGTGATTGGGGGTGGTGCGGCCAAGGCCTCTGCCGGGGTGTCGGGGAAGAGCATGAGCTGCAAGGCAACGGCCAGCGACCACGACACCACCTCGCGGGCAGGCAGCGGGAACATCGCGCGGTGCCGGTAGAGGTGGACCATGTGCGGGATGCGCATGAGCGCCGCCGCCGCATCATCGGTGCCGAGTCCTTGCAGTTTCGCGGCGTTTAGCCGGGCAGTCACGCGCCTGCGATACTCCTCGGCGACTGGACCGGCATCAATGACCGACATCTCGGTACCGATACCGGGGTACTCCGCGAACGCGGCCGTGTGGGCGTCATAGATGTCGGCCCATCCGGTGAGCCAGCGGTGCAACGCTCCAAACCCGTGCACGGTCGGGCCAAGATCGCCCAGTCGTTCGCCATGGTCGAGTACGGCGCGCCCGGCCGCGTCACTCAGTTCACGGAAGATCTCCTCCTTGCCGGCGAAGTACTGGTAGACGGTCGCTCGGGAGGCGTTTGCCTCCTTGGCGATGGTGTCCAGGGAGGTGCTGTGGAAGCCGTTGGACAGAAAGGCGTCGGCAGCGCAGGTCAGGATCCGCTGCCGAGTGTGCAAGCCGCGTCGTCCCACGCCGACGTTGTCCGACGGGGCGTAACCGGGACGGCGTGTCTTGTCGGGGGTAGGCGCCATAGGAGAAGTATCCGGGTTGGTCCACCCGGCGGTGGCCTACGGCGGTGGTCCTGGCAGGTTGCGTTTGGCCTTGCCGGGGTAGCCGAAGAACTTCTCGAAGTTGTCGTCGTTGATGGGCTGGGCGCTGTTGCGCTTGGCTGCGGCGCGTAGCGCTCCCAGCCGGGCGCTCGCCTTCTCCACGTCTGTCGGGGACCCGGTCTGCCGGATTCCCTCGAGCTTCGCTGCGGCCGTGGCGATTTCGAGGCGCAAACGCTCACCTGCTTCTCCGAAGGTCAGCAGATCATGGTCGTCCTCGTCGATCTTCCCGCGGGAGCCGGCCTCGCCGGCTTGATCCAAGGTGTTCATGTCGTGGCTCTCAATCGGTAGACGATCGTGTCCTACGTCATATAGTCTCTGAGATGAACCGTCAGAAAACAAGACGAAATGTCAGAAAAGAAGGAGCGTGTAGTGCCGCTTCAAGATGAACACCAGATCGTGTCCGTCGACGACCACCTAGTCGAACACCCGCGGGTGTGGCAAGACCGCCTGCCGCAGCGGTTCCTCGATGCCGGGCCGCGGATTCTTGAGATGGACGGTAAGCACCTGTGGAGCTACGACGGGCAGATCTTCCCGACGATCGGCCTCAACGCGGTGGCGGGCAAGCCGCCCGAGGAGTGGGGCATGGATCCAGTGCGCTACGAGGACATGATCCCCGGTTGTTATGACCCGGTGGCCCGCATTGCCGACATGGACGTGGACGGTGTGCAGGCCGCGCTGTGCTTTCCGTCCTTCCCGGGCTTCGGCGGCGGTACCTTCTATCGCGCCCAGGACAAGGAACTCGCCCTGCTGTGTGTGAAGGCGTGGAACGATTTCCATATCGACGAGTGGTGCGCCACCGCACCGGATCGTTATGTCCCGTTGGCGATCCTGCCGGTGTGGGATATCGATGCGACCGTCGCCGAGGCTGAGCGAGTGGCGGCGAAGGGGGCGCGGACGGTGTCGTTCCCGGACAGCCCGGTGCCGCTGGGGTTGCCGTCGTTTCATTCCGATCACTGGGATCCGTTGTGGCAGGTCTGCTCTGATGCGCAAATGCCGGTATCCCTGCACTTCGGGTCGGGCTCCTACGTGCCGGGGTTCTCGTTCTCGTCGATGAAGCCTGTGCCCGGCCAGATGGTCATCCCAGACGCCCCGTTCGCCGTGGCGATCACGCTGTTCTCCACCAACCTGATGTGGACGACGGTCGACCTCTTGTTCTCCGGCAAACTGCAGAAGTTCCCGAATCTGCAGATCTCGCTGGCCGAGGGCGGTATCGGCTGGGTGCCTTACATCCTGGAGCGCTCGGACTATGTGTGGGAACGTCACCGCTATTACCAGAACATCGATTTCGACACCCGGCCGTCGGATCTCTTCAAGAAGCATTTCTGGGGTTGCTTCATCGACGATGAGCACGGGTTGAAGAACCGCCACGAGATCGGTATCGACCGGATCACGCTTGAAATCGATTTCCCGCACAGCGATTCCAACTGGCCCAATTCGCGTCAGCGGGCCGCTGAGGTGCTCGCCGATGTGCCGGACGAAGAATGCTCACTGATCGTCGAGCAGAACGCCCGGCGGATGCTCAACTTCCCACGGGTCATTGCTGGCGAACACGAATTAGCCGGTGTCTGAACGGGTTCAGAGATTCGCCGCCGACACCATGTCGGCAATGGCTGTGAACTTCACGCGGGGCCGGGACACCTCGGCCCCGCGTCGACGTTCGGCGGCGTCGATCGACCGCCAACCTGCCCATCCGATCGGTGACAATCCGCGCTCGCTGAGCAGTCGCCTGACGCCCGCGGGGTCAGCCACATCGGGGGCCAACTTGCCGGTATGAAAGTCCTCCAGCAGGGCGGCGACCGTTTCTTCCGCGCAGTTTCGGTTGGTGCCGATGACGCCACGCGGTCCGCGTTTGATCCACCCGGTCACGTAGACACCGGGGACGGGCTGACCGTGTTCATCGATGACCCGACCGCCTTCGTTGGGAACCACGCCTCTTGCTGCGTCGAAAGGCAGCGAATCGATCGCCGATCCTTGATATCCGATGGCGCGCAGTATCAGTGGCGCCGTCAGCAGTTCGCTTTCCGGTGAGCCGTTGGTTGCCACGCGTAGGCCTTCGGCCCGGTCAGAGCCGACCACTTCGGTCGGAGACGCCGCGAATCGGAAGACGATCCGCTTGTTTGCAGCGGTGCTGGGCCGGTCTGCGTACTCGCGTGCGATCTGGAGTTTGAGCACAGTCTCGACATCGTCGTCCGGGCGGGTCGCCAAGTCGGTGCTGTCGATGATGACGTCGACTCCGGGGAGGTGGCCGAGAGCGAGGAACTCGCCCGTGGAGAAGGCCGCGTCACGGGGTCCACGTCGCGCGAGGACCACCACTTCGCGAATCCTGCTGTCGGACAAGGCAGCCAAGGCATATGGTGCGATGTCGGTGGTCGCCAGATGGTCGGTGTCGAGCAGCAGCACTCTCGCGACATCCAGCGCGACGTTGCCGTTGCCGATGATTACGGCCCGCTCTCCGGACAGATCAAACACATGATGTGCGTGATCCGGATGACCGTTGTACCAGCCCACGAAGTCGACGGCAGAGTGATTGCCGGGCAGTTCGTTACCAGGTAGGTCGAGCTCCCGGCTGCGGGATGCCCCGACCGCATAGATGACGGCATGGTGATGCGCCAACAACTCGTCGTGGGTCAGGTCCGAACCGATCTCGACGTTGAGATAACACTCGAAGCGCTTGTTGGTGAAGGTGTGGTCGAAGATTCGCACGACAGACTTGGTGTGCTGGTGGTCCGGCGCGACGCCGGCGCGGATCAGGCCGAATGGCGTGGGGAGGCGTTCGAAAAGATTGACCTCGACGCCGTCGACGCCGATCAGCGCGGTGGACGCATAGCAGGCGGCAGGACCGGCGCCGACGACGGCAACCCGCAGTGCACCTGGCTTGACGCCGTGGCGTTCCAACGGTGTTTCTTGGCTGTGGATCTGCAGTGGGTGTCGTTCGAAGAATCTGGCATTGATCTCGCGAAACCGCTCCTGGTCGGGTGGAAGATCCTCGTCGTAGAAGATCGCGTCGACTGGGCATTCCTCCAGGCAGGCGCCGCAGTCGATGCACGCGTCAGGATCGATGTACAGCATCTCGGTCCCGGTGAATTCGCCTGGACTGCCGGCGGGACGGATGCAGCTCACCGGGCAGACCGGGACGCAACTGCCGTCTTTGCAGCAGTTCTGCGTGATTACGTAGGCCACGGTCGATCCCTCGTTCGTTGCGTGGGTTTACAGGGTTCCGCGGGAGACCAGTTGCGCGGCGATGACGTTGCGCTGGATCTCGTTCGTGCCTTCGCCGACGATCATCAGTGGGGCGTCGCGGAAGTAGCGCTCGACGTCGTATTCGGTCGAATACCCGTAACCGCCGTGGATGCGGACCGCGTCCAGGGCGATCTGCATGGCAGCCTCTGAGGCGAACAGTTTGGCCATCCCGGCTTCCATATCGCAGCGTTCACCGCTGTCGTAGCGCTCCGCGGCATGCCGAGTGAGCTGTCTGGCCGCGGTGAGTTTGGTTGCCATGTCGGCCAGATAGTTGCCCACCGCCTGGTGTTTCCAGATCGGCTGACCAAAGCTTTCGCGTTCCTGCGCGTATTTGAGAGCGTCTTCGAGTGCCGCGGTCGCCACGCCGAGTGCGCGCGATGCCACTTGAATTCGTCCTGTCTCAAGGCCTTTCATCATCTGGGCGAATCCCTTGCCGGGCTCGCCGCCGAGTATTGCGGACTGCGGCACCCGGCAATCGTCGAACGAGAGCTCGCAACTCTCCACGCCCTTGTACCCGAGCTTAGGCAGATCCCGCGACACGGTCAGGCCGGGCCGGTGCTCGACCAACACCACCGAGATGCCGCGATGGCGCGGCGAAGCCTGTGGATCCGTTTTACACAGCAGGGCAATCAGATTGGATCGGCGGGCATTGCTGATCCAGGTCTTTGTGCCGTTGATGACGAGCTCGTCGCCATCGGCGCGCGCCGTGGTCGTCATCGCCTGCAGATCCGAACCGCCACCAGGCTCGGTGAGTGCCATCGTTGCCCGGTTCTCACCGGTTGCCATGTCCGGTAGATACTTTCGACGCTGTTCCTCGGTACCGAATAGCGAGATCAGCTTGGCGACCACGGTGTGCCCACCCATCGCACCGGCCAAACTCATCCAGCCTCTGGCAAGCTCCTGCGTCACCTGCACGTAGCAGGGCATCGACACGGGTGATCCGCCGTACTCCTCGGGCACGGCCAGGCCGAAGATTCCGATGCGCTTCATTTGTTCGATCCACGCATGTGGGTATTCGTTCGCGTGTTCGACCTCGCGCACCGAGGGTTTCACGTCACGGTCGATGAACGTCCGCACCGTCTCGACCAGCATGGTCTCTTCGTTGTTGAGCTCGGACGTCATTCGTGGACCTCTCTACCGGTGGACGACGCCTCATTACTATCGGATATAGCTGTCAGAATCAAGTGGGATACAGGCCTGATCATCCGCTCGAATGTTAGGGTTTGTGCACGGTAAAGACATGCTACCGGGGTTCCTCTTATGTGACAACGATGTCAGATTGTGGCAATCGCTGGATGGGCATTCCTGCGGGTTGTCGGCTTGGGCCCCACTTCCAAGCGCGACCGGTGATGCCATCCGGTAAAACTAAATAGTTAATCCTTTAGTGTTATGGATTGGAGTCTCGGCACCGCCGCAATCGTTGGCGGTCGAGTGGAGGAGGTCGCGTGCAGGTTCATCTCGACCGGTCGAAATGTGTAGGCCACGCGCAGTGTTACGCCGTCGATCCGGATCTCTTCCCGATCGATGACTCGGGCTACTCGGCACTTGAGCCGACCGAAGTCGGGCCTGGGGATCAGCAGCGCGTCCGCGATGGAGTTGCCGCATGCCCTGAATTGGCTCTGGTGCTCGAAGAGGAGTGACGCGACCTGCTCAGGGTTGACAGGCGCCGACTGCTCGCCATTCTGGCGGACTTCGGCGCCGGACAGACGAACGGTTCTCAACAAATCGACAAGGAGAAATCATGACTGACGCCGCCATCGTGGAGCGCAAGGGCAACGTCGCACTCATCACGATCAACCGGCCGGACGCCCGCAACGCGGTCAACGGTGCGGTGAGCACGGCGGTCGGCGACGCGCTGGAGGCGGCGCAACAGGATCCCGATGTGTGGGCGGTGGTGCTCACCGGCGCCGGAGACAAATCGTTCTGCGCCGGTGCGGACCTCAAGGCGATCTCGCGTGGCGAGAACCTGTTCCACGACACGCACCCGGAGTGGGGTTTCGCCGGTTATGTTCACCACTTCATCGACAAGCCCACCATCGCCGCGGTCAACGGCACCGCCCTGGGCGGCGGATCGGAGTTGGCGCTGGCCAGCGATCTGGTGGTCGCCGGTGAGACGGCCAGTTTCGGGCTGCCCGAGGTCAAACGCGGCCTGATCGCCGGCGCGGGTGGCGTATTCCGGATCGTCGAACAACTGCCGCGCAAGGTGGCGCTCGAACTCGTGTTCACCGGCGAACCGATCACCGCTGATGAGGCGTTGCGATGGGGGCTGATCAACCAGGTAGTGCCAGACGGCACCGTGGTGGAAGCGGCACTGGCGCTCGCCGAGCGGATCACGGTGAACGCGCCGTTGTCGGTACAGGCCAGCAAGCGGCTCGCGTACGGCGCCGACGACGGTGTCATCGCCTCTGAGGAACCCAAGTGGGACCGCACTTCGCGTGAGTTCGCGTTGCTCCTGAAATCCGAAGACGCACAGGAAGGCCCGTTGGCCTTCGCGCAGAAGCGTCAACCCATATGGAAGGCGCGCTAATCGGACGCGGATAGACACGGTGAATCTCGAGGGTGCGATCCCCATTGCCGACTTTCTCGGGCTGCGTGCTGCAGACGAGCATCCCGACGGCGCTTGGGTGGGTGAGATGTACGCCGGGCCCCAGACTCTCAACCTTGCCGATTCGGTTCATGGTGGCGCGACCGCGACGATGATCGATTGGGTGGCGGGCTGGGGCGCATTACATCTCACCGGATGTGCGGGATCGACTACAGACGTATTCGTCCGCTACCTTGCGCCGGCCCGCGAGGGTTCGACGCTGCGCGCGACCACCACGGTCGACCGCGTCGGTGCGACGACGATTGCCCTCTCGGTAAGGGTGTCCGATGACACCGGGCGGCTGATCGCGGTCGGCAACATCGGGTACACCATCACCTATCGAACGCAGTGAATTGCCTCGGCGAGTTTGTGCGGCCCGCATCGACGGCCGATTCGCGCCGGAGCAGACCGCCAAGGGGTACGCCGACGTGGTCGCCCGCGCTGCTTGCACGCAACATGCAGCGTGGGTCCTAACGCGTTCGAGGAGCCAAGCAAGCGGGCAGGAACGCGCGGAGGAGCCCTGCGTCGCCGCCGTCCTCGGGCCGACCGGGTTCGGCAACGAGGCTGAACGCGATACGGGTCACCCAGTGCGCCATGGTGTCAGCGGCGAGATCGTCGCGGACTTCGCCGGCGGCCTGGGCCACTTCCAGGCGTTGTCCCAGCACCTGCGCGAGGTGCTGACTCCAGGCTTCGGAAGCCTCTGCTGCGTGGAAGGTCCGGCCCAGGTCGTCGGTGCCAATCAGCAGCGCCATGGTCGGTGAGCTGCGCGCTGCCTTCAACCCGACCGCTGTCGCATTGACGAGGCGGTCGAGGAACGGTTCGTCGGTATTCCACAGCGGTCCGGTGGCGTCGATTACGGCACTGGTCGCGCGCACGAATGACGCGGCCAGCAGCGCGTCCTTGGTGGGGAAGTAGTCGTACAGGGTGCGTCGATGCACGCCGGCCTTGTTGGCTATGTCGCTCATCCGGGTACGGGCCGGACCGCGCTCTAGGTAGCACGCTTCGGCTGCGGCCAACAATCGCTCCCGGGCCTGCTCTTCGCCGACAGGCGCATCCGCTCCCCACGGGGCGGCTCGCCCCGAACTCGCTCGCCCCGACACGCTCGTCATTCTTGCCACCCCGATCCCACAGAACGTCTTGACTTCACGCCACAGTCGACCTTAGCGTGTGGTGCGAACCACAAAAATGGGAAAATGTGGTTCAAGAGGCAGGGCGTGCGAGTTGATCGACGCGTTCCATGTCTCGCAACGTTGGTAACTAGGCGCAGAAGATGGATTGGCTATTCGAAGCGCCGTGACATGCTCAGCCCTGGCCCGAGGATGGATGTGGGTAGATGCAGAAACCGATGACAGGGGTGCGTGTCCTGGAAGTCGCACAGTTCACCTTCGTGCCCTCGGCGGGCGCGGTGCTCGCCGATTGGGGCGCCGATGTCATCAAGATCGAGAATCCGGTAACCGGTGACGGCCAAAGGGGATTGGTGACCGTCGGCGGCCGCTCGGCCACCGCACCGGGGGTTGCGTTCGCGCCGATGATGGAGGCGCCGAACCGCGGCAAGCGTAGCGTCGGGCTGTCCCTGGCGCTCAACCACTCGCGCCCGGTGTTCGAGGAACTCGTTCGGCGCAGTGATGTCTTCCTGACCAACTACCTACCGCAGGCGCGGGCCAAGCTCCGGATCGACCTTGATGCGATCCGGCGGATCAATCCGTCGATCATCTATGTGGCGGGCAGTGGATTCGGCAGCGAAGGGCCGGACCGGGACTCCGGCGCACACGATGTAACGGCATTCTGGGCGCGCTCGGGCAGCGCCGACGAGGTGACGCACACCGACTCCGAGAGGTCGGCTGGTATGCCTGCCGCTGGGTACGGCGACAACATGGGCGGCATCACCATCGCGGGCGCGGTCGCTGCGGCGTTGTACGGCAGGCAGACCACCGGCCAGACCTCGGTCATCGACGTTTCCCTGCTGGCGGTGGGTGCATGGGCCAACCAATTCAATCTGAACCTGGCGATGCTGTACGACTGCCCGTTACCGAAAATCGATCACCGCGGCCAAGCCCCGGGTAACCCACTCACAGGGGCGTACCGGTGTTCTGATGGCCGGTTCATCCAATTGTCGATGCTGCAGCCGACTCGCTATTGGTCTCCCGTCTGCCGAGTGTTCGGTCTGGAGGAAGCCGCCGATGACGAGAGGTTCGCCTCGCTTGAATCCCTGGCGGCACACGCCGAGGAGGCCACCGAGCTGATCGCGTATGCGATCGGTTCGCGGACCCTTGAGCAGTGCAGGCACCTGCTCAACCAGTCCGGTGGGCAGTGGGCGCCCGTGCAGGACGCCTGGGAGACTGCCAATGACGAATCGCTGATCGCCAACGGGCGTATCGCCGATGTCATTGATGCACAAGGTAATAAGCAACGGCTGGTGGCCAATCCGGTGAAGTTCGACGAGGCGACGGTGCATCTCACCCGGGCGCCGATGTTTGCCGAACACACCGACGAGGTATTGCGGGAACTCGGCATCTGCGATCACGAGTTGGTTGAGCTGAAGATGGAAGGGGCCATCACCTGAGCCCCGTCGGGCTCGCTCAGCTCGGTACCAACGACCGCGGTGGCGTGAATCCGGGGTTCACCAACGCGGTTGCCATACCGCTGCCGATAGGCCCCAACGCGTCGAAGAGGGTGGCGACGCCGGTGCCGACCCCGGCATGGCCGTAGTGCGTGACTGACGCCAAACCGATGTAGGGACCTTCTGGCAACCGGCTGAGCGTGACGGTGTAGTCGGCGTTGATGAATTGCAGTCCGTCTGTGCCCCAATGGGTTATCGAGCTGGTCACGTCCCCGGCCATCGCGGCGCGCGTGAAAGGGGAGAGCGGCTCGTCGTCGACGAGCGACTTCGTCTCCCGCACCCACGCGAACTTCTGCCCACCGTGTCGCCATTCGTCGACCCCGACACCCGGACTGCCCGCGACTGGATCGCGGCCGTATGAATGGAACAGCATGAGGTGGTCGTCGTTCACCGCGTCGAGTCCAGCGGGGATCGCCGGCATCGTCATCGGCATTGTCCACACCTTGTCTGTGGTGTGCTCGCTGCGGCGGAGGAACAACGCGCTGGCCCGCGCCACCATGATGTCGTTCTGCGTCATCGTCGCGTCCACCAGCCGAAGCCGGCGGCCTTCGCGCACCACCGACGAATGCACCTGCAGCGGTGACAGAGCCACCGGTCTGAGCAGGTCGACCGTCAGCCGGGCGGGCTGCAGATCACTATCGGCATCGTTGACTTCCTGCTCGACAGCCCGCCCGAGCAATCCACCCACATAGTGACCGCTGAGCGACGGACCCCACGGCCCTCTCGCCAAAGGGGTTGGCACATAACCATTGCCATCGGTGACGAAGAAACAGGACGGCTTCGCCGATGAGTTTGTCACGCTTCTCCTCGCAGCCGGCACCGCTCGATCAGAATGCCTGCCAACACTTCTGGATGACTGATCATGACCTCGTGACAGGCATCGATGGGGATCACGTGCTGTACCCCGCCGAGTGCCGTGATGCTGGCCTGCTGGGACTTCTGTGACAGCGCCCGGTCCCGGGTGGTCAGAATCCAGGTTCGCGGGACATCGTCGGGGAGTCCGCTGCGGTCGACCGGTTCGGCAGGAATGCGGGCGGACTCGGCGTAGAGGCGCGTCAGCGTGAACTGGCGTTGTGCGCGTGTCATGCCGTTGCAGAAGGCATATTGCGCCGCGAGCTGTGGAATCTTCACCGGGTTGCCTCCTTTCGCGGCGCGGCGCGCAAAGAACGCCAACGGGCCGCCAAGAGTGTCCACGATCGCCTGGCCTTGCCCGGGCACAAACGCGGTCGCCAGGATCATCTCCCGTACCCGCGGCGTGCCAAGCTTGGCCACCACACCGGGTACCGTGACGCCGGCCATCGAGTGGCCGACGATCACGATGGCGCCCAGGTCTGCGTCGTCGATATCGGCGACCACCGAATCCACCCATTCGTCGATGGTCGCGGTGGCGAGATCACCCGGCTTGGCGCCGCGGCCGGGGAGATCGACCGCCAGGGTGCGCAAATCCGGTGCCTGACGGTGTAATTCGGCAATAGTGAGATCCCAGCAGTCGGCGGCATGCTCGCCGCCATGGACTAGGACGAGATCGGGAAGCGCCATGCGTAGCAGCCCCTCAGCGGTTGATCAGTCGGGATGCCAGTACGTCGATATCGGTGCGGAAGTCGCTGAAGCTCCTACTGGCGGGCTCGATGGTGATCCACGTGACGCCCGCCGCTGCGTAGTCGTCCAGCCTGGGCTGCACTGCAGTGGTGTAAGCCGTACAGTCGCCGCTGGCGAGCAGATCCGACTCGAACGGGACGAACGACACGTCGGCGGGGCCGCGGTCGAGTTCGCCGCGGCGCTTGTTAACTGCAGCAACCCATTCGCCGAGCGTCCCAATGTCTTCCAGCGGGCGCGACCGGGTGATGGTGGCCAGTTCACCCGATGCGGCCATCGGCATCCAACCGTCGGCCACCTCGATGACGCGGCGCTGTGCGGCGTCGCTGTTGCCGCCGATCCATACCGGCGGACCGCCAGGGGTCAGAGGGGGCGGCAGCGCGACGTGACCGCTCGCGCCGAACGCGGGTCCGTCATGGTCGATGCCCGCCCATGCCGCGCGCCACGCGGAGATCGCCTCGTCGAGCAGTGCACCACGATGGCCGAAATCGGCTCCCAGTGCCTCGAATTCGGCCCTCAGGTAACCGGCTCCGGTGCCCAGAGTGAAACGGCCGCCGGACAGCAGGTCCAAGCTTGCGGCTCCCTTGGCCGTCAAAAACGGGCTGCGGTAACCCGACACCAGGATGTAGGTCATCACCCGGATGCGGGTGGTCGCGGCAGCGGCAAAACTCAACGATACGAACGGGTCGAACGCGTGGTGGCCACCACTGGCCAACCATTTCTTGTCAGGGTAGGGGTGCTCCGACATCGCGAACCCGTCGAAGCCGGCCTCTTCGACCAGTCGCGCGATATCGCCGATGGCGGCGCC
Source organism: Mycolicibacterium boenickei (assembly GCF_010731295.1). NCBI lineage: Bacteria > Bacillati > Actinomycetota > Actinomycetes > Mycobacteriales > Mycobacteriaceae > Mycobacterium > Mycolicibacterium boenickei. The sequence goes on along the minus strand of NZ_AP022579.1, from coordinate 6,114,830 downwards.
CTCGGACCACTGATTCCAGTGCTTGACCGCCCGCATTGGGAACATCAGGTTGTAGCGCACGTGACCCCTCTCGCCGACAATGAGCGAACTATATAACTATTTCAACAGTGATCTGGCAATAACCTCGCGCTGTACCTCGGTAGCACCCTCACCGAGTCGCTTGACCCGCAGGTCACGGAACCACCGTTCCAGTGGCAGCTCCGCGGAAATGCCCAGCGCGCCATGAAGTTGGATGCACCGATCCAGGACCTTGTAAGCCACTTCGGTGCCGTACATCTTGGCCACCGATGCGTCCACCCGGACATTGCGGCCCAGATCGGCATTCCACGCGGCTTGGTACATCAACAGTCGAGCAGCCCGCAGTTCCACTTCGCTGTCCACGAGCATCCACTGCACACCCTGTTTGTCGGCCAGCCTTCCGCCGAACACGTCACGGTCCTTGGCCCATTGGCAGGCCAGGTCCAGCGCACTCTGCGCGATACCGATCGGCCCCGCCGCATAGATGATCCGGCCGTGGATGAGGAAGTCGCTGGCCAGCGAGAAACCTTGTCCCTCTGCGCCGATCAGCTGCGCCGCCGGTAATCGCACGTTGTCGAAGTGCACTTCATAAGGGGCGAAGGAGGCCATCACCGGGATGCGGCTGAACGTGACGCCGGGGGTGTCCTTCTCCAGGATGAACGCCGAGATGCCCTGGCGGCCTTCCCCCGTACGTGCGTATACGACTCCCCAGTCGGCGCCGGGAGCGTGCGAGATCCACATCTTGGAGCCGTTGAGCACATACCCGTCAGCGCTTCTGACAGCCTTGAGCTTGATTGCCCGCGCCGGATCGGATCCGCCTGACGCCTCGGTGATCGCGGTGTATGCCTTGGACATGGTGCCGTCGATAATCGGCCGGGCGTACTTCTCGAACTGCTCGGCCGTGGCCTTGAACATAATGTTCGGTGGGTTACCGCCAAAGGCGCCGAGCGCAGGGAAGAACGCTCCCATCCGGCATTTCGCGGCCTCCTCGGCGACCACCACCTGACCCAGCACACTCAGCCCGGCGCCGCCGTACTCCTCGGGTGTCTGCAATGCCCACAGTCCGAGATCCCGGGCTTTAGCCTGCAAATCGACCAGCTGCTCACGAGGCAGCCCGACGCTGTCGTGGTCGAGTTTCTCCTCGAGCGGATGTACGTGCGCATCCATGAAACGCCGCACGGTATCGCGCAGCATCACAAGTTCTTCCGGCAGCTCCCAAGCGCCGGTCTGCTGGTCGGTCACGCCGATTGTGCGGCGGCCCGCAGGTCACGCGCGCTCTGCAGTTGTGGCTCGTGATTGGCCTCGTACTGCTCGATCCACTCGTGTGGCAGCTTGCCCCACGCCTCGCCGATACGCAGCCGCTGTGCGGAGCTGAACACCTCGGCGGCCACCACGTCACCGACGAAGATGGTGTTCTCGTCGTTGTCCAGTGAGCCGGTGATCCGGCACTCGACGTAGCTGTGTGAGTCCAGGAGGATCGGTGCCCCGGTGACACCGGTTTTGGTGCGCAGTTTGGCGATCTTGTCGCCGTCGCGGCCCGAGCTGCCGCCCAGTGTCATCAGGATATCCATCGACGCTTCGATCTCGTCGGGCCCGGCGGACAGCATGTGCATCACGAAAATGCCCGAGTTGACCAGCATGTCGTGGGTCCGGTTGTACTTGGTGAGGCTGACGGTGGCGCGCGGCAACTCCGGCACGATGCTGGCCGAGCCTGCCGACAGCGACATCAGGCCGTTCGCGAAGCCGTTGTCGATGGTGGTGATGGCCACCGGGAAGGGGCGTAAGCCGGCCAGTACCTTGTCGGCGGCCGTGAGGTCGAGTGTCATGTGTATCTCCTTTGTTGAGTCGCTACCCGAGAGTGAACGGGTCGCGGGTTTCCCCGGACAGTTCCACCCACACCGCTTTGGTCTCGGTAAAGTCCTTGACGGCGTCGATACCGTTCTCCCGGCCGATACCGCTGTGGCCGATGCCGCCGAACGGAACATGGGGGGCGACAACGCGATAGGCGTTCACCCAGACTGTGCCGGCCCGAAGCTTCGCGGCGACGCGGTGGGCCAGGTGGACATCCTTGGTCCACACTGACGCGGCCAGCCCGAACTCGGTGGAGTTGGCGGCGGCGATGGCCTCGTCCTCGTCGGAGAACGTCATCACCGCCAGCACGGGCCCGAAGATCTCCTCGGCGACGGCCCGCATCGACGGGTCGACATCAGTCAGGACCGTCGGCTTGACGAAGAAGCCACCCAGATCGGCGGCCGGCTCGCCGCCGTAGGCGATCGTGGCTCCCTGCTCACGGGCAGAGGCGAAGTGCGACAACACTTTCTCGTACTGCGGCTGATTCGACACCGGACCCATCTCAGTCGCGGGATCTTTCGGGTCGCCGAGTTTGATGGTGGCTGCGCGGGCGACGATGCGCTGCACCAGTGCGTCGGCGACGCTTTCGTGGACCAGCAATCGCGACCCGGCCAGGCAGGTCTGGCCGGTGGCGGCGAACACGCCGGCGATGATGCCGTTGGCTGCCGCGTCGAGGTCGGCATCTCCGAACACCACCTGTGCGGACTTGCCGCCGAGCTCCAGGGTGAACCGGGTCATGTTCTCGATCGCGGCTTTGCCGACCCGGATCCCGGTGTCGGTCGACCCGGTGAACGCGATCTTGTCCACGCCGGGATGCGAAGCCAACGCGGCACCGGTCTGTGGGCCCCAGCCGGTGACCACATTGATCACGCCCGGCGGAAAACCGGCCTCGGCGAACAACTTTGCGAACGCGAGCGTCGAGGCGGGGGTGTGGTCGCTCGGCTTCACCACGAATGTGCAGCCTGCGGCCAGACCGGCCGCCAGCTTCCAGGTCAGCAGCAGCAGTGGAGAATTCCACGGGGTGATCGCCCCGACCACGCCGACCGGCTCGTACCGGGTGTACACGAGATAGTTGGGTTTGTCGGTCGGTACGACGTCGCCCTGTAGCTTGTCGGCCAGCCCGGCGTAGTAGAAGTAATACTCCGGCAGCGCGCGCATCTGCCCGACCATCTCGCGGGTCAGCTTGCCGCCGTCGCGCACCTCTAACTCGGCCAACTGCTCGGCGTCACGCGCGATGAGCTCGCCCAGGCGCCACAGCAGCTTGCCGCGGGCGGTCGCGGTGAGTGCACCCCACGGCCCGTCCAGCGCGGCACGGGCCGCGGCCACCGCGCGGTCGATATCGGTGGCATCGCCGTCGGGGACCCGGGCCCAGGGCCGACCGGTGAACGGGTCCACGCTGTCGTAAGTGGCGCCGGATGCGGCGACCGTGGACTCGCCACCGATAACAAGGTCAAACTTGACCAAATGCTGGCTGCTGATGTCAGTCATGCGCGCTCCTCATCGAGTTCGCGGCTTCTTCTTGTTGTTGAGTGAGTCCGGCTTGGCGCCGGCATTGCCCAGATCGGTGTAGAACTTCCCGTGCCGCGCGGCGATCGTCGGCGGCAGATCACGGGCCTCCCACATGGCGCGGACTGTTCCCTGAATGCCCGCGGGGCGGCGGGCGGCGACCTCGGCCGCCAACTCGGCGGCGCGGGAGCGCAATCGAGCGTCGGGGACGATCTCGGTGACAATGCCGATGCGCAGTGCGGTCTGGGCAGTCATCCGTTCCTCGCTGCCCAGCAGCGCCCAGCGCATCACCTCGCCGTAGGGAAGGCCCATCGCGAGCATGCCCATGGGTTCCAGTGCCGACACGATGCCCGCATTGGGATGGGGGTCGAAGAAGGTGGCGGTCTCGCTGCAGATAGCGAAATCACATTCGTTGACGAAGTACATCGCACCGCCGGCGACGATGCCGTGTAGTGCGGCGATCACCGGCTTCCACACCTTGTGCGCCTTGGGGCCCAGGAGCTCGCCGGGGTCTTCCTGGTTGAAGATGGTTTTGTGCTTCCACCAGGTGCCGGCGGCGATGTCGATGCCGGTGCAGAAGGCTCGGTCGCCGTTGGCCTGGAGCACCGCGACGTGAATGTCGTCGTCGTCGCGTACTCGCGCCCACGCACTGCCGAGGTCGGCGGCCATCTGCTCGGTGAAACTATTCAACTTCTCGGGCCGATTGAGTGTCACAGTGGCGACGTGGTCGCTCACCTCGAACTCGATGGTCTCCAGGCCGGCGGTCGTCACGCGTGCTCCTCTGTCGATCCGGTGGGTACCGGCACCATCGCACCCTCATCGACGACGTTGTTTATCTGGTTGGCTATCTCGCGTTTGAGGATCTTCCCCGCGGGCCCCAGCGGGAACTCGGTCCAGAACATGAAGCGGCGGGGTTGCTTGTAGCCGGCCAACTCGGCACGACACAGCGCCGTGAGTTCTGTACTCAGCGCATCGCGATCGGTGATGTGCGACTTTGGAATGATCACCGCGACCGGGGTTTCGCCCCATTCCGGGTCCGGTGCGCCGACCACGGCAACCAGGTCGACCCCGCTGTGGTGCGCGATGACGCGCTCGATCTCCGCGGGATACACGTTGAACCCACCGGAGATGATCATGTCGGTCTTGCGGCCGGTGATGTGCAGATAGCCGTCCCCGTCGAGATAGCCGAGGTCGCCGCTGCGCAGGCCGTCGGGCCGGAACGTCTCCGCAGTCTGTTCGGGACGGTTCCAGTACCCGATGGCGTTGGCGGGGCTGGCGATCACGATCTCGCCGACCTCGCCCGTGGTGGCGTCGGTGCCGTCCGGGCCGATGACCCGGATGACGCACATCGGTGTTTCCTGGCCGCACGAAGTGGCGATCGATGTCCGGCCTGCAACGATATCGCGATGATCCTGTGGGGTGAGGATCGTTGCCTGCCCACCGCATTCGGTCAGCCCGTACCGCTGCTGGAGATCGCAGCCGAGCAGGTCCATCGCCTTGCGGGCCAGGCCCGGCGGCACGGGGGCCGAACCGTAGGAGATCCGACGCAGGCTGGACATGTCCCGCGGTGGACCCTCCTCCAGGATGGCCAGGGTGCGATGCAGCATGGTCGGGATGAATGTGGTGAAGGTGATCCTGCTGCGTTCGATCTCATCGATGACGGCCTGCGGGTCGAATCGCTGGTGGATCACCATGGTCTGGCCCAGATACAGCCAGGACACCGTGCGCACCATGCCGCCCGCGGTGAAGAACGGCGTCGTCGCCAGCATGACGTCCGAGCGATTGGCCTCGGTGACCAGGTTGGTGTCAGCAGCCTGATAGAGCAGTGCGCGATGGGAATGCATGACGCCCTTCGCGCGACCGGTGGTGCCGCTGGTGTACAGGATGACGGCGATGTCGTCGGGCGAGATATCGATCTGAGGGGCAATCGGATCCGCGCCGGCCAAGGCCGATTCGTACTCGGGGCCGATCGTCAGGACCACACTGAGACCGGTCAGCTCGTCGCCGAACTTGCCCGCGTGGTCGGCGTGAACGAGCACCGCCCGGGCACCGGAATCCTCGCGGACGTGGGCGACCTCGTCGGGTGCGAGCCGGATGTTGACCGGAACGGCGATCAACCCTGCTTTGGCCAGACCGAACGAGATCTCGGGCCATTCAATACAGTTGCGGGCGATCACCATCACCCGGTCCCCGGGTGTCAGCCCCCGGGTGGTCAGGTGGTTGGCGAGCCGGCGGGCCCGTTCGTCGACCTGGGACCAGGTGTGTGCCCGGTCGGCGTCGACGAGCGCGGTCTTGTCTGGGTAGCGGCGGGCATTGTTGGCCGCGATGTCTCCGATGAACATCAGATCAGGAATGCCAGGGTTTCGACCGGTCCACCCGCGTCGATCAGGTGCACGATCTTGCGGATCAGCCAAGGGCCGTCGGGGGAGCGGCGCACGGTGTGGATCACCCTTCCAGCCCAGAACCTTTGCCGTATCCGGTATTCGAACAACGCGAAGTTGGATTCGACGGTGACGGTATCGCCCTCTTCCGCGACGACCTCAGAGTTGGACAGCATCCTTCGCATCACCGAGGGCGGTGTCTGCGAGTGTCGATTGCCAGTGTTGAGTTGAGCCACCCGGCTCTTGATTCGGCGCCGGTTGTCGTTGATATAAGCGAGCGTGGTCCGTGGATTGTCCTCGGGGTGAATGGGGACGCGGTACTCGACCTGGTCGTCATCATCGGCCCATAGCGCTTCCCACTCCGAGTAGCGGCCCTCGTCGGCCAGCCGGGCCTCCAGGTTCAGGAAAGCCACGATCTCGGCGTCGGGAACCGGGTGCAGGACGGGACGGATCCGGGGTGTGGTGTCAGCGGTCATGGTCATGCCTCCCCGCCGACGACGGCCGCCCATTGCGAGTAGAACCCACGCTGCGGTGTCTCGGCGCTCTTGTCCCGGTTGATGATTCCGGTCTCGTCGGTGATGTCGTCGGACACTCCGCGGGCCAGGACCAGCCATTCCGGCAGTTCTGCGGCGAGTCCGGCTTGGTTGCGCATCCCGATCTCGCCATCATCGGCGATGAGGAAGCCTGCCGGGCCCATCGCACCCTCGGATCGCCGCAGGGTGCGTTCGTTGAGTGCATCCTGGCCGGGAATCAGCACCGCGGTGGTATACGCGACGGTGCGATCCGGAGCCTGCGGCTCGACGAACATCACGTTCATCTCGGCGAGGAACAGGTTCGGCCAGATCAAGGTGTGCGGCGGCCCGACCACCAGCGCGTCGTGTGCCTGCTCGGGGCCGTAGGCGCCTTCCAGCGCCTCGACGTAGTCGGGGAGCTTGGCCCGGGGAATTCGTCCGTACCAGACGAATTCCTCGTCAAGCTTCCGGTATTCGTCGGTGTAGTCGATCTCCGAGTGCCCATTGCCGAGATCGCGCACGAGCACGTCCACCTTTGTCGGGACGTGCGACACCTTGGCCGGCTTGATCGCGTCGTACACCGAGGCGTGGGTGAACAGTGCGTGGTAGCCGTCAACATTGTTCTCCACCACCATCTTCCAGTTTGCGTGGTGAAGATGCTTCATCCAGTTGGCCCGCAGGTCGATCTTGCCGGTGGGGGACAGGTTGAGCAGACGGTCGATGGCCCGTGCGGCGTTGCCGAGATGCTCGCGTAGGGAGACGCCGTCGGGGGACAGTGAGGCGAAGACGAACCCGCCATAGCTGTCCACCCGCGCGGCCTGTGCCAGACCGAGTTCGGCGCGCACCTCTGGATAGGCGTCGCCGTAACCCTCGCGCATCGGAACACCTTGTAGTGCACCGGTGTTGCTGAAGGTCCAGCCGTGATAGGGGCAGCGGAACGAGTTTGCGTTGCCCATCTCGGCGTTGCACAGCTTGTTGGCGCGATGGGTGCAGCGGTTGAGCAGGACCCTGACCTCTCCGTCCTTACCGCGGACCACCACGACGGGGTCGTGACCGATGAACCGGGTGAGGTAATCGCCGGGCTCGCTGACCTCGCTGTCGTGCGCGACGTAGACCCAGCCGGTCTTGAAGATGGTGTCCATCTCACGTCGGAAGATATCGGCGGAAGTGTAGACCGACCCGTGCACGCGGTCGGTCTGGACGATGCTGCGGACGTCGAAATCGTCAACGTCGGTCGCAGGTTCGAGAGTCGTCACTGGTCCTCCAGGGTGTCGATGGCTGGTATCGCGACATTGCCGAGGTGGCGGAAACCGATAGTCGCCGCGGTGCCGATAGCGGGTGCGGCGTCCGCAGGACGCAGCGTGGTGAGTACCAGACGGTGCCCGCTGTTCAGCTCGATGTCGATGATGGGATACGGGTTTTGTGCGCGGACCAGGCCAGGTTCGCGCCGGTGCATGAGCGTCGCGGAGTGCACGATGCCCTGCAGTTCGACTGTGCGCCAATTGTGTTCGGGGGACCCGCAGATATCGCAGATTTCCTGGTCGAGTTCGACGGGCTGCGCGCACCCGGCGCAGAACGGCAGCGCGAGCTCACCCCGGGTGGCCGCGTCATACAGCGGCGCCAACGAATCGCCGACGACGGTAGGCGCAAGGGTGTTGTCCAGCAACCAATCCTGCAGCGTCACGGTGGTCATGCCGTACGCTCCAGCACCAGCGCGGCGTGGTGGTCCAGTCGGCCGCCGATCCCGCCGACCAGTGCCACCGTCGCGTCCGGGACCTGGCGTTGCCCGCCGGCGCCACGCAGCTGGACGACTGCCTCGGCCAGCGGCGTCATGCCCTGCAGATAGAAACCGGACAGCTGCCCCCCGCCGGTGTTGGTCGGCAGCGCCCCGCCGGGGCCGGTCTGGCCGTCGCGCACAAAGGAGCCCGCGGGAACGTCGCCGGTCAGCTGGTATTCGTCGAGCAGCAGCAGCGTGACGATCGAGAACGGGTCATACAGCTCGGCGATATCGAGGTCCGACCGGGTCATGCCGGCCTGCTGCAGTGCGTCGTCCACTGCTCGGCGGCCCCCGCCGAACCATGACTCCGCGCTCGCGCGGCGGCGTCGCACCGGATGGTCGCGGCCGGCGCCGCGCACCCGCAGCCGGTTGGTCCCGATCGAGGGCCGGCCCGTCAGTACCACTGCGACCGCGCCGTTCACCGGGCGGGCACAGTCGAGCCGGCGCAATGGTTCGGCGATCATCGGGCTGGCGTCGTAGCCAGCGTCGTCGAGCGGTTCTCGATTCACGGCATCCGGGTTACCCAGCGCCCAGCCCCGGGCGGTGACGGCAACCGAACGCAGGGCGGTCGGGTCCGTGCCTGTGATGTGCAGCCAACGCTGGGCCAGTAGGGCGTACGTCGGTACCGAGCCGAGCAGCCCGGAGGCGCGCTCCAAGCCGCGGATCCCGGCATTGCCGCCACTGTGCGCATACGTCGAACCCGCTCCCTTGCCTGCGACCAACGGTGTGTCCGCGAAAACGCAGAGCACGGTCGACGCCTCGCCGGTCAAGATCGCGTGGCGGGCGCGCTGAATCATCGCAATGGTGGTGGCGCCCTTGATCTCAACGTGTTCGAGCAGCCGCAGATCCCCGAACCCGCCGGCCGCGGCGAATCCGACACCGAGGCGGTCCGGTCGCACGCCTTGCGAGGAGCCGACCAGCAGCCCGTCGATCTCGGCGCGGCCGATCTGAGAATCGGCCAGCGCGGCGGCACTCGCCTCGGCGGCCAGGTGCAGCGGCGTCGCCCCGGGCTGCAGCGACATCGCTGTCATACCCAGGCCGACCAGGTCGACATCGGGTGTATTCACCGCTGCTCCCGTGGTCGACGTTCGCCGCGGAAGTTGCCAACCCACAGCCAGTCTTCACGGTCCTGTGGTGTGGCCTGGGTGAAGCTGGCCAGCTCAAGGGGGCACAGAAAAACGTGCTGGCCGCTCTCCAAGTCTTCGACGAGCAGGCGAGGCCCGTTGCCGTTGACGTCCAACGACACCCGCACAGCGGCGAACTCGTTCACCAACTCGGCGAGTTCGCGGCGTCCGGCGGAAGAAGTCACCTGCCAAGTATTACCGCATACAACTGTCAGAATCAATGCGCGGGACGTGATCGGATCGGGGTGTTACAAGGGGGGCATCGGTCCATCTCATCTGTTATTTACATGGGAACATAGTGGTTATGGCACCATTGACGTACTCGTCTGGCGTCACGAGAATAAGTTGACAAGGATGTCAGAAAGATGATCAGGAAGGGTGAGATGACCCAAGCGCAGGCACCGCATACCGAGGCGGAGTGGGGCTCCGGGCCCGATACCGGCGATTACCGCAGCATCTGGATGTATCTGAAGGAGCTCGAGTTCCGTCAGGGGTTCATCGATATCGAGGTCAACGGAACGACGGTGCGGACGCGCTACGTCGAGGCCGGCGATCCAGCCAAGCCGCACGCCATCCTGCTGCACGGCACCGGCGGGCACTGGGAGACATTCGCGCCCAACTTGGCCGCGTTGAGCGAGCACTTCCATTGCGTGGCCATCGATATGGTGGGCAATGGCTTCACCGACAAGCCCGACTATGACTACGAGATCGCGGTCTACGTCGAGCACGTGCTCGGGGTGATGGACCACTTCGGCATGTCCTCGGCCAGTCTTGTGGCAATGTCGCTGGGCGCGTTCGTCGCCTCCGCCGTATCGGTGGGCCACCCCGACCGGGTGGACAGGCTGATCCTGATGTCGCCGGCCGGACGGGAGGCGTCGGCGTCGAATATGGCGCGGATTCGCGCGGAACGGACCAAGGCGGTCAATGAACCGACCTGGGAGTCGCTGCACGCCGTGTTCGCGCATCTGATCGCTGACGAGGCCAACCGCCTGCCTGACCTCATCGGTTTGCGTCAGTCGATCTATCGGCGTGCGGACACTCGCAACACCATCGACCGGCTGCTGATCCTGCAGGACGAAAAGGTGCGCCACCGCAATCTGATTCCGGACGACAAGTGGCGGGGTATCAGCGCGCCGGTGATGATCGTCGCCTCCGGCAAGGACCACGGCGTCTACCAGGACACCGCACGCACCATTGCGGATCTGATCCCGAACTCCGAGGTGTTCGAGATGCCGTCGGTGCGGCACTGGCCGCATTTCGAAGACCCAGAGGCGTTCAATGCGGCAGCGGTGGAGTTTCTGACGAGATGACCCGCCCCGATCCCGCTGCCCTCGAAGACATCGCTCGTCGGCTGTACGGCGCCGAGCGGACTCGCACGCCGATCCGACAACTGTCGCTGGACTACCCCGACATGACCATCGAGGATGCGTACGCCGTCCAACGGGCATTGGTGGAGCACAAGGTCGCGGATGGCCGAAAGGTCAAGGGCCGCAAGATCGGTCTGACCTCCAACGTGATGCAGCGCGCGGTCTCGATCGACGAACCCGACTACGGTGCGCTGTTCGATGACATGTTCTTCGAAGACGGCGGACGCGTACCGCCCGACCGGTTCATCCGTCCCCGCGTCGAAGTCGAATTGGCCTTCGTGCTCGGCGAAACACTACAGGGGCCTGACGTCACCCTGTTCGACGTATTGCGCGCCACCGAATTCGTCACGCCCGCAATGGAAATACTCGATGCCAGGGTGCAGATGTCCGATCCCGAGACCGGCCACTTGCGCACCATCGTCGATACCATCGCCGACAACGCCGCCAACGCGGGTCTGGTGCTGGGGGGACGGGTCTTCCGGCCGTTGGACGTCGATCTGCGCTGGGTATCGGCACTGCTGCTGCGTAACGGAACCATCGAGGAGTCCGGGGTCGCCGCCGCGGTGCTCAACCACCCCGGTAACGGTGTCGCCTGGTTAGCGAACAGGCTGGCTCCGCACGGTGTTTCGCTGCAGCGCGGTGAGGTGATCTTGTCCGGGTCATTCACCAAGCCGGTATTCGCCGAGCTGGGGGACACCTTCGTCGCCGACTACGGACCGCTGGGCACCGTCTCGGTGTTGTTTGATCGGGAGTCGTCGTGAACCGGTGGGTGCAACGGATCTGGGCCGGACGCCCGAGATTCGGCATGTGGCTGGCTTCTGGAAGCGGGTACGTCACCGAGATCTGTGCGGGGTCCGGTATCGACTGGGTGCTGCTGGACCAGGAACATGCTCCCAACGATCTGCACACCACGCTGGAACAGTTGCAGGTGCTGGCCGGCTACCCCGACGTCGACGTCCTGGTGCGCCCGCCGTCCGCAGACCCGGTCACGATCAAGCGGCTACTCGACATCGGAGTGCAGAACCTCATCGTCCCGATGATCGACGACCCCGCGGAAGCCTGTGCGGCGGTGGCGGCCACGCGCTACCCACCCACCGGCATCCGCGGCGTGGGCAGCGCCCTAGCGCGCGCGTCCCGGTGGAATCGGATCTCGGACTACCTGGCGACCGCGGACGCATCGGTGTCGCTGACCGTGCAGGTTGAGACGGTGGCGGCGCTGGAGCAGCTAGGTGACATCGCCGATGTCGACGGCGTGGACGCGGTATTCATCGGACCCGCCGACTTGGCCGCGTCGATGGGCAAGCTCGGCCAGCCCGAACACCCGGAGGTGGTGCACACCATCGAGACTGCGCTGGCGACGATCGTGGCACACGGCAAGAGTGCCGGGGTGAATGCGTTCAACGAGGCGATTGCGCGGCGGTACGTCGCAGCCGGCGCGAGTTTCGTGCTGGTCGGTGCGGATGTAGCACTGCTGGCGCGGGGGGCCGAGCAGCTGGTCGACAGGTATCGGGAATCGTCGTGAGATACGAGTATCTGACTTGTTCGTCACTAAAACGGACCGGGTGAGTAGCGTGTACTTACGCGACTATTACGCGCTCCACCGTCGCTGTGGCGCCATTGTTTCTGACGATCCTGTCACCTACACTCGTTAGTATGGACCTGGACTTCACTCCTGACCAGATCGAGTTCCGCGATCAGGTCCGCACCTGGCTCGACGAGAACAAGCCGAGCGAACCCCGCCCCCGTGACGATGCGGGCATCCGTGAGTACGACCTGGCCTGGCAGCGCACCCAATGGGCGGGCGGCTGGGCCGGCATCGCGTGGCCGCAGGAGTATGGCGGCAAGGGCCTGACCCTGCTGCAACAGCTGATCTGGTACGAGGAGTACGCCGCACGGGGATTCCCCGGTATCGACGCGTGCTTCGTCGGCCTGTCGCACGCCGGGCCGACACTGATCACCAGGGCCACTGATGCGCAGAAGTCCCTTCATCTGCCGAAAATCCTTCGTGGCGAGGTGATCTGGTGTCAAGGATTCTCCGAGCCGGACGCCGGATCGGACCTGGCGGCGCTGCGCACCAAAGCGGTAGTCGACGGCGATCACTTGGTCGTCTCCGGACAGAAGTTGTGGACCAGCTTCGCCACTGTCGCCGACTACCAGGAACTCTTGGTCCGCACCGACAACACCGGCGGCAAGCACAGCGGCATCACCTGGGTGATCTGCGATATGAGCACACCGGGTATCGATGTCCGCCCGATCGAGACCATCGAGGGCGGCGCCGAATTCTGCGAGGTGTTCTACGACGATGTCCGTATCCCGCTGTCCAATGTGGTGGGCGATGTCGGTGCGGGGTGGTCGGTTGCGATGGCCACGCTGTCGTTCGAGCGGGGGACCGCCTTCACCGCGAACCAGGTTCGACTGGCCAAGATCATCGAAGACCTCATCGACTATGCGCGCGACCATGTCGGCCCCGATGGTCGCCGGCCGGCAATTGCCGACGACGAGATCGCCCGCCGACTGGCTCACGCACGGGCATCGGTCGCAGCGCTGCGCGCGCTTACGTACACCAATATCTGTGAGGCGATGAAGACCGAAACCCCAGGCCCGCGTGGGTCGATCGTCAAGTTGATGTATGCAGAGTTGGCCAAGGAAATAGGCAAATTGGCGATGGACATTGTTGGTCCCGCGTCGAATCGTCATTCGTCACGATGGGACATCGACGGGTGGGTGGGCTACTACTACTACAGCTTCTCCCAGGCGATCGGCGGCGGCACCTCGGAGATTCAGCGCAATATCGTCGGCGAGCGGGTGTTGGGGCTGCCCCGATGAGTGATCAGTCAGGAGACGGCCGTGAACCTGTTACCAGGAGCTGAACAGCTCGAAATCGTTTCGGCGGCAGGGGAGTTCCTCGCCGAACGGATGCCGGTCGAACGCATCCGCGCCGACCGGAATGCGGAAATGTCAGTGCCCGAACAGCTCTGGCGCGAGGGTGCGGAGATGGGCTTGCTCACACTCGGGCTCGACGAGGAGTTCGGTGGGTCCGGTCGGCCGTTCGACGACGAGGTGTTGCTGTTCATCGAACTCGGTAAGCGACTCGCACCCGGCCCGTTCCTGGCCTGCACCCTGGCCGCCCGGGTGGCCGCGCGCAGCGGGGACACTGCGCTTGCCGAGCACATCGGTTCCGGACGTGCATTGGTGGCGCTCGCGGTGCTGCGAGGCGACGGTGAAGTCCGGCCCATCAAAGGCACCTTCGACGTCTTCGAACCCACTGGGGCCTCTTATGCACTCGTGGTGGCCCGCAGCGGGGCTGCGGTCATCGACATCGAGTCGCTCGGCGAACTGACGCCGGTGGATGCCGCTGACCCCGGTACCCGAATCGCCACCGCCACCGTCGAATCCGCCGAACCTCGGCACTGGCTGCCCACCGACGACGAATGGATCTGGGGTCGGGCCATGGTGCTGTCGGCGGCGTTCCTGTCCGGTCTGGCGGCCGCGGCAGGCGCCTCAGCGACCGAACATGCCAAGACACGAGAGCAGTTCGGTAAGCCGATCGGTGTGCATCAGGCCATCAAACACGCCTGCGTCGATATGGAGATTGCTGCCGAAGCCGCACAGGCACAGGCGTTCTTCGCCGCGATCGCACTAGCTGACGGGCGTGCCGACGCGCTGTGGCAGGTACTCTCGGCGGTGACTGTCGCAGGCTCGGCTGCGGTGGACAACGCCGCCGCCGGGATCCAGGTATTCGGCGGCATGGGCTACACCTTCGAAAACGATATGCACCTATATCTCAAACGCGCGCATGTGTTCCGACATCTCTTCGCTGAGCCCACCGAGGTGCTGGCCGAATTGCTGGCGCAGGACCGCGCGCAGTGAATCGCGGTGTTGCGATTGCCGGGGTTGCGCTGTCCGACGTCGGCCGAGTCGACGACAAGAGTCCCTATGAGCTGATCGCGCAGGCTAGTCGGCGGGCACTGGCGGATGCCGGGCTGACACCCGCCGATGTCGACGGACTGGCCTCCACCGGGCAGGGCACCCTACCTCCGGTCGACGTCGGTGAGTACCTCGGTCTGCGGCCCAGATGGATTGACTCGACCGCCGTCGGGGGCGCGTCATGGGAGGTGATGGCAGCACATGCCGCCGATGCCATCGCCGCCGGGCACGCCGACGTGGTGCTGCTCACCTACGGGTCGACCGCGCGGGCTGATCTTCGAAAAGGCCTGCGGGGAGCCAGCATCAACTGGGGTGCCCGCGGGCCGCTGCAGTGGGAGGCACCCTACGGGCACACTCTGATCTCCAAGTACGCAATGGCGGCGCGTCGGCACATGCACACCTACGGCACCACCATCGAGCAGCTGGCTGAGGTTGCGGTATCTGCACGATTCAACGCCGCCGACAATCCCGAGGCCTACTACCGAGATCCGATCACCGTCGACGACGTACTGGCCGGGCAGATGATCGCCGACCCGTTCACCAAGCTGCACTGCTGCATCCGCAGTGACGGCGGGGCGGCTGTCGTTCTGGTCAGTGCCGAACGTGCGAAAGATCTCAAGAGCAAACCGGTCTGGATGCTCGGAACGGGCGAGACCACCTCCCACATGCTCACCTCTCAGTGGGACGACCTCACCGTTGGCCCGGCTGCCGTCAGCGGCCCGCTGGCCTTCGCGCGCGCCGGGGTATCCCCGGCAGATGTCGACGTGGCCGAACTCTACGACGCATTCACCTACATGCTGCTGCTCACGCTGGAAGACCTCGGGTTCTGCCCGAAGGGCGAGGGCGGGGCGTTCGTCGAGTCGGGGGCCTTGCGGCTGGGCGGCGCACTGCCCACCAACACCGACGGCGGCGGGCTGTCGGCGTGCCACCCCGGGCAGCGCGGTCTGTTCCTGTTAGTCGAGGCGGCACGCCAATTACGCGGGGAATGCGGGCCGCGGCAGGTTCCTGACGCCAAGATCGCCTGTGTCAGTGGTACCGGCGGATGGTTCTGTTCCAGCGGCACCGTGATCCTCGGCGCTGAACAGCCGTAGATGCCCGACCAGCCCAATCAGCCCGCCGACACTACGGTTTGTGACAAGTACTCATCGAGTTCCGTCATGAACCGTAGTTTCGCGAGTACGCGGGAGCTGTTGGAGGCGGCGGCTCTGGCCCACGGCGACCGGGAGGCCTACGTCGAGCCGGGCGGGCGGGTCACGTTCGCCGAGTGGATAGGCCGAGCCCGCAGCGTTGCTGCGCAATTCGCCGAACTAGGGGTCGGCAAGGGCGACGTGGTCACGCTTTGGCTGCCGTCGGGCATTGACTATGCGACGTGCTACGCCGCAGCAGCGTTGATCGGAGCCATCACCACCGGACTCAACCCGCGGCTGGGCCGGCGCGAACTCGAATCCATCGTCCAACAGGCTGATCCCGCATTGATCGTGGCCGATGAACAACTGGGCGAGCTGCCGGCTGCCGGGCGCCGTCTGCTGCGGCGTGATGCTCTGTCGACCGATCCCGGCGGGGTGGCGCCACCTGCCGAACTGACCCGGCGCGACCCTGTGGCGCTGATCTTCACCAGCGGAACCACCGGAACACCCAAAGGAGCGGTGTTCGATGCTGACCGGTTGGCGGCCGGTGCCGCGGCGGCCGGAGTGATGAGTGCTCCCTACGATCGGCGGCTCACCTCGACGCCGTTCGCGCACGCCGGCTACATGTTCAAGCTGTGGGATCAGTTGATCTGGGGCACCACGCTAGTGATCCCGCCGACGCCGTGGTCGGCTCGGGGCATGTTCGACGTGCTGCGCGACGAGCGGATCACCGTGGCCGGTGCCGTACCGACCCAGTGGACCAAGCTGCTCGACGTTGAGGGCGTGAGCCCACGGACGTTGCCGCACTTACGGATCGGTGTGGTGGCGACCGCGCCGGCACCGCCCGAGCTGGTGCGCCGGGTCACCGAGCGGATCGGTGTGCCGCTGGTGGTGCGGTACGCGATGACGGAATGCCCGACCATCAGCGGCACCGCACCCGATGACATGCCCGAGGTACAGTTCCGCAGCGTCGGACGGCCCGCGGCGGGGACCGAGGTACGTATCGGACCCGACGGTGTCGTCGAGGTCAGTGGTCCGTGCGTGATGCGCGGCTACTGGCGAAACCCGGAACTCACCGCAGAGGTACTGCGGGACGGCTGGCTACGTACCGGCGACATCGGGGTTCTCGGCGACGACGGCAACCTCATCCTGGTGGGACGCCGGGGCGACATGTACATCCGGGGCGGCTACAACGTGCACCCTGGTGAAGTGGAACGGACCCTAGGTGACCACCCCGGGGTCAAACAGGCCGCAGTCATCGGCCGTCCCGCACCGGTGATCGGGGAGATCGGCGTCGCCTTCGTGGTGGCGCGTGACCCTACCGATCCACCGACGCTGGCCGAGCTGCGCACTCATGTGGCAGCCGAACTGGCCGACTACAAGGCACCCGACGAACTGCTGATCGTCGACGAATTACCGCTGACGGTGATGCTGAAGCCCGATCGGGCCGCGCTGCGAGAGCTGATCACTGTGCACGACAATGAGTTTCAGCGGCGGGTGCCGAACTGAGCGCACTGGCTGTCAAACTGATAGGCAATCTGCTGTTCGCTGCCAATGCCCAGCTCATCGCTGCGGCAACACAATTCGGCGACAATCTGGGAGATCGGCGCCCACCGAAATCCGCCGCGATCACTTCTTGGGTGAGGCATCCCAGAAGTCGCGGTTGGTCAGTACTTTGCCGTTGCGCACGGTTCCCACCGATGCGCCGTGCAGGCCTGCCGGTTGCATGACCCACTCAACGGCGAACTGATCGCCGCTGACCAATGCCGTAAGAACCTCGTAGCGGGCGCCCGGCACAAGCTTCAGGGCACCTTCGACGAAGCTCCGGGCTTCGCCTGCGCCCCTGGCGGTATGGCCGGTCGGGACGTCTTCCAGAACGACTTCGTCGTCGAACCAGGCGCTGATCGCCCTGGCGTCGCCGGAATCCCAGTCTGCGTAGTAGCGCTTCACCCAGGATGCGTCGTCGTTCGCCGTCAGTTTGTCGGACACTGCGGATCTCCTTTGGCGGTTGTCAAGATGCGGCGTATCGCACCTTCGATTGGTTGACCGCCATCGCGGCCCAGGTCTTCGGCGCCGGCAGCGGCCAACGCGGGATGGATGGTGTTGCCTTCAGCTCGGCTTCGGGTGGCCAGCCAGCCGACGAACATCAGGTATGTGGCGGTGAATGTCTGTACGGCAACCTCTTCGGTGAATCCTGCATTGCGCAGGATGTCCAGCGCGGTATCGGTGAGCCGGGTGGCCGCCGCTGACGGGCCGGTCGATGTCAGCGCGTGCAAGCCGGTACCCGGATAGGCGAGGAATGCTCGATCCATGGCGAGGACCAGTTCGACGTATTGGTCGATCCAGGAAGCGTCCGGATCCAGGTGCACCTCGATTCGCGCCGCGACGGCCTCGACAACGCGATCGGCAAGGTCGTCACCACCGCGGAGGTGGTAGTGGATCGCCGGAGGGGTCACTCCGCATTCGGCGGCTACTTCGCGAACCGTCAACTTCTCCAAAGAGGATTGCGAGACCACGCGCATGGCGGCTTCCACCACATCGACTTTCGAGATAGGGGACGACTGCGTACCGCCTCGGCGTCCCATGGCTGTACCCCTTCCTGTGGCGTCGGCAGATCTCATTATGTCATAGTAAATGGGATTCGTGGGAGAGGAGCCTGATGGACGCCGATGTTGTGGTTGTTGGTGGTGGGATTGCTGGATGTACGCTCGCGATTCGACTGGCCAACGCGGGAATCGCCGTGACGGTTCTCGAACGTGAGCAGGCCTACCGCGACATCGTGCGTGGAGAGGCCATGGTGCCCTGGGGTTTTCGGGAGGCCGTCGAACTTGGAGTAGCCGAAACGATCTTGCTGGCCGACGGTGTCTCGGTGATGACAAAGATGGTCCCGTACGACGAGGGCTTCAGCGTCGAGGAGGCCCAGCGGCGGTCCCGGGACCTTTCCACCGCGGTACCGAGCGCGCCGGGAGTCGTCGGCGTGGGCCACCCAGAGCTGCGCGAGGCGCTGGCCACCGCTGCGGCCAAGGCCGGCGCCGAGGTTGTACGCGGCGTTCGCCGGACGTCAATAAAGGCCGGTGCGACCCCCTCCGTCGGCTACGAGACGGACGACGGCACCCAAACTGCCATGTGCCGCTTGATCGTCGGAGCTGACGGCAAGATGTCGGCTACCCGATCGGCGCTAGGTATGACGCTGTTCACGACACAGGCCCGGGTTCGCTTGTCGGGCATGCTGGTTGACGATGGAGGGGTATGGGATCGCGCAGAAACGGCCATATCTGTGGACGGCCGGAACCAGTACATCGTCCTTCCGCGCGCTGACAACCGACTGCGGCTCTATGTCGGTCGCAGGGTCGACGACCCCGAGCCGCTCAGGGGGATCTCTGCGGTCGGCGAATTCATGAACGCGTTCCGAACGCCAATATTCCCAAATTCGAGCGCTCTCGCCGCCTCCACGCCGATCGGTCCGTGCGCGACGTTCCCGATGAATGACGCCTGGGTTGACGAGCCCGCCGTGCCCGGCGCGGTGCTCATCGGCGATGCGGCCGGCTGGAGCAATCCGGTTACTGCCCAGGGGCTCAGCATCAGCATGCGTGACGTGCGGGTGCTATCGGAGGCGC
This sequence comes from Mycolicibacterium boenickei, assembly GCF_010731295.1. Lineage (NCBI taxonomy): Bacteria > Bacillati > Actinomycetota > Actinomycetes > Mycobacteriales > Mycobacteriaceae > Mycobacterium > Mycolicibacterium boenickei. The sequence goes on along the minus strand of NZ_AP022579.1, from coordinate 6,095,623 downwards.
TGTTGGGCAGTTCCGACTGGACTCCGCATGGGCTGGCTGAATATGTCCACGAGCGGCGCATGCGGATGAGCCGCCTGCGCTTCGCCAGTGCCCTGACAGACCTGCTCACCGGTTTCGGCATGCCGGATCGGTTGGCCCGTCGGTCGCGGATGTTCAAGTTGCTGCATCGCCGTCCCGAACTCGGTGCCGCCCTAGATGCTGTGCACGCCGGCCCGTGGGAAGCGCCGGACGAGGCGTATACGCCTGACATCTTGACCACGCTGGCGCTGGCCTGAGCGAAGCGCTACAGCCGCCGCAGGTACCGCTCGACCAGGTCGACCGCGGACTGCGGGTAGCTGCGCGCGGTGGCGACATCCAGCCCGTCGCGCACCAACAGCAGCGCAAGCCGATTGTTGATCAGCGACAGTACGAAGGCCGCCACCAGCTGGTAGTAGACGATGTCGCCGGTGAGCTTCCCGCCGAATTCCCGGTAACGGCTGACGAATTCGTCATCGGTCGGCACCCCCGGAGGTCGGGCGAATCCCAGCGATTCGCAGAGAAACGTCTCGAACATGAGCCACCAGCCGAGATCGATGTCGGCGGGTCCGGTGCTGGCTGTCTCCCAGTCGAACAGGGCGGCCACCGAGAGATCATCGGCGAACGACATGTTCCCGACGCGCGCGTCTCCCCAGACAATGGTCTCGGCGTTGGTCTCGGGAGCCTGATCGTGGATCACCCGCAGCGCACGGCCCAGGGTGTCTGCGCCGACCTTCAGGTCGTCGCGGCACCAGTTATACCAACCCTGCAGGGTGTGCAGGTAGCGCTGTAGCGCGGTGGACCCACCGGGGTCAGTGGCGCGAAGAAACTCCAGGTCGGCCGGAGCATTGACCTGGTGGACCGCCACCAGTGCGCGTAAGCCGTTGTTGCACAGCAATTCCCGTTCTGATGCTGACAATTCGACAGTCCACCCACGCTTATGCCAGCTCGGGACATCGGACGGGGTGCGGCCGTGAACCCGCCGCATCACATAGAACGGTGCTCCCAGTATCGATGGATCTGTCTCGACCCCCACAATGTGTGGCACTGCGATTCCGTGCCGCCCGAGTCTGCGCATCACCTCGGCTTGCCGAGGCGCATTGGGTGTGGTGAACAGCTGATGGTCCTTGGCCTGCAGCCGCAATACCAGATCCTCGCTGCGAGGACGGCTCTGCGGATCGGTCCAGGTCGCCGTGAAGAACACTGTCTTCCCGGAGTAGCCGGCGTCAGGCGCGCTGAAATCGGAAATCTCGATCGGCGTCGCGTTGTCCGGCTTCAGGCATTGCGGCAGCCAACCGCGCATGATGTCGTCGATCCCGGAACCGATGTCACCACGCGTTGATGTGTAGGCCACGCTATACCCCTTTCGCCCACAAAGTGAACACTAGTGTCAGAATAGGGCGATGGACGCCGAAATATCCAGTCGCGTACCGCTCGGTGCTTACACGCTGCCGGGCCGGGTTTCCGACCCCCGGGCAGCGGTGGCGCAGGCCGATGCGGCTGAACGGCTGGGACTGCGGACCCTGTGGCTCAGCGAGCGATGGGGTACCAAAGATCTGGGTGTGATCGTCGGTGCGCTCAGCCAAGTCACCACAACGGTCCGAATCGCCTCAGGCATAACTCATTTCCAGTCCCGCCATCCTGCGCTGCTGGCTTCGCTGGCGATGACGGCCCAGGCGTTATCGGACGGCCGCTTCATCCTGGGCATCGGACGTTCCGTGGACGCCATGTGGGCCGCTGTCGGTCTTCCGCGCTCGACGAACGCATCGATCGTTGATCACGCCGACATCTTCCGGCGACTCTGCCGCGGGGAGAAGGTGCGCTACGACGGACCGGCAGGTCGGTATCCGTCGCTGCGACTCAACGATGTACCCGATCAACCGGTGCCTTCGCTGGTTTTCGCTGCTATCGGTCCTAGAGGCCTGGAGTTGGCCGGTCGGCACTTCGACGGTGTGTTGCTGCACCCGTTCCTGACTCCGTCGGCGGTGGCGCGCGCTGTAGCGGTCGTCCGAGACACCGAGCGATCCGCAGGGCGGCCGGTAGGTAGCGTGCGGGTGTACGCCACGGTGGTCGTCGCCTGCGATCTGCCCGCGGCGGAGGAGCTCGCTGTGGTGGGGGCCAGGGCGGTCACCTACTACCAGATTCCGGGGTTCGGGGAGCGCCTGGCGGCGGCGAACGGATGGGATCCGGAACCATTGGAGCGCTTACGCTCTCACTCTCTGCTGGCTGGGATCAGGGGCGCGGCAGACTCGGTGCTCACCCGCGAGCAATTGGTCGAGGTGGCGTCGGTGTTGCCAGTTGAATGGACCGCGGAGGCGGCTGCGGTTGGATCGGCGCGGAACTGCCACGAGGCTTTCGAACGCTATCGCGACGCGGGCGCAGACGAACTCGTCTTGCACGGCAGTACCCCCGATCGGTTGGGCCCGTTGTTTCCGACTATCAAGGTAGGTCCCGGACGTGAATGAAATCGAGCTGATCAGCGAATGGGTTCGCACCGGTCTGGGCGGTGAGGTTCTCGCGATCGAACGACAGACCCGGTGGCGACCGAACTGGCTTGTCGACGCAGAGCTCGATGGTCAGCGCCTCGAACTGATGGTGCGTGGACACCGGATCGACTCACCGCTGGTGTTCCCGCTGCACCACGAGATGACCTTCCAAGATCTCCTGTACCGGAACGGTATTCCGGTTCCACGGGTGTATGGCTGGCTCGAGGCCCTACCGGCCTACGTGATGGATCGGGTGCCGGGGCGCCCCGACTTCGCCGACTCCGCCGTGGCCGAGCGTGACGCGGTGATGGCTGAATACATGCGCATCCTTGCGCGTATTCACGCACTGAACGTCGATGAATTCGACGCGGCAGGTACGACCCGGGCATCGTCGCCAGTCTCGACTCCAGGCTCGGTCGGTATGGCTTACTTCGAGAAGCTCTACCGGCAGACCAAGGGCAGGCCGGATCCCTTCGTGGAGTTCGCGTTGGGCTGGCTGCGCCGAAACCCGCTGCCCGACAACACTCGCGAGGCACCTGTCGTGTGGGACTCCGGTCAGTTCCATCATGAGGACGGCAAGATCATGGCACTGCTGGATCTCGAAATCGGTCACATCGGTGACCCGATGATGGACCTGGCAGCCTTTCGCATGCGCGACACGGTTCTGAACTTCGGCGACTTCGATGAGCTCTACGGCATCTACGCCGAGGCTGGCGGGGCCGAGCTCGACATGGCGGCAATCCAACACCACCACTTGTCGTTCACCCTGACCAATGAACTCGCCTTTCATGGTGCTCTGGCGGCTCCGAGCCCGGGTTCGGCGTATATGACCAATTTGCAGTGGTGTACCGAAACCAACCTGCACTCGGTCGAAGCCTTCGCTGAGCTGCTGGGCTACGACCTTGACGAGACGATCGATGTGCCCGAACCGGCGCAGTTCACCAATGATGTTGCGTTCCATCACATGGTTCAGACGCTGGGCTCGGTGACCATCGACGAGCCGTTCGCCCGCTACGAGGTCCGCAATTCATTTCGACTGGCCAGACATCTGCTGCGCCGGCAGGAGATCGGGGCGCAGCTCGACGAACAGGATCTTGATGATCTGACGCCGCTGCTAGGGCACCGGCCCCGGGACGTCGTCGCCGGTGACGCCGAGTTGGAGGACTTCGTCCTCGCTGACGACGGGCGCCACGACGAGGCCCTGGTCCAGTTGTTCTATCGACGCTTCCTGCGCGCCAATGCCGTGCTGGGGCCCGCCGGATCGGCAATGACCGTCCACCGGAAGGTGCAGCCTTTCAAGGGATGACGCGGCGCAGATTCCATCTCAGCGTGGCGGACCGAGCCGTTGCAGTATACCGTCGATGACCTCTATGGCATTGTCGCGTGCCTGATGTGGATCGGGAGCGTTGGCAACGAACTGGGCGGCTTCGTCGGCGGCGGCGAGCAGCACATGGGCAAGCACGTCTAGTGGCTGCGGAATGACGGCACCCTGCTCGACCGCCTTCTCCAGGAGAGCGCGAATCGACCCGAGACCGAATTGAACCTGTAGCTCGCGCCACCGCTGCCAACCGAGCACAGCAGGGCCCTCGATCATCAGGATGCGCTGAACCTCGCCGGTGAGCGACGACTTCAGATAGGCACGCAGGCCGGCGCGCAATGCGCCCAAAGCGTCGTCGGCATCTTCGGGCCGCGGCGCTTGGCTGTTGACTTGTTCCTGGACGGCGAGAAAAACCGCGAGGAACAGTGCTTCCTTGTTCGCAAAATGGTGGTAGAGCGCACCTCTGGTGCCCACGCCTGCGGCCGCGACGATCTCCTCGGTGCCGGTAGCGAAGTAGCCCTTCTCGACAAAGAGTCGGCGCCCAGCAGCGACCAGTGCAGCGCGGGTGGCCTCAGCACGTTCGGCGATCTCCGCCGTACGGACAGCACGCTTCTGCGCTTTTGACGGTTGACCACTAGACATACAATTTGTATCCTCTACATACAGCCTGTATGTACCGCGTGCGGTGGCACCAGGTCGATCGGATTGAGTGCTCGATATTGCAAAGGTATCCCGCGCAGCGCCGGATGCCGTGAATCAGGAGCGAAACATGGGTGAGACGCAGGACAAGGTGCTGATCTTCTCGGCCGATGGGCATGCCGGCGCGAAACGGATGGCCGACTATCTGCCCTATTTCGATCCGGATGTTCGCGACACCGTCAAGGATCTGTTGTCCGAGGAGGAGCAGGCCTATCGACGAATGCTGGCTCCGGACTTCAGTTCGGGGCCGCGCGAGGAGCCGGCGGCCGAGTTGGACCCGCGCTGGGCCCCCGCCTTCCCGGAGCGCTTCGGTGGCTGGGACATCGGCGTACGCATGGAACAGCTCGATCGCGAGGGCGTTGCGGGTGAGATGTTGGTACCGGGGCACCAGTTCTCGTCACTGCCATTGTTCAGTGTGGTGAACAAGCCCTTCGAGGCGAGTTTGCGCGACGCAGGCATGCGGGCGTACCACCGGTGGCTGGCCGACTTCATGTCCGGGGGCGACGGTCGGCTCTACGGAATGGCGGACCCGGGTACGTGCCACGACATCGAGGCCTCAGTTCGCGAACTGCATTGGGCGCGCCGGCACGGCTACGTCAGCGTAGGTGTGCCCGGCATCATCGAGGACCCCGCCCTGCCGGCTATCGTCAGCGACCACTACGAACTGTTCTGGAAGGCGTGCGTCGACCTCGATCTCACCCTCGCAGTGCACGCCGGGTGGGGATTCCCGCAAGGTCGCTATCAGGAGTTCATCTCGGCGTTCGTGGCCACCCATCTTGGCGGCGCGGAGGCAAGCCAGATGATGGCTACTCAGCAGCGACTTGACGAGCAGGCCCGCGAGGCGCTGCAGAAGGAGTTCGCCGAATCCCCGGCATCGCCGTTCCGCTTGGATTACGGCCCACGCCGGTTGCTCTGGCAATTGATGATCGGTGGAGTGTTCGACCGGTACCCGCAGCTGCGGTTCGTCCTGACCGAGGTCAGGTCGGATTGGCTGCCAATCACACTGCAGATTCTCGATTCCTGGTACGAGCAGCGGGATACTCCGCTGAAGATGCGCCCGAGTGAATATTGGGAGCGTCACTGCTTTGCGACCCCGTCATCGATTCACAAGGTCGAGGTCGAGGCCCGCGACGATATCGGTGTGGATCGGCTGATGCTGGGCATCGACTACCCGCATCCGGAAGGCATGTGGCCTGACACTTGGAACTGGATCAAGGTGGCGTTCGCCGGAGTTCCGGAAGGTGATGCCCGAAAGATCCTGGGGGAGAATGCACTACGTGCCTTCCCAGTGGACGGTGCGCATCTGCGCGCAGTGGCAGACCGGATCGGTCCAGCTTCGATCGACGTGTTGACTGGCGGTGACGCCGTGCCAACGGAACACGTCGAGCACTACCACCGGCGGGGCGGATTCCTGCGCCCCACCGAACGGGTCGATCAAGACGCGGTGCTTCGGTTCGCAGACGAGGATCTGCTGCTCGCACCCTGAGCTGATACCGCCTGTCAAGGCGGCACTGTGCAACAAATCGGTCCGGGAGCGTGATACCGCGGGTGGTATCACGCTCCCGGACCGCATGGCTGGGCATTTCGAGGTGCCGATGCAACCGAAGATCGTCGATGTCGGGCCCAGCCGGCGAGGCGCAGCCCGGTGTTGCGGGTGCCGAATATGCCTGTGGCCATGATCGCGCCGAATTTATTTGCATCCCAGCGCTTCTGGCCGTTGGACACCGAGGCCGCCGGATACCAGCCCTTGAGCAGCTGGATATTCTCGCCGATCGCGCGGATCACCTGACCGCTGATGTGGTCGGCCTCGGGGCCGGCCAACCACGCGACCACCTATGAGCGCAGCGACGAATCCTTCGGGTCGAACTCATTTTCGCCGCGTTCACGGTCGCGCCGGAGTCAACCAAACCGGGGCAATCCCGTGTGCGGGGTCATCAACTGCGCGTCGTGCATCACCACCGGATTCCCAGCTCGACGGACCAGGCTCAATTCCGCCGGGCGTCAAGGCGTCGGAGGGATGAGCATCGTCTGCCAGTTCTTGTCCTTCGGTGCGTTCTGACCCACGTCGGCCTGGTTGTACAGCTTTCCGTCCGGACCTACGTAATCGCCCGTCGCAGGGTCATATTGAGCCACCGCTATTGGCGGCGCGGGACCCGTAGACCCCGGCGGCAACTGGGGGACACCCTGCCCTGTCAAGGTGGCGTTGGGGTCGCCTTTCCAGTTGAAGCCGTCGTTGAGCGGAACGTAGTTCTCGTCGCTTTCGCATAGCTTTACCGTCGGCGCGCGTTTGCCGGGCACCGTCTCGCACGGAATATTGCGTGCGCCACGGACACCCAGCGGCGAATCCTGCGGCACCCGGCAGTAGAGGTCACCGGCCGGGCGTTCGGGATAGTCCTCGAAGTTGGCGGTCCGCCGCTGCTGGGCCGGGAGGAATCCTGTCGTACACGGCGGGGGCAGGTTGAGATTAAGGTTGAAGGCCAACAGGCCACCCGCGTACGGGCTCGGGTTGTTCATGCTCGGAACGCTGATGGCCTGCATCATCGCGGTGGCCTGAGGGAGCAGGACGAGCAGCTGCTCCAGATCGGCGCGATAGGTGATCAGGACCGGCGCGACGTTGGCCAGGTTGGCCGCCAGGATCGGTAGCGTGGGTTGGACCCGGTCGATGAGCGCGCGTACCTCGGCGGCGGCCGGCGCGCCTTTCTCTAGGATGCCTGCCACCGCGCCGTCGTTGTCGCGCAGTTGCTGCGTGATGGTGGCCAAGTGAGATGTCCAGGCCTGCACCGAGTTTGATGTATCAGTCTGGGTGTCGAGGATAGGCCAGGCCTGGTCGACGAGGTTGGTGAGGTCTCCGAGGTTTTGCCGGGCGTCGGTGGCCAGCGCGGTAGATCCCTTGACGAACCGTGCGATATCGGGCCCGAGACCGCCGACTGCGTTGTACGCCTCGTCGATGGTGGTGCGCAGATCGTCCTGAGGGATCGCCAGTAGTCCGCGGTTGGTGGCGTCGAGCAGGCTGTTGATATCTGGTGGAACGCTGGAGTTGGCCCGGGTGATGACGTCGCCGTCGCGCAGCGGTGGCGAGTCGGCGTTGCGCGGCAACAGCGCAACGAATTGCTCTCCCACCGCGGTCTGGCTGTGCACCTCGGCCTGCAGATCTGAGGGGATTCTCACGTCGGACCTCAACGACAGCACCGCTTCGACGCCGCCGCCCTTGATCAACCGGACGTCTTTGACCTGACCGACTTCGGTGCCCCGGTAGGTGACGTTGCCGCGGGCGTAGAGCCCGCCGGCTTCAGGAAGTTGAACGGTGACCTGATAGTGCCCGACGCCGAAGAGCAGGTTGGGCAACCCCATGTAGCCGAAGGCCATAACGGCGAACGCGACCGTGGACACTACGAGAAACGCGATCAGCTGTATCCAGATGCGTCTGGTCATGTGCATACTAGGGTCCTTGATCGCCGTGGTAGGGCGCAACCAGTGGGTTGGCCGCGGTGTACGGGCTGGGCATCTGGCCGATCGTGCGGCCCCACTGCAGCTCCAGTTCGGTCAGGTCGCCTTCCCAGCGGGTGCCGGTGAAGAAGCTGGCGTCCAACCGGCTCAGTGTCAGGTCGAGGATGATGGTCTGATTGGCGTACTCGCCACGTAGCCACTTGTTGAGCGTCTCTTTCGGATACGGGAAGGTGGCGAAGAAACTCAGGGATCTGGTCAGCGCCGGACCGGCGTCGGCGAGCGACTGCAGAACCGGCCCGAGATCGTTGAGCTCCTTGATCAGATTCTCCTTGGTCTGGTTGACCGTGTCAGCTGTCAATGCGCTGAACCTGCCGAGTTCCGTCAACGCATCGGCAAGATGCTGACGCTGATCACTGAGCACCTGCAGGGCGGCAGGCAACGTCTGTAATGCCTTGTCCAGCACTGGCTTCTGGTCGGCGAGCTGGCTCACCAGTCCGTTGAAGCTGTCCGTGGCCGCGATGATGTCGGTGGTCTGGTCGTTGAGGGAACCGATGAATTGATCCAGCTGGGTGAGCAGGCTACGTAGGTCGCCTTCGCGGCCGGCAAAGGCGGTGCTCAGCGACTGTGTGATGTCCTGGAGTTGCCCGATGCCGCCACCGTTGAGGAGCATCGAGATACCAGCCAGGGTTTGCTCTGTCGAGGGATAGATAGACCCCGACGACAACGGGATCACCGCCCCCGCGGTCAGTCTGCCTTGCGGTGCGACTCCGACCGGCGGAGCGAGCTCGACGTGCAGTGAGCCCAACAGGCTTGTCTGGCCGACGGTTGCCGTGGCATTGGCGGGGAGTTTGACGTCGCCATTGAGGCTCATCGTCACTAGCGCGTGCCAGCCCTGCCGTTCGATCTTGGTGACATTGCCGACTGTGACGTCACCGACGCGGACGCGCGAATTCCTTTGCAGGTTCTCGACATCGGGGAACTGTGCCTGGATGGTGAACGGGTTGTTGCGGTGGCCTTCGGTGCCCGGAAGGTCCAGGGTGTTCACGCCGCGCCACTGTGAACAACCGGATGCGCTGCTGACTAGGACGAGGGCGGCCAACAGGGCCGAGCCGGTCCGATGGAGGCGGCGGTCGATCACGAGCCACCGCCGGGGGGGATCATCATGCCGGTCAATCCGTTGTCTGGGTTGGTAGCGACGGGTGCAGGGGCGGGCGGCGTAGACGTCGATGATTCCGCGGCCATCGGCGCTGTGTCGGTGGGCGCTGCGCCAGCCGGTGGCGGCGAAGATTGCTGCGGTGGAACGTAATCCGGCCGCATCCAATCCTCGCTGTAAGTGATCTCGTTGGGCCGCGCCTGAGCGCCGACAAGAACGTTTTGTCCCAAGGGAAGAAAGTTGTACTGCCGGTTCTTGATGATGGGCGCCAGGTATTGTGCGCACAGTTTGGCGGATTGTTCGGCGCCGAGTCGTGAGGCCGCCTGGATGGCGCCGCAGATGAATTCGATCGGATTGGAAAACTGGTTGACGGCCAGCGCGCCTGTCAGCGCGCCCTGTGCGGGCTGGTAGATGTTGACGAAGTTCTGCAACGCAGTTGGCGCGATGTGCAGCGTCTGTTTGATGTCGTCGAGGCTCTGATTGAGCGCGGTGCTTACCGAGGCCAGTTTGTCCGACGTGGTGCCCACCGTTTCCTTGTTGGCGGCGACGAAGGCCGTCAGTTCGCCGACGACGGAGTCGATATCGCGGACGGCGTTGGCGATCTCGTTCGGATCGTTGGCCAGAAGTCCGGTGACGGCGGCGAGGTTCTGATTGAGCTGGCGTAGCAGGTCCTGACTGCTCTGAAGCGCCGTGACCACGGCTGAGATGTTCTTGACTGTGCTGAACAGGTTCTTGCTGCGATCTCCGAGCGCCGAAAATGCCTGGGACATCTGAATAATCGTTTGCCGGATGTTCGCGCCCTGGCCGCGCAGGTTGTCCGCCGAGGTGTTGATGAGCCCGCCCAGCGTGCTGACACCGCCTGGATGAGTGGGTTGCAGGGTGTCGGTGAGTCGCTCCAACTGCACGCGAAAGTCGTCCCATTCAACGGGAACAGCGGTGCGCTCCTCAGGCACGACGGCGTGATCCGCCATGGTGGGCCCGGTGGTGTACGCCGGCGTCAGTTGGATGGCCCGGGAGGTGACCAGCGACGGAGAAAGGATAACCGCCTTGGCATCGGCGGGCACCTGGTACTGGGCGTCGTACCAAAAGGTGATCTTGACCCGGGTGGCCTCTGGCGTGATCGTGTCGATCTTTCCGACCGGCACCCCGAGAACTCGTACTTCGTCGCCGGCGAAGATGCCATTGCTGTTGGCGAAGTAGCCCACAACATTGACGCGGTTGATGCGCTGCTGAGTCTTCGTCACGACCACGATCCCGGCCACCACCAGGACGGCGAGAAGGGCGGCGAGGCCGACTCGCGCTCTGCGTGCGGTCATCACTGTCCTCCGTTGGTGGGTGCGCTCGGGGCCGGCAATTCACCGGGGGCATGAACAGTCACGGGGTTGGGTACCGGCGAGGGAACGGATGCCAACCCTGGGGCGGCCGCGGCCGGTGGTCCAGGAGGCGGGCCTCCCGGCGGTGGAGCGGGCGGCGGTTCCCGGTACGGGTAGCAGCCGGTCGGTCCGGGCAGTGGCAGGCCGGGCTGACCGCACCCCTGATCGCCCGGCTTGCCGGTGATCGCGTCGGGCAGTGTCAGATTCGGCTCGCCGCCCTGACCAGTGCGGGGGTAGGGGACCGGCAGAGCCGGTGTGCCGGGTTGGCCGACGGGTGGGTCTGTCAGTTGCGACGGCAGCAGCACGCTGGGATCCAGGCCGAGGTCGGAAAATGCGGCGTCGATAAAAGGTTGCAGGAACTGGCCCGGTAACAGGTTGCCGATGTAAGCCTTGAAGAACGGGGCCGCGGACACCGACTCGCCGAGAGACATCGCGTAGGCGTTCAGTAACTTGATGGACTTCTGCACCTGCTCTTTGCGATTGTCAACAATCGCGAGTACCCCGTTGAGCTTGTCGATCGCGGGCTTGAATGTCGCGTTGTTCTCGTCGATGAATGTCTTCGCCTGCCGCGAGAGCGCCGAGATGGATCCAGCGATCTGGTCGAGTGCCGCGCTTTGGCTCTGCAGCTGGACGAGCAGTGCATCGCTGTTGGCGATGAGGTTGACCACCTGGTCACTGCGCTCCGACAGCACCGCGGTGGCTTTGTCGGCGTTGGCCAGCAGGTTGCGTAATTGCTCGTCGCGGGCGCTCAGGGTGCGCGAGAATCGCTCCACGCCGGCAACCGCGACCTTCAGATCTGGGGGAGTGTCCTTGAATGTGTCGGTTAGGACCGCCAGCGAGTCCGACAGCTGATCGGTGTCCAGGCCGCTGATCGTGGCGGTGAGATCGCCAAGGGCATCGGGCAATTGATACGCAGAACGTGTGCGGTCGAGCGGGATCGGACCGTCTTGAATGCCACCACCCCGTGGGGTGATCTCGATGATTTTCGACCCCAGCAGGCTCTTGGTCTGGATGGCTGCTTCGGTGTGGTCGCCGAGACGGATGTCGTGGGCCACGTTGAACGTGACCAGCACGCGGGCATGGTCGAGCTTCACACCTTCGACGGCACCGACCTTGAAGCCGGAAACCTGCACTGGCGCACCGGGAGTGAGGCCACCGGCCTCGGCGAAGTACGCCGAGTAGCTTGTTGTCCGATTGACGACGGGCAGTTTGTCGTAGTTCAGCGCCAGCAGCATCAGACCGGCGGTGATGCCGACGCCGACGGCGCCGATCACCACGGGGTTACGTTCTCGGAAGGACTTCATTTCGGCGTGCACCTTCCGGAGTCTTGGCCGACGAGCTTGATGTAGACCGGTTGGCCCCCTTTGCCGTTGACTTTCAAGGCGACTTCGCACAGATAGAAGCTGAAGAAGTCTCCGTAAAGCCCTTGGCGGCCCAACTGCTGGTATGCCTCGGGCAAGGTGTTGAGGAGGTTGTCCATGTAGTCGTGGTCGGCCACTACCAGGCCTGCGGACCGGTCGGTCTCGGCGATAACCTTCTTCAAGGGGGTTCGTGCCTGGGCCAGCAGATCGGCGATCGAGTTTGAGGCGGCGTTGGTGTATGCCACGGAATTGCTGATATCGGATTTGTGGCTGGCCAAGGTGTCGACGAGGTCGGACAGGGAGGTCACGGCGGTGTCGACGTTCTTGCTCTGATCGCCGAGCGAGCCCACGACGGTGTTGAGGTTCACGATCACCTGTCCGATCAACTGGTCCCGGTCCGCGAGGGTGTTCGTCAGTGCCGCAGTTTGATTCAAGAATGAGCCGATCGTGGCGCCTTGGCCCTGCAGTGCTTTGATCAGCTGGCCCGACAAGGCATTGACCTGGTCTGGGTTCAAGGCGCGGAACAGCGGTCGGAAGCCACCGATGAGTGCGTCGAGGTTCAGCGCTGGCGAGGTGTTGGCTAGCGGGATAGTGCCACCGGGCTTGAGCTCAGCGGTGCTTCCCGCCCCCTCTTCGAGGGCCAGGTAGCGGCCGCCGATCAGGTCGTCGTAGCGGATCACCGCCCGGCTGCCCTGGGTCAGTACGACGGTGTTATCGGCGGTGAAGTGGACCAGCACCTTGTTGTCGGGCTGGATCCGGATATCCGTCACCTTGCCGACCTCGACGCCGGCGACGCGGACGAATTGGCCCGTCTCCAGTCCGCTGATGTTGCTGAACTCCGCCCCGTAGGTCTTTCCGTCCTCGAACCGCAGCTGGGCGAAAATCGCGAAGAGCGAAAAGATGCCTAGCGCTGCTGCCACTGCGAAGACGGCAAGTCGCCAGACGGCGCCTCGCAGATTAGATCTCACGACTGTTGCCTCTCATAGCTTCGCGGTACGGCTGTTTGGCGGATTCAGGGCACTGGCGGGGGTAGCGGTGTCGGCACCAGTTCCGCGGGCGCGGGCGGCGTGAACGGCTCCGCCCCGGCGGGGACATCGTTGGGGTCGGGTGGCGGTGACGCCGATGGAACTCCCGGGGGAAGTCCGGGCCACAGCGGGGTGCCGTCCGGGGCGTACATCGGTGCGCCGTAGGGCGGGGCGCCGGGATACGGGATGGGGCCGGGCGCTGGGCCTCCGAAGAGATTGCGGATGCTCGGCGGCTCGGGGTTGCCCCGGGTGACGGGGAAGAAGTTGTTGTAGGCCGGGAAACCGATACCGGGGTTGGTCCGAATATCGTTGCCGGTACCCCAACCGGTATTGGTGACCAACTGGCGCACGGGGTACATGTTTTCGACGTACGGAAGGGATCCGCATCCTGGCTTTCCGCCGGGACCGCCCTTGGCCGCGACGATCGGCAAGTTGTCCGGATACTTGTACGGGTCATCGCCCAGCAGAAGTCCGACGTCGGTGATTGTCGAGTAACCGTTTCCGCCTGCGCCCTTGTAGCCGCCGTTATCCAGAAAATGCTTTCCGCCGACGATGGTGCACGTGATCATCGGGTTGTATCCGAGCAACAAGCTGGTGGTCGACGAGAGGTCGTTGACTGACGTCACAAGGTTGTCCTTGCTCGACCCGAGTAGGTTCTCGCCGCTGCGTGAGAGTCCGGTCAGATTGAGCAGCAGTGCGTCCAGTGCCTGCGCGTGGTCGGTGATCGTGGTGCTGGTTGTACTCGCTGCATCCAGCACCGTCAGGATGTTCTGGGCGGCGGCGCTGTAGGTGTCGCTGAAACCCTTGAGCGACTGCCAGTCTCGCCGCATGGTGTCTGCTCGGGGGTTCAGAGCCGACAGCACCTCATTGGCATCGGTAGTGGCCTGGCCGATGGTCGAGCCCTGGCCGCGAAGGCCCTCGGCCAGGGCGGACAGCACACCATTGAGCTTGGCTGGATCGATCTGCTTGAGCACGCCCATCAGATTCTGGAAGACAGTGTTGACCTCGGTCGAGACGTTCGACGCCTCGATGACCGCCCCTGGCTGCAGGTGGTGTGCGCTCGGAGCAGACGGGTAGGTCAGGTCCACGAACTTTGCGCCGAAGGCTGTGGTCGCCCGAATCTGGGCGCCGATGTTGGCGGGGAGGTATTGGAGCTGGTCCGGGAAGATCTCGAGCTTGAGCCGAACGGGGTCGCCACCTTGGACCTCGCCAACCCGGCCTACCTCCACGCCCTGCATCTTGACCTTGCCGCCCGGCTCCATCACCAGGCCGGATCGGTCGGAGGTCAAGGTGACGGGCACGTAGGCGGTGAAGGCCCCGGAGAACAGCGCACTGGTCACGAACACCACGGCCGCAAGGAAAGCGACTAGGAAGAGCGTCCACCACCCGGGGTTCAGCCGGCTGTCATTGCGTAAAAAATCCATCGCGTTATCCCGAAAGGTGGAAGTTGCCGGACTGGCCGTAGACGGCTAGCGAGACGAACAGGGTTACGAAGACAGTGGCGACGAGCGACGTACGTACACCCCGGCCGACAGCCTCGCCGACTCCGGCGGGGCCTCCCGTGGCGGTGAAGCCGTAATAGGTGTGCACCAGCATCACCACGACGGCGATCAGGATCGCTTGCATGAACGACCAGATGAGATCGGTGGGGTTGAGGAACGTTTTGAAGTAGTGGTCGTAGACGCCGGTGGACTGCCCATAGACGAAGGTGGTACCGAACCTGGTGGCGACGAAAGCCATGATGACGGCGATGCAATAGAGCGGAATGACTACCAGCACACCGGCCAACACGCGCGTCGACGCCAGGTACGCGACCGACCGGACACCCATCACTTCGAGTGCGTCGATCTCCTCACTGATCCGCATGGCGCCAAGTTGGGCGGTGGCGCCGGCGCCGATGGTCGCGGCGAGGCCGATGCCGGCCACCAGCGGCGACACCAGTCGGACGTTGAGAAACGCCGACGTGAATCCAGCCAGCGCCTCGACACCGATTTGGGCGAGCTGGTTGTACGACTGAACCGCGATGAGCGATCCGGCGGACAACGTCAGGAAGGCCACGATGACCACCGTCCCGCCGATGAGCGCGAGCGCGCCCACACCCAGACTCATCTGAGCGATCTGCCGGATGACTTCGACCTTGTAGTGGACAACGGCGTCGCCGATGCCGCGCACGGTCCAGCCGTAGAACTGGGTCTGCTCGCCCACCCGTTTCCAGCTCTTGGAGCAGGACGCCAAGAACCGTCGGGTCCGGGGATGCAGGCTGCTGGCCCTTCCAACTTGCGCCGTCACGCTGTGACCCTGACTGCGACCGCTGTGGCGATGACGTTGATGACGAACAGAGCCATGAAGGTGAAAACCACTGTCTCGTTGACCGCGTTCCCCACGCCCTGGGGACCGCCGCCGACCGAGATGCCCTTGTAGCAGGCGATAAGGCCGGCGACGAGACCGAAGATCGCGGCTTTGGCAAGGTTCACCACCACGTCAATGCCCCCGACCAGGAGGGTCAGACCGGATGCGAAGGCGCCAGGCGTGACGTTCTGGAAGAACACCGCGAAGAAGAAGCTGCCGACGATGCCAACCATGGTCACCAGCGAGGTCAACATGACGGCGACGACGGTGGCGGCCAACACGCGGGGCACGACGAGTGCCTGTACCGGGTCGATGCCGAGCACCCTCATTGCGTCCAACTCTTCGCGGATGGTTCGCGATCCCAGGTCCGCGCACATCGCCGTCGCGCCCGCGCCTGAAATGACAAGCACGGTGACCAGCGGGCCGATCTGAGTGACCGCGCCCAGAGCGGCTCCAGTGCCCGAGAAGTCGGCCGCACCCAGCTCAACGAGCAGGATGTTGATGATGAACACGGTCAGGACCGTGAAGGGGATCGATAGCAGCAAGGTCGGCGCGATAGACACACGTGCGACGAACCAGGTCTGCAGCAGGAACTCGCGCCACGCGAAGGGCGGCTTGAACATCAACACGAACGTGTCCAAGGTGGTCGCGAAGAAGTCGCCGAGCGCGCGAAGGGGTCGATAAGCATTTCCCACGGTCACCAAGACTCGTGCACCACCTGTGCGTCGCGATGTTTCATGGCCTGCGATTCCCTTCATGGAACTTTATCGACAGATGACTGGATCGGAGATGTGGTCCAGCACACACGCCGTTGCGGGGGAACCGTACACCATTGTTTTCGGCGGTAGCAACAGATTCGACCCAATGCCGACGGACGATACAGGGGCCGACTAGTTCGGTCGGGTGGATTTGCTTGTTCTGTCGAGATGGTCGCTGTGACCGTGTCTTGCGCGGAGGCAAGAGCTGGTGCCGCTGCTCGTAGTGCTACTAACGCAACGTCCACTCCGGGTGAGATGTCTGATGTCAGTGCAGCTAGAAGTGCATATCGACATACCTGGCGCGGGTTGCGCCGCGTTGGGCATGAGCCTGTGCTCGTGCCTGGTGCGTCGACGGGGGCAAGGGGTTTGCGTTACCGGAGAGAGTTGCTGAGGTATTTGTCGCCGACGGTCGACACCCACTAGCTAGGATTTGCTAGCAACAAGCAAAGGAAACTCAATTGACGCCATTGTGGTGCTTATTCGGCCGCGAATATGCGCCCCTTCGTACGCGTTAAAACAGCCCCCCTTTATGACAGGAAGTGCGCCTGATGGTTTTTGGTCGAAATGTCTTATGTCGATGAATTCACGGTCGGTGTCGACGTGTCGGCGCCGGGCATCTCGGGGTGGTCGAGATCGCAGCCGGCAGGCGATTCGGGCAGTCTTGCTCCCGCCTGGGGCGCATCCGTGCTGCACACGGCGCCGCGCCCCCGGGGGGTCTCCGCCGGGGCGTCTGGCTGGTCGCCTGTGGAACCCATTGCGGCGGTGGGGGTCGGACCCACGGCCAGCAGTCGATTCTTACCTACATGGATCGTTAGATGGGCAAATGGTCGCCCGATGAAGGGGCAATATATATATCTATTTATCTAGTTAATGAACGGTGGTCAACGCGTTGAACGCGCCGTACCTGCGGTGGGTGCCGCACGCGGGACCATTGTTTGTCGACCGTTGCTCGCGGCGGTCTGCGCGGCCTTGGACCGCGTCCGCGCCGTCGACCTGACGTTCGCAGAACACGCGATGGAAGTTCTTCAGGTGTCGTTCGTCGGCCGGTGTAGGCGCGGGCGATCGTCCCTGGGTCGACACGGGTTCACAGGCTTTTGGAGACGCGAGCAGCTGGAGGCCGGCTTACCGGATAAGCGGTCCCGGTGCCGGGAAACGCAACACATCAGCCGAGATGCAGACCGCGGTCCCAGCTGGGGAGCGCAAGTTGACGATGGCAGATTCTCGCCGCCTTGCCGCAGGTCGTGGTACTCGGCGATCACTTCGGCAGCCGGTATCGCTGCGACGGCCATGTTGGTGACGTAGGTCTTGAGTCCGACCAGGGATTGCGCCGGGGCCAGGCTGGTCTCATCGACGCAGCGGTCATTGCCGCGGACTTTGACGAATCATGCTGAGTTGGCTTTCTTTTCGCCGTCTACGACCGCTCTCGCGCGGGCTTCCTGAGCGGCCAGGGGTTTCTGGTCGCGCCGGGACCGATTGGCCGAGTATGCCCAGATCGCCCACCACGCTCCTGGATGAGTGTGGGGGTCCCGGACCGGCTCGGCTCGTAGAGCTAGATTGTTGGCTTTGGCGTTGCGGTGCCGGGGGTGTGACCGTGTTGATGAACTGCCCGTCGGTGAAAACGTCACCGTTCCAAGGAAATGCGATTCCAGGTCTGCGGCCGCTTTTGTTGCGCGGGAGCCGACGATGGACGACAGTCCGAGCTCGTCGAGGGCTTCGAAGTTGACCGCCGAGAGCATGGCCCGCATCGGCAGCCGTCGCCATCGGCGTGACCTGGAGGCTATGGCGTTCCAAGAAGCTGGTGACGATCAGGACGATGATGGTGGTCTCGGCGGTGTGGCCCCGGTATCAGCTGAGTTCTAACGGGAGTCCGGTTCGATCAACCAGCAGGCCGACCACGATCTGCGGATGGACGTGGCACTCCTTGGAACAACCGACTGTGCGTAGGTCGTCCTCGGGTTCGTCCGCGAAATACAGCGTTGTCGCGTCGTAGGGCAGCAGCCTGAGTCCGCCGCAAGCGGTGGCGTAAGTGAAGCACTTCCCGGCGATCGCACCTCGGTAGTTCTCGGGGCCCATCTGATCGATATGCCGCCCAATTATGCAGTAGAGCACCGGGTTTGCGTACAGGTCTCGGCGTTTCCGGGCTGAAAAACCCCACACGATGTCCGAAGTCAGGAGCCGAGATACGCGGATCATCAGCCGAGATTCAGGCCGCCGCGGTCCCAGCTGCGGAGCGCAGGCCGTTGTGCTGTGTCAGCCCGTGGGGTGGGCACTCAGATCGTCGAGCCGACCGGCCCGAGGTCAGTGCACTGAGCATTCTCGAAGACTGCCCAGCAGCCCTGGCCGCGGGCGGTGTAGATGCCTCCCGGCGCTGACATGTTGATGAATGCCCTCGCCGTCGACCATGCGGGACTCGACGAGCACGTGTCGGTGCCCCTGGGGCCGGTAATGCAGACTGTGGCGCTTGTGGCCTGGGCTAGACCCGAGCACTTCGTCGCCACCAGAGTTGCAGATACCGCAGTCCTACTTCCGCCGGGTAGTTGTTCCGCCTGGGGTGCCGACAGCTGGAACGTGCAGCCCTCGTCATCGGCGGCTGCCGAGGGCGCGCCGCTCGTGAGGGCGCCGACTGATCCCGCAGCTATGGCGACAGCCAATGCGAACAGGATGGACCTGGAAAAGCGATGGCGGGTGAGCGTGTGTTGAAGGGTCATTTCCGTTGTGCCCGGCCAGTTTCGCCCCGCTCGATGGGGCAGTAGCCCGGCGTCCTCCTCTATGCTCGGTACACGGTCTGCGCGATTCGTCGGGGTCTTCAGTACTCAGATTGATCCAGGGGTCCATTGCGTTGACATCTGTATTCGCGGGCAACGTGTTGTTCGGTCGCTCAGCGTTCGCATGCGATGTGTCGCGGTACTCGGCACCGAGATATTGCTTCCACTCACGTAGGCAGAGACGCCGGCAGATCTTCCGCCTGTGGTAACCGAACCGCATTGTCTGCGTGACGGACTCACGTCGCGAGGTACCAAGTTCGCCGTTATGCCATCGATCGTGGCAAGCGTCGCCGTCGCGGAAAGGTCGCTGAGTTCACCGTACGTCCATGGTGGAGTCCATTTTGGCCAGAGTGACGGCGACGAGCACCGTCCTGTCGTCCAAAAAGCCATGCCGTCGCAATCCTTCCGGGAGACGGACCACCCAGCGAGCTATCCTAGTCCACACATAGCAATAGATTCAGATAGTTGTATAATTAGATATCTGTGCGGGCTGCGGTGAGTGATGCTCCGGTCGAGGAGCCGAGCGAATTGGTCTGGACGGAGGCCCGAGGAATCCAGACGGCACTGCCGCCGCGACAGTTGGTAACACTCGAAACAGCGGCCCTGGCGGTTTGCGCAACCACTACCGCAGCAATGCAAGTCATCGTCGTCAGTGGCCGCGCGCACCATGAGCTCGTGGCGTGCGGTCCGGGAATGCGCCACAGTTGATATCGCATTCCCGGCGCGTCCGTTGGATGTCCGTAGGACGTCGGCTTCAGCCGCCTAAGCGCAGCCCGGTGTTGCGGGTGCCGAACACGTCGGTGGCCATGATCGCGCCCAACTTGTCTGCATCCCAGCGCTTCTGGCCGTTGGATACCGAGGCCGCCGGATGCCAGCCCTTGAGCAGTTGGATACTCTCGCCCATCGCGCGGATTACCTGACCGCTGACGTGACCGGCCTCAGGGCTGGCCAGCCAGGCCACCACTGGCGAGCCCAGCGACGGATCTTTCGGGTCGAACTCGTCGTCAGGGCGCTCATCGGGCTCGATCGGTGCCTGCGCTCCGGGCATCGACGCGGACATCCTGGTGCGCCCGCCTGGGCTGATCGCGTTCACTGTTGCGCCGATCGACGCCAGCTCCAGGCTCAGGGTCTGGGTGAGCCCTACGATGGCAGCTTTTGCGGCGCTGTAGTTGGTCTGCCCGAAGTGTCCGTGCAGCCCCGCACCCGAGGTGGTGTTGATGATGCGCCCATACACCTTCCCGCCGTTGGCTTTCGACTCGTCCCGCCACTTACGGGCGACCGCGCGGCTGGTCAGCCAACTACCGCGCACGTGTACCCGCATCACCAGGTCGAAATCGTCGGCGGTCATGTTCCAGATTGCCTTGTCACGCACGATGCCGGCGTTGTTGACAACGATGTCCAACCGGCCCAGTTGCGAGTAGGCGCGCTCCACCGCCAGATCGACCTGTTCCTCGTCGCCGACATCGCTGAAGTCCGAAACTGCTTTGCCGCCGCGGCTTTCGATGATCTGCACCACCTCGTCGGCTACCTTTCCGGTGCCCTCACCCGACAGGCTGGTGCCCAGGTCGTTGATGACGACAGTGGCACCGTGTTTGGCCAGTTCGAGCGCGTGGCCGCGGCCGATGCCGTGACCGGCGCCGGTCACCAGCGCCACCTTGCCGTCGAGTAGTCGGGTCATGCGTTCTCCTTGCTGGGGGTGAAAATGGTCAGATACGGACTGGCCGGGTCGCTGTCGTCGACAGGCCGGAACACCGCGGTGACCGGCATGCCGACCCGAAGCTTTTGGGAGTCAACGCCTTCTATGGTGGTCATCAATCGTGGACCCTCGTCTAGCTCGACGAGGGCAGCCACATAAGGCAGCTGTTCCTTGAAGGGCGCCAGGTCGTTCACGAACACTGTCGAGTACGTATAGAGCGTGCCCGTGCCTGCGGCCTGCACCGGATGCACGTCCTCACTCCAGCACCATGGACAGAACGGCCGCGGATAGTGGTGCACGGCGCCGCACGCCGCGCACTCGGCGATCAACAATCGGCCCTGTCGTGCGGCTTCCCAGTACGGGGCGCTGGCCGGATCGATGACGGGGATGTCCGCACGTGCCATCGTCACCACCCGGTGAATTCGGTCGGGCGCTTCTCGACGAAGGCCTGCACGCCCTCTTTCGAGTCGTGCGAATACGACTGGATCTCTTGCGCCATCGCCTCGGCGACGAAGGCTCCGGTGCGATCCGTGTCGGGGGAGTCGTTGAGCAGTCGTTTGGTGAACGCGATCGCAGTCGTGGGTGCGGTAGCCAGTCGGCCGGCGAAATCGGCAATCGCGGCATCAAGCTCATCGGCCGCCACCACCCGGTTCACCAGGCCGAGGCTCAAAGCCTCGGCTGCGGTGAGCTTCTCACCAAAGAACGCCAACTCCTTGGCCTTCTGCATGCCGATCCGCCGCGGCAGCAGGTAGCAGCCGCCGCCATCGACCACTAAGCCGCGCTTGGCGAAAGACTCTGCAAAATAGGCATTTTCGGTGGCGATGACCAGATCGGAGGCGTATACAAGGTGAGCTCCTACGCCGGTCGCGGCACCCTGCACTGCGGCGATCACCGGCTTGTTGCAGTCCAGCACGCTGGCCACCAGCTTCTGGGCGCCGTTCATGATGCGCCGCATCGGGTCCATCACCCGCTTTTCCACAGTTGCACGCCGGTCGGCGAGCGATCCGACATCGGCACCTGCGCAGAAGTGTTTGCCGTTGGCCCGCAATACGACCACGCGCACCTTGTCGTCGGCATCCGCAGCAGTCAACAACGCGATCAACGCATCGCGGTCATCAGGACGCACCGCGTTGGCGGCCTCGGGGCGGTTGAGGGTGATGGTCAGGACGCCGTCGGTGGTGTCGGACAGCACCGCAGGTTGAGTGTTCATGGGGTGTAGGTCGCCTTGAGGTGTTTGATGCCGTTGACGAAGTTCGATCTCAGCATGACCGGCTCGCCGGCCGAGGTGATATCAGGATATCGGTCGAAAAGCATTTTGAACGCGACGTTGAGTTCGAGCCTGGCGAGGTGTGCACCCAGGCAGAAATGTGGACCCGGACCGCCGAAGGCTATGTGGTTATTCGGTTTTCGTGCGATATCGAAGAGCTCCGGCTCCGCGAAGACAGCTGGATCGCGGTTGGCGGCGGGGTACCAGAGGACGACCTTGTCGCCGGCGTTGAAGGTGTGAGTGATCGCGCCCTGCTCGTCGGTCAGCGTCACGCCGTCGCGGGTGACGGTGCGGCGCATGTGGATCACGGGACTGGCATATCGCAAGATCTCCTCGACCGCAGGCGATGCCAGTTCGTCGTAGTTCGCCAGCAGCCGATCCCGCTGCTCGGGGTGGGCGCTGAGGATCAGCAAGCCGTGCGTGAGTGCATTGCGGGTCGTCTCATTACCAGCGCCAATCAGCAGGATGAAAAACTTGGCCAGTTCCTGCGGGGTCAGGTTCTCCTCGTCAGAGGTCACCAATTTGCTGATCACATCGTCGCGGGGGCTCGCGATACGGTCCTCGGCAATGCTTTTCAGCAAGTCGATGAGTTGTTCGCTGGTTTCTGTGACGGCCGTCTCGATGCCCTTGATGCTGTGGTCGGGTACGTATTCGGGATCGGAGGCTCCGAGCACCACATTGGTGGCGTGCAGGATGAACTGTTCGTGCTCGCGTGGCACGCCCAGCATGTTGTCGATGATGCGGAGTGGCAGCAGCGTGGCGAAAGAGGCGACGAAATCACACTCACCGGAGCGCGGCATTTCTTCGAGGATCTCCGCCGTCGTCTCCTGCACCAGTCCACGAAGCTCGGAGAGCATGCGCGGGGTGAATCCACGGGAGACGATCTTGCGCAGCCGCATGTGCTCGGGGTCGTCCATATCGATGATCGACCCGCGGTACTCCCGCATCTCCGCCGTCTGGTCGAAGATCTGGGTGCCTTGCCCCGAACAGAAGTCTTCCGGCCGCCGACTGATCTGGGAGACGTCACGGTGCGAGCCGACTGCCCAGAATCCGCGTACCCGCGGCGAGTCGGGGCGGCTGGTGCGGACGAACACCGGACTACCCGCGTCGCGCAGGCTCCGGTAAAGCTCCGTTCGGTCGGCGGGGCGTTCCTGCCACCACTGCAGGTCGATCAGCGGTGCGAACTGCTGCTCATCGGTGTCGATCGCGTTCACAACACTCGATTCTGGCACTAGTGTCACCTTTTGGCAATGTCGAGCACGTGCAATTGAAGGGATCGTGCGGATTCATCCCGATGGGTGGGCGTCACGTATCTAACATATGTGTCAC
This sequence comes from Mycolicibacterium boenickei, assembly GCF_010731295.1. Lineage (NCBI taxonomy): Bacteria > Bacillati > Actinomycetota > Actinomycetes > Mycobacteriales > Mycobacteriaceae > Mycobacterium > Mycolicibacterium boenickei. Next base: position 6,072,582 of record NZ_AP022579.1, on the reverse strand, counting down.
ATAGGGAATCGACCGAGGAGAGACATGACAGAACAGGGGCCCAAGCGAGTCGGCGTCATCGGGGTCGGGTGGGGTGCGCATGTGCAGGTGCCTGCATTGCGGGCGGCGAAGGGCTTTGAGCCTGTGGCACTCTGTGCACGCACACCCGATCGACTGGAGCGCGTGGCCGCCAAGCTGGGGATCGAAGAGACTTCCACCGATTGGCAGTCGTTCGTGACCCGCGACGATCTCGATGTCATCTCGGTCGCGACGCCCAACGTCCTGCATCGTGATATGACGCTGGCCGCCTTGGCCGCGGGCAAGCCTGTGCTGTGTGAGAAGCCGCTTGCCGGTGACCTCGATGCGGCGCGTGAGATGGTGCGAGCCGCCGCCGAGTCAAGCCTGCCCACTGCCTGTTGCTTCGAGAATCGGTGGAATCCGGACTGGTTGGCCGTCGCAGACCGGGTGCGTTCGGGCTTTCTGGGCACCCAGTACCTGGCCCGGGTCAGCCGCAGCGCGTCGTACTGGCATCCGAGTCACCCGCTGCAGGCCGGCTGGATGTACGACCGTGATCAGGGCGGAGGCTACCTCGCCGGGATGCTGGTGCACGACCTGGACTTCCTGTGCAGCCTGCTCGGCCAACCGGTGTCTGTGTGCGCCGAGGTGCGGACCACCGAGCCGGAGCGGGAGCGGCCCGATGGCACGATCCTGAACGTCACCGCCGACGACACCGCGGCGCTGTTGATGCGGATGGAATCCGGGGTGACCGCGGTGCTGAGCGTTTCGGTGATGGGCGCCCACGCCGATCACTACCGGCTGGAGTTGTTCGGCTCTGACGGCACGATCATCGGCGACGGTGACCTGCGCTCGGCGGCATACTCGGCGGGCTTGGCCACCGACGACGGGCTGAACCGGCTGACGGTCGCCGACCGCGAGCCGGCCTATCCGGAGAAGCTGCCTTCTGGTCTGGCCGGACACGCGAGCCGGGCGATGGCGCTGATGCTTGAGGATTGGCTGCCGGCGTTCGATGGTGCGCCCAGTTCGGCAGCAACCTTCGAGGACGGGCTGCTCTCGCTCGCGGTGATTGACGCTGCGCACCGCTCTACCGAAGGCGGTGGGTGGGAACCCGTGCAAGTTTAGCGGTTCGAACATGAGCTCGTGTGCGAAAAATCAACCGAAAAGTAGTGCACGAGCTCATGTTCGGCGACTGCTAACCCTCGGCCGGCGGATAGACCAGCACGCCACGGATGTTGGCGCCCGCGTGCATATCGGCGTATCCGTCGTTGACCTTCTCCAAGGGATAGGTGCGGGTCACCATAGAGTCCAGGTCCACCTGCCCGGCGCTGCTCAGCTCGAGGATTTTCGGGATATCAGCGCGCGGGTTACCCGAGCCGTAGAGAGTGCCCACGATCTGCTTCTCGGTCAGGGTGAGATCCATGAGGTTGGCCCGGATCTCCCGCTCCAGCATGGGGTGGATGTTGGTGACGACGAGCTTGCCGCGCTTGGCCGTCATGGCCAGGGCCTGGCCGACGAGCTGGCCGTCACCGACTCCCATGGCGCAGATGAACTTGTCCACACCTCGATCCCAGGTGGCTGCGGCGACAACGCCTTTGGCTTCGTCCCAGTTCGCTGCGGTATGGGTGGCGCCCATTTTCACCGCTTCGGCCCGCTTGTACTCCGACGGGTCGATGACGGTGATCGTGCGCGCGCCGGCGAGTCGGGCGCCCTGCACCGCCGCCGCGCCGATGCCGCCGACGCCCGCGACGGCCACCGTGTCACCCGGCCGCACGTCGGCGGCGTACACCGACGATCCCCATCCGGTGATGAAGCCGCAGCCGAGCAGGCAGGCCCGGTCCAGCCGGTAGTGCTTCGGGATCTTCACGCAGCTGGCCTCGTGAACCACGGTGTGGTGTGCGAACGATCCGACGCCGCAGGCCAGTGCAAGGTCCTGGTCGCCGAAGTGGTGGCGGGCGGTACCGTCGTGAATCTGCATGCCGGAGTAGATTTTTGCGCCGAGGTCGCACAGGCTCTGATGGCCGGTCGAACATGACGGGCAGCGCCCGCACGACGGGATGAAGCTGAACACGACATGGTCGCCTGGTGCCAACCATGACACGTGCTCACCGACGGCCTTGACCACACCCGCGCCCTCGTGCCCACCGATGCACGGCAGCGCGATCGGCATGTCGCCGGTGACCAGATGGTCATCGGAATGGCACATACCGGAGGCGTGCAATTCGACGAGGACCTCGGTCGCTTTCGGTGGGTCGAGTTCGATCGTCTCGACCGACCACGGTGAATTGCGTTCGAACAGGACTGCGGCCTGCGTCAGCATTGATGAAATCCCTTTCGGATCAACGGATGATGGCTTGGTACTCGACGAATCCGGTGATGCCTTCCGGGCCGCCTTCGCGGCCGATGCCGGACTCTTTGAAGCCGCCGAACGGGCTGCCGAAGTCGAGAACGGCGGTGGAGTTGACGGCGATCGACCCGGCTTGCAGTTGCGTCGCCACCGTGGCTGCTCGTTCCTCATCGGCCGACCACACCGCACCCACCAGTCCGTAGCGCGAGTCGTTGGCGATGGCCACCGCCTCGGCAATGTCGTCATAGGCGATGACGACGACGACCGGACCGAAAACCTCCTCGCGGGCGATCTCCATGTCGTTGGTGGCCTCGACGACGGCGGGGGTGACGAACCACCCCGGCCGGTCCGGACGCTCACCGCCGGTGAGTACCGTGGCACCCTCGTCGCGCGCTCGGCGCAGGAGACCTTCCACCTTGTCACGCGCCGCTTCGTTGATCAGGGGACCGATATCGGTGGACCGCTCGGCCGGATCGCCGACCGTCAGCGTGGAGACCGCGGCGGTCAGGGCCGTTGCGTACTCGTCGTACCGACTGCGCGGCAACAGGATTCGGGTCAGCGCGGCGCACAGCTGGCCGTTGTTGCCCATCACCCCGCCGACCAGTCCGGCGACCGTCTTCTCGATCGGCGCATCGGGCAGCACGATGGCCGCGGACTTGCCCCCCAATTCCGTGCTGCAGCGGCGGATCCGGGATCCGCACGACGCGGCGATTCGAGCGCCGACCGCCGTCGATCCGGTGAAGCTGACTTTGTCGACATCGGGGTGCTCAGTGAGCAACTCGCCGGTCACGGCCCCGCCGTTGACCACATTGACCACACCGTCCGGGATGCCGGCTTCCTCGACCGCATCCATGAGCACACCGAAGCTCAGCGGTGCATCGGGTGCAGGCTTGAGCACCACCGTGCATCCTGCGGCCAGCGCAGGGCCCAGTTTCAGCACCGCGATGAACAATGGGGTGTTCCACGGCACGATCGCAGCGACCACGCCCACCGGCACCTGCCGCACGTCGACCACGCCACCGGTCATCGAGGGTCGGCTGGAGCTGAACGGATGGTCGGGTGTGATGGCGGCGTAGGCGCGCAACACCCCGGTCGCGGTGATGACCTGACCGAAGGTGCTCCATGAGCGTGGCGAACCGATCTCCGCGGTGGCCAGGTCGGCCAGCCCGCCCTTGCGGGCGGTGAGGGCATCGGCGAGCCGTCCCAGCGCGGCGCCGCGATCGGCGGGGAGGTTTGCGCCCACGTCGGCAGTGCGGTACGGGCCGCCGCCACGGCGGCAGAGACTTCGTCGTCGCCCGCGATACCTACTGTGCCGAGCACCTCACCGGTGGTCGGCGAGGCCACCTCCATCGTGACGGCGGCCGCGCTCGTCACCCATTTGCCTGCGACGTAGCTCGCCGCCAACTCGATCATGGACGCCAATTCTGGCATCTATGTCATCTTTAGACAAGCTGTTCATGGGCGATTAAATGTGGTTCGTGTTTCGTATCCGACAGTTTTCTGACACTATTGGTCACTATGACTGCAGAGCCTGACAGCGACGCCGACCTCGGTGTGGGACAACCGTGGGAGGTGGTCGTGGAGCGCGGCAAGATCGCGGAGTTCGCGGAAGCCATGCTCAGCGAGGATCCCGCCTATCGCGGTCCGGACGCGATCGTTCCGCCGACCTTCCTGACGAGTGCGGCCCGCTGGGCGCCGCCGGGTGTCCGGGTCAACGTGGGCTTCGACCGCAAGCGACTCCTGCACGGCGAGCAGGAGTACACGTTCCATGGCGAACTGCCCGCTGCCGGCGATGTCCTGACCGCGCGGGAGCGGATCGTCGAGCGGTTCTCCAAGCCGGGCAAGCGTGGCGGCATCATGCGCTTCGCCACGGTGGTGACCGAATACCGCGACACTGCAGGGGCGGTGGTGGCCGAGGCAAAGGCCACCTTCATCGAAACGGCGGCAAGGCAATGAAGCCCGGCGATCAGGCATCGTCCCGGGAGTTCGGTCCACTCACCCGGCAGATGTTCGTCCGCTACTCCGGCGCGTCCGGTGACTTCAACCCCATGCACTATGACGACGAACTGGCACGGTCCGCGGGCCATCCCTCGGTGTTCGCGCAAGGCATGTTCTCGGCAGCGCTGCTGGCCGGGTTCGCCATCGACTGGCTGGGGGCACCCGGTGTGCGGCGGTTCGGCGTTCGCTTCCGCGAACAGGTCTGGCCGGGCGACGTTCTGACCTGCGCGGGAACGATCGTCGCAGTGTCTGAGGAGGACGAGGTCGACCGGGTGAGTGTCGAACTCACCGCCACCAGACAGACCGGCGGTGTGGCGATCACCAGCACTGCGGAATTCGCTGTACCTAGAAGCGGACCACGAAACGCGGCACACGGTGCCGCGGGCCCGGCGAATCAGCAATAGGCTGGTGGCACCATGTCCGAAGCCTCGATAGTCCGCCGCTCCAGTTATGGCCCCTCCAGCCCCGCTGTTGGTGCCCGGGGTGCCAGCACCCGCAGCCGGATCACCGAGGTCTCGCTGGAGCTGTTCGGCCGGCTCGGCTACTTCGACACCTCCGTCGATGCGATTGCCAAGGCCGCCGGAATATCGCGCGCCGCGCTATATCAGTACTTCCAGGGCAAGGACGAGATCTTCCTGGAGCTGCTGAACGAATGCGGCAGCGCACTGTTCCGGGTCGCACGCCGGATCGGCCCGATGGGCCCGGATGAAACCGGCTTCGACAATCTGAACTGGTGGCTCGGCGAGTGGAGTTGGGTCTTCGAGAAGTACTCCACGATGTTCGTGCAGTGGACGGCGATCGCGTCGTCGGACACGAAGGTGCGACCCGCGATCACGGGGTTCGTGCGCAGCTACAACCATCGGCTCGCCGAACGTCTCACCGCGTCGGGTCTGCAAGGTCTGGATCCCGAGGTCGCGGCCATGACGATGACCGCGCTGGTGCACCGCATCAACCTGTTCGTGCACACCGACCGTGCCTACGGTCGCAGCGCCAAGGACGCCATCGATACCCTGTCCGTATTCCTGCAGTTGGTGCTGTTCCCCGATACGCCACCGGCCGTGCTGAAATCGCTACGACTGCACGCCAGCGAGGACCCGGCCGCCGATGTGGACGCCGTGCAGGTGCCCGACGCTCCCGATCTCACGGGGCTGTCCATCACCGAGCGCACCGCGAACCTGAGTAAGCGCGCCGTCGCCACCGTGACGACGCTGGCCGACGCCGGTGCCGCGCAGTTCCGGGCCAGGGGATACCGCAGTACCAGTGTCGACGACATCGTCGCGGCCGCTGACGTCGCCCGTGGCACCTTCTACAAGTACTTCAGCGACAAGCAGGATCTGCTCGCCGCGGTGGGTGCCGAGGTCTATGTGGCTGCAAAGGCATTCGCAGAACGGATCGCGCAGGTGGATCCGGTGGCCGACGAATCGACACTGCGGCACTGGCTGGCCACGTACGTCGAGTTTTACGACCGGTACTCCGGCTGCATCGACGCCTGGGCCGAGGGCACCACTGACGACCCCACGATTGTTGGGATAGGCGAGAACGGCCAGGTGCTGATGGACATCGGCGCAGCCAGGATGTTGATCCGCCGACCCGGTGCGTACCCGTATGACCCGGTGATTTCGGCACTGATCCTGCGGTCCCTGGTCACCCGGGTGCCCGAAGCCGCCCTGGATCTGCCCGAACAGCTGAGCCAGGATGATGTCATCGAATTGTTGATGACCTGCATCAAGCGCGGCTTCCTCGCTACGACGAAGTGACGCCCGCCGCGATCAACTGGTCAACAGTGGAGTGGGAGTAACCCAGCTCGGACAACACCTTTCGGCTGTGCGCGCCCAGCGCCGGCACGTCGCCGAGCGTCGGCTCCACACCTGCCAGTTCTGCCGGAGGCGGCAGCGCCTGGGCGGGCCCGCCCGGAGTCTGAATTCCGCGCCACCGGTCGCGGCCGGTGAGTACCGGGTGGTCCGACAGGTGCTTGACATCGTTCATGCGGGCATGCGCCACCACCGCTTCGTCGAGACGCGCCTCGAGTTCGTCGGTGCCCAAGCGGGCCACCGCAGCGCTGATGATCGCCTCCAACTCGTCGCGGTGCGCAACGCGATCGGGGTTGGTGGCGAATCGCGGATCTGCGACGAGATCGGCTCTGTTCAAGACGATTTCGCAGAGCCGCTGCCATTCCGGCGGATTCTGCACCGCCAGTAGAACCGTGCCGCCGTCGCCGGCCGTGAACGGGCCGTACGGGGCGATGGTCGGATGGCGCGCACCCGTGCGGGCGGGTGCAGTTCCGCCGTAGCGGCCGTAGTAGTGCGGTTGAGACATCCATTCGACCAGCGCATCGAACAAGGACACCGAAACCGGCCGCGCCACACCGGTGGTGGCACGGGTGTACAGCGCGGTGAGAATACCGGAGAAGGTGAACATTCCGGCCGCGATGTCGGCGATGGACACCCCGGTGCGTGCCACCTCGGCCGGGGAACCGGTCACCGACAGCAGCCCGGCTTCGGCTTGCACCAGCAGGTCATAGGCCTTGCGGTTCTTCCACGGGCCGTCCTGGCCGTAGCCGCTGATGGTCGCGGTGATGATTTGTGGGTGCGAGCGGGCGACCGACTCGGCATCGAGACCCATCCGGGCCGACGCCCCCGGCCCCAGGTTCTGCACCAGCACATCGGCGTCCTCGAGCAACCGGTGCACGATCCGCAGACCTTCGGGAGCTTTGAGGTCCAGAGTCAAGGACTCCTTGCCGCGGTTGAGCCAGACGAAGTAGCTCGACTCGCCATGCACCGAACGGTCGTAGCCGCGCGCGAAGTCACCACCTTGCGGGCGTTCGACTTTCACTACGCGGGCGCCGAGGTCGGCGAGTTGGCGGGTCGCGTACGGTGCCGCGACGGCCTGTTCCATGCTCACGACGGTGACTCCCGCCAGCGGTGCGTCCGTCATTTCGCCAGCGGATCGCGCGGTAGGCCCAGCAGGCGCTCGGCGATGGTGTTGCGGATGATCTCCGAGGTGCCGCCGGCGATGGTCAGACACCGGGCGTACAGATAGGCGCGGGTCAGCTCCGGCGTTCCGCCGGCGACCGCGGACGTTCCGGCCAGCTCGATCGCGAGTTCGCTGACGTGTTGCGAGGATTCGGCCTGAAGCAGCTTGCTGACATTGGCCTCGGCCGCGGTGTCGCCGCCCGCGATGGCGCGGCTGGCATTGCGCAGATTCAGTAGGCGTAGGGCATGAAGTTCGGCGATCACCTCGCCGACCCGGTGCTCCCGGCGCGCCGCTGCTGCGTGGGAAGTGTTGTCGAGCAGCTTGATCAGGTCGTCGGCACCCACGCCGATGGCACCGGAGCCGCCGCCGATCGACACCCGCTCATTGCCCAGCGTCGCGCGCGCCACGAGCCAGCCACGGTTGACGTCCCCGACCACATCGTTGTCGGGCACGAACACATCGTCCAAGAACACCTCGTTGAACAATGCCTCGCCGGTGAGCTCACGCAGCGGAAGCACCCGGACGCCAGGGGCGGACATGTCGATCGCCATCATCGTGACACCTGCGTGTTTCGGGGCGTCCGGATCGGTGCGTACCGTCGCGAGGCCCCATTGACATTCGTGCGCCAAGCTGGTCCAGACCTTTTGCCCCGTGACCCGCCACCCACCGTCGACCCGGGTGGCCGTGGTGCGCACAGCCGCGGCATCGGAGCCTGCGCCAGGTTCGGAAAACAGTTGGCACCAGTTGGTCTGACCGCGCAGCACCGGCTCTACCCAGCGCGCCCTCTGGTCATCGGTACCGGCCTGCGCGATGGTGAGCATCACCCACCCGGTGATACCCAGATCAGGCAGATCGACACCGCTGTCTGCCGCGAATTCCTCGTCGATGACGAGTTGTTCGACCACACCGGCTTGGCGTCCCCACGGTTTTGGCCAGTGCGGCACCAGATAACCGGAATCGACCAGGTAGTCGCGTTGCTCGGCAGATGGCAACGAGCGCAACCGCGCGGCCGCCTCGGCCGCCTCACGCCGGAATCTGTCGGCCTCGGCGGGCAGCGTGAACGAAACGCCGTGGGCTGCCCCGGTGCGTTGCGCCTCGGTGATGTCGGCGAGTGCGTCGCCGGTATCCCCGATCAGTGCGGTCAGGCTCTGGGCCCGCCGCAGGTACAGGTGGGCATCGTGCTCCCAGGTGTAGCCGATTCCGCCGTGAAGCTGAATGTTCTTCTGCGTGATGAACGTCTGCATGCGTGTGGCGTGGGCCGCGGCGACCGCGGCGGCGAATGACGCATCGTCCAGATCGTTCGAGCGCGCCGCGTCCCACACCGCCGCGGTGCTCTGTTGGGCGGCTATGAACATGTTGGCCAGGTGATGCTTGACCGCCTGGAAGGTGCCGATGGTGCGTCCGAACTGCTCGCGGACCTTGACGTACTCGGTGGCCATCCGCAGCGCCGCCCAGCCGACACCGACCGCTTCGGCAGCAGCAAGAATGCGGAAAGCTGAGCGCGCCTTTGTGTCTGCGCCCGAAAGAATTCGTTCGACGGGTAGCTCGACATCGTGCAGAGTGACATCTCCGATGCTGCGGCTGGTATCCAACCCGGCCAGTGCGGTGATGGTCACGCCGTCGGCCTCGGTGTCCACCACGATCAGGTCTGCGCCGGCGGCCAGCACCAGCACACCGGCATCGGGCGCCCCGGCGACGGCGCGGGCGGTGCCATTGGCGATCGAGTCGCGGCTGAGCACGATGTCTGTGGAGAGGCCCACGGCGCCAACCAGTTTCCCGCTCGCCAACGAGGGGAGAAGGGCTGCGCGCAGCATATCGGTGCCGCAGCGGTCGATCACCAGTGCGGCGGTCGCAGTGGGCAGGAAGGGTCCAGGGCACAGTTCGTGACCCATGGCTTCCAGCACGATGGCCAGCTCGGCGATGCCGAATCCCGAGCCGCCGTGCTCCTCGCTGATGGCCAACCCATGCCAACCGAGTGCCGCAGCTGCTTCCCACAGGTCGATTGGGTGTGGCGAACCGCCGTCGAGGGTGGCGCGGGCGGTGGCGCGACTCTTGTGCCTGGACAGTTGACCCACGGCGGCCTCGGCCAGCTCGTGGTGCTCCTCGACGATGGCGAGCGCGGAGATGCTCACGATGTTACTCCCGGCATAGTGACGGATATGTCAGATGCAATCTAACATGACGAGTTAACAACCCAAGTAGGCAAGGTTAGAGATATGAACGTTGCGTCAGATATCGGCAGGGCCGGCGAAGAAAGAAGTGGCCCTCTGGTAGATGTCACAGTCGTCGAGCTGGCGGGCATGGGTCCCGGTCCGCACGCCGCCATGGTGCTCGCTGATCTCGGCGCCGAGGTACTACGAGTACACCGACCGGGGCATGTGGGCAGCGGCGCTGGGCTGCGCGGTCGCCAACTGGTCGCTGCGGACCTGAAGAACACCGATGATCTCGACCGGGTTCGCCAGCTGATCGACCGCGCCGACGTCCTCATCGAAGGATTCCGCCCCGGCGTCACCGAGCGGCTCGGACTCGGCCCCGACGAATGCTGTCGGCGCAATCCGGGTCTGATCTATACCCGGGTTACGGGCTGGGGGCAGACCGGGCCGCGCGCTCAGCAGGCCGGTCACGACATCAACTACATCGGGCTGACCGGGTTGCTGTATGCCATGGGCAACCCAGGCCTTCCCCCCGTCCCGCCGCTGAACCTGGTTGGCGACTACGGCGGTGGCTCGATGTTCGCCGTCCTTGGTGTGCTTGCCGCCCTAATCGAGCGGCAAGGCTCGGGGCGCGGCCAGGTGATCGACGCCGCCATCGTCAACGGTGCTCCGGTGCTTGGTCACGTGTTGTGGTCGATGCTGGGCGACGGCCGTTGGTCGGATCAGCGCGGTACCAACATCTTCGACGGCTCAGCGCCGTTCTACTGCACCTACGAATGCGCGGACGGTGGCTACGTCGCCGTGGGCGCGCTCGAACCGGAGTTCTTCGGAGAGATGTTGCGGCTGCTGGAGATCGATCCGGGAACCCTTGGTGCGCAACGGGACAAGGCCGGCTGGCCGGAGATGCGGCGGGTACTGGCTGAGACGTTCCGGCAGCGTTCCCGCGACGAGTGGTCTCGGGTGTTCGCGGACAGCGACGCCTGCGTCACGCCCGTGCTGACGGTCGTCGAGGCGGCCGACGATGCCCAGCTGCAGGCCCGCAATGTGTTTGTCGAGGTGGATGGCGTCCGTCAGCCGGCGCCCGCGCCGTTGTTCTCCCGCACGCCGGCGTTGCGGCCGGTGCCCGCGCGAGACGGGTCCCTCACTCCGACATCGCGACCGCCATCCCGGTGATCCACTCCGGTACGGGTTCGTAGACCAGCGGGGTGATGGGCCGACCGCCGCCGGCGGCACCGGCCGCCAGCCAGGTACGCACCTCATTGGCGCCGGCGCCCGCACGGGAGTGCGCGCTGTCGACGAGCCGGATCAGAGCCGCCAGATCCCAGGTCGACATCGCGTCAAGCACTTCGGCATCCCAGTCGGGGCGAATCTTGTTGCGCGCGTCTGCCATACCGTCAGCGATGATCCGTGCCCGCTCCTCGTCACTGAGGTCGTAGGTGTCGATCTCGAGGCTCGGGGGTGAATGCGACAACCCGCCCGTGCCGATCAGTAGGACGCGTTGGTCGACGCCGTCGAGGAACCGCCCAACCTCAGCTGCGAAATCGGCGACGCGGCGGGCAGTGGGGAGCGGAGCGGTGGCGCAGTTCACCGCAATGGGGATGACGGGTTTGGCGGTGAGATCGCCAAGCAGATCCCGAATTGGTTGGGCGAAGGCATGATCGAGTCCGATATCGCGACACGTGGCGATATCGAATCCGGCTGCGAGCAGATATTCGCACAGGCTGCGAGCCAACGCGGACGGCACATCGAGAGCCCCGGCCGGATGGCCGCCCTCGGCCAGGATCGACGCGGACAGCGCAACGCCGAAGGCTGGCACCACGTGCCGGAAGGCGCGTCGGTGATCACCGCCGAACAACACCACGACGTCCGGGTCGAACTCCCGCACCTTTTCGGCGGCGGCGTCGAGCGCTGAGCGGAACTGGCGACCAAAGGCGTGCTCGACGTCGCGTTCTTTGCCCGGGCTGTGGCTTGCGCACACCACGAGTCGGTCAGGCTTCATATCTGTCACCTCCATGGAAAGTGACACTAATGTTAGATGACGTTCAGCGCACAGCCGGCACCACTATGGCGGACCGCTTCAAACCGTACCTCGTCAGTTCAGCACGGTCGGCAACGCGGCGACCTCTTTGACGTATCAGGTCATCGAGGGCGCGCACCGGCTCCGGCAACCATTCGGTCGAACGCACGCTCGACGAGGAGCGTCCGATGGGTGCCAGGAGGTGGCGATCATGGGCTGCGGATCACCGCTGTCATCGACGCCGATCCCGCTCACCTGCGAATCGGGCAAGGGGTCAAGCTGCGCATCGTTGATCTCGGCGAAAGCAGCTACCGCATAACTGAATTCGTCATCAAACAGACCTGTTGGGGCGGGAGTCAAGCCGTGCCGACGGGACGGAACAGCGGTAGCCAGACCCGGCTGTCCTCGGCGCCCGAGAGCGCAGTCCAGTCTTCGAAGAACACCTCGACGGCCATGCCGATTCGGATGTCGTTCTCAGACACTCCAACCACATTGGTGATGAGCCGGACGTCGGGCTCATCCTCGAGTTCGACCATCGCCACGATGTAGGGCGGCTCGAACCCGGGGATCCAGGGCTGGCGGTTGACGGTGTAGGTCGTCACCTTCCCCCGCCCGGACACCGGCTCCGGTGCGACATCGGTGCTCCGGCAGCGCCAGCAGGCCGGTCCCGGCGGGTGGAAGAAATGTCCGCAACCATGACAGCGGTTGATCAGCAGTTGACCGTGTTCGCCCCCGGTCCAGAAAGCCCGCGACTCTGCGGTCGGGCTGGGTGCCAGCCGCAGCTGCGGTCGCTGGTATTCGGTGTCAGACGTCATTTCGTTCCTCCCGAGGCGGTGAGCGACCGGCCGATGACCAGCCGCTGAATCTGATTGGTGCCTTCGAAGATCTGGGTAATCTTCGCCTCGCGCATATACCGTTCTACACGGTAGTCGCGGGTGTAGCCGTACCCGCCGAGGACCTGCACGGCGTCGGTAGTCACCTTCATCGCCGCGTCGGTTGCAACGAGTTTTGCGACCGACGCATTGCGTGAATACGGCAGTCCGGCATCGCGTCGGCGCGCGGCATCCAGGTAGGTGGCACGGGCCGAGTCGACGGCGGCGGCCATATCGGCCAACAGGAATGCCAATCCCTGGTGGTCGATGATCCTGCGGCCGAATGTCGTCCGTTGCTGGGCATAGGTGGATGCTTCATCGAGTGCAGCCTGTGCCAGTCCAACGGCGACGGCAGAGATGCCCAGTCGTCCGGAATCCAGTGCACTGAAGGCGATTTGCAATCCTTGACCCTCGGTGCCTATCCGGCGCTGGGTGTCTACGAACGCGTCGTCATAGTGCGCCGTGGTGGTCGGTATCGCGTGCAGGCCCATCTTGTCCTCTGGTTTGCCGAAGGACAGCCCGTCGGTGCTCCGGTCGACTAGGAAGCATGAGATCGGTTGTGCGCCATCACCGGTACGTGCAAAAAGGCTATAGAAGTCGGCGATGCCTCCGTGGGTGATCCAGGCCTTGGCGCCGTTGATGCGGTAGCCGCCATCTACCGCGGAAGCTTTGCATGACAGTGCGGCCGCGTCTGAGCCGGCCTGCGGCTCGGACAGGCTGTAGGCGCCGATCCTCTGACCGCCCAACATGTCCGGCAGCCACATTTCCTGTTGCTCGGCGGTACCGAACGCGATCAACGGATGACACGACAGCACATGCACACTCACTGCGACCGCCACAGCAGCCCAGCGCGCCGCCAGCTCCTCAAGGACCTGCAGGTAGACCTCGTAGGGTTGCCCACCGCCCCCCCATTCCTCGGGGTGGGGCAGTGTGAGCAGACCGGTTTCGCCGAGTGTGCGGAACACGCCTTCAGGGTAGGTCTGCGCTCTTTCGTGCTCGTCGACGACCGGGTCTAGTACCTTGTCGGCGACAGTGGCGGCAAGGCGTACCAACTCGTACGCCTCGGGGGTGGGCAGCAGACGTTCGACGGTCACGTCCCGTCGCCCTGCCACTCGCATCCCGTCAGTTCGGCGGACAACTCCCACAACCGTTTTGCGCTGTTCGCGTCGCGGGCCTTGTCTTTCAGTTTGGTGGGCTTCGGCGCGCCCCACTGATGAAATGGGCCGCGCGGGGCGATGTAGCTGCCATTGGGCAGTGCCGTGGTGATCGCTTGAATGGTGGAACGTGCGCCGTCAGCCGGACTCTGGGCGATGTGGGGTGAGATCACGCGGCCGGCCCACTGCAGCGCACCCGAACCGTCACGGGTGATCGACGTGTTCGTCATCCCCGGATCCGAGGCGTACGCGGTTACTCCGCGAGCCGTCAACTCACGCACGAACAGCAAGTTGGCCAGCTTGGATTCCCCGTACGCCGCCCACGGGTTGTATTTGCGGTGCTCCCAGTTCAGGTCGTGAAGGTGGATCTGGGCCGTTTGGTAGTTCGTGCTGGCCACCGCCACCACGCGATCGCGGATCCGGTCGCTGAGCAGACAGGTCAATGCGAAGTGGCCGAGGTGGTTGGTGCCCATGTGGGCTTCGAATCCGTCGGCCGTACGGGTGAGTGGCAGGCCGAGTATTCCGGCGTTGTTCACCAGTACATCGACGTAGTCGACGGTATCGGCGAACTTGCGCACACTCGTGAGATCTGCCAGGTCGAGTTCGCGTACATCGACATCGCCGGGCATCGCCTCGGCGGCCTCGAAGCCTTTGCTCAGAGTCCGGCAGGCGATCACCACTTCATGGCCTGCCGCGACCATCGCGCCAGCGGTCGCCCTGCCTACGCCGCTGTTTCCTCCCGTAACGATGATCCGCACGTTGCCGCGTCCTCCTTCGCACGATGTTCCACAAACAGTAAACTATTTATCGTTTTAGTGACACGGGGATCGAGGGTTGGATGCTGGTAACGCTGGCGGATGTGTTGAACTTGTTTGAACTCGCACCGTTGGGGGGCGACACCTTCGAGGGCACCCAACCCGATCCGCCCAACCATCACATCGTCGGTGGTCAGATCGCTGCGCAGGCGTTGATGGCTGCAAGCCGGACCGCACAGGGGCGCCGGCCGCACAGCCTGCACGTCTACTTCTTGCGCCGTGGTGATGCACGTTGGCCGGTCCGGTTCGAGGTCACCCGACTGCATGACGGCGGCACCTTTTCGGCCCGCCGCATCGCCGCCACCCAGGCCGGCGAGGTGCTGATGGAGGGCCTCGCCTCGTTCACCGCAGGCGTCCACTCCGCCGGGTACCAGCGCACGATGCCCGCGGCGCCACCGCCGGAATCGTTGATGCCCATCGAACAACAACTCGCGCCCTACGCCGAAGAGTTCGGCGGGTTTTGGATCGAGGAACGACCGTTCGACGTCCGCTATCTCGACCCGCCGCCGCGCATCGCCATGGACTCAGAAGAGCCCTCTGGCCCGGTGAGTCGCATCTGGCTGCGCGCCAGGGGTGCGGTTCCGGCGGACCCGGTGGTGAACAGTTGTGTGCTCACCCTGCAGAGCGCTCTCACGCCGGTGGAGGCCACGCTGGGGCCGATGCGGAAATCGCAATACGATATCTCGGCTCTTCTCGATCACACAGTGTGGTTCCACCGCCCTGCTGATTTCTCGGATTGGCTTTTCTACGAACAGACCTCAACCACCGGAGTCGCCGGACGCGCTCTGGCGACGGGCGCGATCTATAACCGGGCCGGCGATTTGGTCTGCACGGCGGCCCAGGAGATTTACTTCCCACCGCCCAGGGAAAGTTAGTCAGTATAATGATTTGGACTTCGTCCGTGGACATCGGACGAAGACGGCGAAGGGGCAACCATGGCTAGAACAGAAGGCGACAGCTGGGACATCAACGAGAGCGTGGGTGCCACCGCCTTGGGTGTCGCCGCGGGTCGGGCGGCGGAGACCAACAGTGAGAACCCGTTGATCCGTGATCCGTATGCGCAGATGTTTCTGGAGGCCGCCGGCGATGGTCTCTGGAACATGTACCTTCGACCGGAAGAATTGCCCGCCGAACTGGCGGCACTGGACCCCCATTTCAAAGAGCGGATGCAGGCGATGATGGGCTACACCGCGTCGCGCACGTTGTTCTTCGACGAATTCTTCACCGATGCGGCGGCGAGCGGCATCCGGCAGTCAGTGATCCTGGCGGCAGGTCTGGATGCGCGAGCTTGGCGGTTGGACTGGCCCGCCGGCAGCGTGGTGTACGAGATCGATCAACCCAAAGTACTGGACTTCAAGTTCGCCACTCTGGAAGCGCGGGGGGTATCACCGCTGGCGACCTATGTAGGTGTTCCTATCGACCTGCGCAACGACTGGCCGGCCGCTCTGCGCGCAGCGGGTTTCGATCCCGCAGCGCCGACGGCCTGGTCGGCCGAGGGCCTGCTGCCGTACCTGACAGCCGAGGCGCAGGACGTGCTGTTCGAGCGGATCACAGAGTTGAGCGCGCCGGGCAGCCGGGTGGCGGTGGAGGCATTCAGCAACGAGTTCTTCAGCGCCGAGAGTTTCGCGCGTCGCGAGGAGCAGATGCAGCGGTATCGCGAGGCTGCTGCCAAACTCGGCCGGGAGGACATCGCCGCATCCGGCAACCTCCTTTATGAAGAGGAGCGTACTGAGGTCGTTGACTGGCTCGAAGCCCACGGCTGGCAAGCCACCGGTGTGAGCGCAGTCGACCTGCTGGCTCGCAACGGCCGTTCGATGCCGGAGGGTCTGGACGACGGCATTCCAGAAAGCGTCTTCGTCGACGGTCGATTGAGCTAAGGCTCATCGACGACGGTTTCGGCGATGAAGCGGTCCACGTCTGTTTGCGGCGGATACGCTGGGCCGTCCCGCTGTTCCGGGCTGACCAGCACGTCGAGGAGACCGTCGGCCATGTCGTCGAGCTGATCGATCGATCCCGCCATGGCAAGACTGTGCTGGATCGACACCAATCCGTGCAGGCCGGTCCAGAGGGTGTGCGTCGCCTGGTACAGCGGCAGGGTGAGCGGATAGCCCGCGTCGGCGCATGCGGCCAATGCGCGTCGCAGCCGGCCCGACACCTGCCGTGCCGGGTGCAGGCCCATCCGTTCGGGGTCCACTGCCGGTTGTCGTATTTCGTACATCAGCCGGTAGTGGCCCGGATTGTCCATCGCGAATCTGCAGTAGGAGTGGACCTGGGCCCGGAGCCGCTCGCGCGGCCCCTCCCTATCGGCGGTGCGTTCGGCCACGTCCATCTGGTCAGCCAGCTGAGCGTATTTCTCGGACAGGGCCGCCCAGACCAGCTCGGCCTTGTCGGAGAAGTGCAGGTAGATACTGGGCGCGGCGACTCCGACTTCCTGAGCGACGGCGCGCATGGTGAGCTTCTCGTCGCTACCCCATCTGTCGAGCAGCCGATTCACGGCGTCGAGTACCTCGCCGCGAAGATCTCCCTGCCCGCGCCGGCGTCGTCGCCGCGCTGGCACGTTTGCGACCTGCTCCACCACACCTCCGCAATCGACACCGCCGGTCCAGCCTAAGCGGTGCCGATCGCGGAGTGTGGGATCACCAGGTGGCGAGAAGTTTGCGCACTCCGTAGTTCGTCCCATAGGTATCCATCTCGACCTGATCGAGCGGCGTCGCAAGGCGCAACTCCGGGAACCGCGTGAACAACTGAGGCAGAATGGTTTTCAACTCGGCGCGGGCGACATTTTGCCCCAAGCACTGGTGCACGCCGTAGCCGAAGGCCAGGTGCCGGGTGATCTTCCGGTCAAAGTCGGGTTCATCGGGATTGTCGAATACTCGCGGGTCCCGGTTGGCCGCAGGCATCGCCACCACCACCAGGTCTCCCTTGGCGATCTGCTGACCACCGATTTCGAGATCCTCCTTCGCGGTCCGGCCGAGGCCGAATTGGACGATGGTCAGGTAGCGCAGCAGTTCCTCGACGGCGGGGCCCACTTTGTCGGGATGTTCCACCAGGTTCTGACGCGCCTCCGGGTGCGTGAGCAATGTCAGGGTGGACAGGCCGATCATCGCCATGGTGGTGTCGTGACCGGCGAACAGCAGTAGGACACCGATGGACACCAGATCGTTGTCGGTCAGGATCGAGCCTTCCTCCTGGCTGCTGCGAATGAGATCGGCCAGCAGCCCTTCTGAGGCAGGATCGGCTCGCTTCTCGGCGACCAACGTGGTGATGTAATCACGCAGCCAGAGGCCGCCTTCGGCACGTTCAGCGCGAGTGCGGCTGGTGTCCATCATGGCCTCGGTGGCATGGTGGAATTTATCCCGGTCGGCGTAGGGGACACCCAGTAGCTCGCAGATGACGAGGCACGGGATGGGCAGAGCCAGATGTTCAATGAGGTCGACCGGTTCGCCGTCGGACCCGAGCGCCTCAATGGTGTCGAGATGCTCGGTCACGATCTGGTCGATGTAGGGCTGCAACCGAGTTTGGACCGCTTTCGGGGTGAACCGCCCTGAGAGCAGCCGGCGGTAGGCGCTGTGGTCGGGCTCGTCCATGAACACGAAAGTCGGATCGACCGCTTCGGATGTGTCGTTGGAGTTGGGATCGACGCCTTCCTCAGGCGGAACGTCGTGGCGGGGTCGCGCGGAGCTCATTCGAGGATCGGAGAAGACCTGGCTGCCTTCCTCGAATCGCGTGACCAGCCAACCGATTCGGCCGCTGGGGAACCGGATGCGGGTGATGGGTTGCTCTTCGCGCAGGTGGTAGTAGGCCATTGGCGGGTCGAGCAGTCGTTGCCGTTCGACGGGCATGGCGGGAACGTCGAGTTCGATGGTCATTTGTGGTTCTCCGGCTTCTCGTGATTGCTTTCGGCGTGGGCCCGCAGCGCGGCCTCGACACCGTTGTTCAGCTGGGTTCCGTTGCCCCAGCCGACGTAGTACTGCAGTTGCAGAACGGCTTCGCGCAGTTCGCCCGCGGACAGCTCGTCGTTGGCCAGCGCACCGCGCACCTGGATCTCGACCAGGTCGGCCCGGCCCAGCGCCGCGGTGGCGCCCAGAACGAGCAGTCGACGGTCCCGAATGGACAGGCCTGGCCGGCTCCACACCTCGCCGAACAGATGGTCTACGGTCATTTCCAACGTCGGAGTCCGCTCGTCGGGAAGCGACTCGGCGAAGCCGGGTCCGTAGACGGCGTCCATCGTTTTCAAGCCGAGTTCTGTGGTCTCACTCATCGGTGCTCCTCATGGGGATGTCCAGGGTTTCAGCGCCGTTACCGCGGGTTGCGTCGACCAGCGGTACGGCGACACCGCAATCGGCGGCCAGTTCCTGTGCGGCGGCGAGGTCCTTGTCCATCAACCGGCGCACTTGCGGGACAAGCGCGCGGGTATCCGGCTGTGCGGCAATCTGATTGCGCAGCCAGGAGAACAACGTGGCGCCGTCGGGGTCGGCTGCCTGAACCACTTCGATCAGTCTTTCCGGTGCAACACCCGCGGCGTGGACAAGTCCCGCGGCTTCGTGGACTGCGCGCCAGGTGCCGTAGGTGATGACGTTGCGGGCGATCTTGGTGGCCATGCCGGCACCGAGGGGCCCGCAGTGCACCACCTCCTTGGCGAAGTCGACCAGAACGGGCATCGCCGCGCGGACGGCGTCGTCGTTGCCGCCGAGGATGGCAACCAGGCCGTTGTTGGCTGCCTGATCGCCCGGAGTGACTCCGCAGTCCAGCAATTCGACACCTTTGGCCGAGCACGCCCGGGCGAGCTCGTGCACGACCGGGACGGCAACGGTGCTCAGCAGCACCACGACGAGGCCGGGGTGAGCGCCGGCGAGCACACCGTCATCGGCACACAGCACGGTCCTGGCCTGGGCGGCATCGACCACTGCAACCAGCACGACATCGCTGTCGCGAGCCACGTCGGCGGGCGAGGCCGCCACGGGTGGTACTCCCAGCAGGCCGTCGGCAGCGTCGGGGCGGATGTCGTAGACGACCGGGATGCGTCCGCTGCGGGCCAGGCTGACAGCGACACCGCCACCGATCATGCCAAGGCCGATGACGCCGGCCCGCGGTGCGATGCGCACGGAGCCTGTAGTAGCGCTGTGGGTTTGAACACTCATACTGATGCTCCTTGTTCGATGGTGGACCAGGGTGCGCGGGCGGCGACGAGGGCGCGCGCCGCCCGTAGTGGGCGGATCATCCCGGCGCCGACGGCCCCACGGACATGTCCGTCCTTGCCGTAGACCGCGACAAATTTGCGGTCGGCCAGATCGCCGTCGATGACGGCGAACGCGTCTGCCCCACGGGTCTGTCCGTAGATCTGCAGTTTCAGGTCGTATTGGTCTGACCAGATGTAGGGGACGGGTGTGAAGGGAGTAGGGCTGTCGGCGGCAAGGATGTTGCGTGCCACCGCGATACCCTGCTCGGCGGCGTTGGTGCGATGCTCCAGCCTGAGGCGCTCGTCGAGCTCAACGTGGTGCCAGGAGGCGACATCGCCGGCGGCCCACACTCCGGGTTGCGCACGGCAGAATTCGTCACAGATCACCCCGTTGCCAATCGGGATACCGCTGCCGGCAAGCCATTCGGTGTTGGGGACTGATCCGATCGCAACCAGGACCGCGTCGGCAGGCAGCGTCGAGCCGTCGGCCAGTTCGACTCCCGTGACCCGGTTGTCGTGGTGCGTGACGGCAGCTACTTTCACGCCGGTCTTGAGGTGCACGCCGTGGTCGGTATGCGCGCGCAGCAACAGCCCGCCGAGTTCGGTGCCAATCACGTCGGACAGAGGTGACTCGATATCGGAAATCAGTGTCACGTCGGCCCCGGCGGTGCGTGCCACTGAAGCCACCTCTGCGCCCAAGAATCCTGCGCCGACGATCACCAAGCGGGGACGCCCATCGAGGGCTGAGCGCAGCCGTTGGGCATCGTCGAGGGTGCGCAGCATATGCACTCCCTGGAGACCCTCGGTGCCGGGCAGTGGCCGGGGGCGGACCCCGGTAGCGATCACCAGGTCGTCGTAGGTGATCTGGGTACCGTCGGAACAGGTGACGATGCGAGCGGCGCTGTCGACGCGTTCAGCGACCGTCCCAAGGCGCAGGTCGATGTCGAGTTCGGAGAACGTGCTCCGATCCCGGAGTTGAGTCTTGCTGTCCGGCCAAAGCCCCGACAGCACTTCTTTGGACAGAGGGGGACGGTCGTAGGGCAGGTGGTGCTCCTCGCCGATCATCGTCAGTCGACCGGCAAAGTTGCCTCTCCGCAAATTATCAGCAACCGATAACCCGGCCGCCGAGGCGCCGACGATCAGCACGGATGGTGCTGGTGTCATTCGTGTACCTCGATCAGCGCCGCAGGACACACCGCCGCTGCCTCCCGCGCCGGACCGTACTGGTCCTCGGGGGGATCAGCGTTCAGCAGAATGACCACGCCGTCATCTTCACGCTGGTCAAAGATGTCTGGGGCGGCGAGCACGCACTGGCCCGCGCCGCAGCATTTCGTTTCGTCGATTGTGATGTGCATCCGACTCTCACCTTTCCGCCTTAACCTAACTAAGTTCAGTACAACGTGAGGCTATACCCGGAAAAGCGGTTTCGGCACGTCGGCGTGCGGTGATTCAGCACACAGTCGATAAATGTGCTAACTAATCCAGGATCGTTGGTGTTTAGGTCGACCGGCGGCAGCGCGACCCTCACCGAGCGATGTATGGCTGCTGATGCGGGACGAGTGTCGATACGTCCGTCTGGGATGGCCGTGATGGGCCTCGCGGGACTCCTCATCGGTGTACGCGAAGCTGCCCACCGTCCAAGAAGGCACTTCTGGGACGGTGGGCAGCGGTTCAAATTCGCAGGGATCGCGGCATGGAACTGGATAATCTCCAGGGGCGATCGTGCTACGGGGCGGTGTATCCGGGCGGGTTGGGGGTGTCCACCCACAGGTCCACGCCGAGGTCGGACCCGGGCACGCAGTCGTACACCGACAGATCGGTCACGCCGTTGTCGAGTAGCACGTCCTCGCACAGGAGGCTCTGCCCGGTGTACTCCCGCGCGGGCTTGTTGAAGATCGTGTACGCCGCATCGGCATACACCGAAGGCTTGCGGGCCCGGCCGATCGCCTCGTCGCCGCCGAGCAGGTTCTGCACCGCTGCGGTGGCCACCAGGGTGCGCGGCCACAGTGTGTTCGAAGCGATGCCTGCCTCCCGCATCTCTTCGGCGATACCCAACGCGCACAACGTCATTCCGAACTTTGCCATCATGTAGGCGGTCGGCTTGAGCCACTCGGACTCCAGCCGGATCGGCGGGGACAGGGTGAGGATGTGCGGGTTCTCGCGGCCCTTCATGTGCGGGATGCAGGCCTGAGACACGGCATAGGTGCCGCGGATCTGGATCCCGTTCATCAGGTCGAAGCGCTTGAGCGGAACTTCCTCGATCGAGCCGAGGTTGATGGCCGAGGCGTTGTTGACGCACAGGTCGATGCCGCCGAACTGCTCGACGGCCTTGGCCACCGCGGCGGAAACCGAGTCACCGTCGCGGACGTCACCGACGATCGGCAGGGCCTGCCCGCCGGCCTCCTCGATCTCCTTGGCGGCCGTGTAGATCGTGCCCTCGAGCTTGGGATGCGGTTCGGCGGTCTTGGCGACCAACGCGATGTTGGCGCCGTCGGCGGCGGCCTTCTTGGCGATGGCCAGGCCGATACCCCGGCTGGCGCCGGAGATGAACATGGTCTTCCCAGACAGCGACATGGTCCTCCTGGCGGTTGGTTGTGCGCCTAGCTTGGCTCGTGGTTCAGGTGGGCGGGCAGGTAGTTCGGGCCGATCCGTCCCGCTTCTGAAGGCAGGCCCAGATCGTCCGAATAAACAGTTAAAGAGTTAGTGGTTTATCGATTTGCAACGATACAATGTCTCGAAACATTGCCCGGCGAAGGGGTGGAATATGGATCCGGTTCCGGACTACGACGCGAGCGATGAGCTCGAGTTCTTCTTCAACTGGTTGCCGTGGGCATTGCGTGGCACGTATCCGCCACCGGCTTATCCTCCGAACTAGTCGATTCGAGACCCTGGCTTCACGGTGGCCCGTCGTCGTTGGGGTCACCAAGTGCGTAACCGCCTCCTGTGATAACGAATCGCACACGCGCTCAATAGGCCTGAAGTCTGGTGCTCAGACCGTCGCGATCGTGGCGCACGCTCCAGAATCTGCTCGCTCACCGAAAAGCATTGCTACGCCCGCGTAGTCGACGATCCGGCGCAACGTGGCGAAATGGGCGGTGGATGCCTTGCTGTCTACGCCAGTGAACCTGCACGGATACCTTCGCAGAGGTCTGTCGGGTTAAGCGCGCACGCGGTGATCTGCTCATCGGTGCTGAGGAATGCCGCGGCCTGGAAACAGAGGACCAGCCGATGGCAGGACTTCTCCATACGCCACGAGGGCAATGGCTGGCGTCTGGTGCCCGACCGCTTTCGTTTGACTGGTCTGGTGAGGGAGGCTGACCGCCATTGTTCGAGACGGTACTGTCACACTGATATGCGCGGATTTGGTGTCATAGGACGATGATTCGCATGTGATCGAAAATGCGGTCTGCAAATCGATCGATCTGCGATTCTGGCTGAAACACGTTGTGGCTCATATCTTGGTACGCACAGCGCACACCATCTGGAACGCGGTCGGCTGGCAAGCCTTGGATCATGATTGGCCCGCATGACACGGCGCTGACAGGGTCGACCCGCGTTAGCCTCAGGATGCAGGTCGGGTCCGTCAATTGGGTAGCCAGGCTTGACACATCGCAGTCATGACGTGCGCCCCGGCGGATCAAATCCACCGGGGCGTCGGACACTGGCGCCGCGTCGTTTACTTGGCCGCAGCCTGCTCGAGTAGAAACTGGCCGACGTAGGTGCGAGTCTGGTCAGCATTGAGCGGCTGGAACATCGATGCCGCCGAATCGCGGTAGAGCCGCTCGAAGATGGTGCCTTTTCGGAAGGACGAGCCGCCGACGAGGCTCATGGCATGCCGCGACATATGCATGACGTTGTCGGCGACGAACGTCTTGGCCAGGCCGAGGTAGGGGAATCGCAGCTCCGGCGCCCAGAGTTTGTCCTTGCCTTCGATCTGCTCCTGGCAGGTCTGGTAGAGAACGCGACGCGACATCTCGACCCGGGAGGCCATGTCGCCGATACCGTCGATGATGTGTCCGACGCTCTTGACCTCAGTGTCGGCGGCGACGATGGCCCCGAAAGTGGCGCCGAGGTGCTTCTTCGACAGGACAGCCACCGACTCTTCCAGAATCCGTTGCTGCATACCGAGATAGATGCTGGCGAACATCAGAGACGCCCACTCGAGTACACCGAAAGCGCCGGCACGCCAAGGCGAGACGAAACCGTCCTCGGGCACGAAGTATCCGTCGAACACGATGGTCTGGGTTCCGGTGGCGTGCATACCGAGTGCGTTCCAGGTCTTCTCAATCCGGATTCCGTCGCCGACACCGTTCTTGTCGACCTTGAAGTCGCCGATGAACAGTTTCTCGGCGGCGATCCGGCCTTCGAAAGTCTCTGGGAGGTTGCCGTCGGCATCGGTTTCGGTGGCATTGGTGGTGATGATGTCTGCGGCCTCACATAACGTGCCCCAGGTCTTCTTGCCGTAGATCTTCCAGCCGCCACCGGCCTGCGGTACGGCCTTCATGTCGGCCAGACCGGAGAAGCCGGCGCGCTGCTCGGAGAACGGCCCGAACATCAGCTCGCCGTCGGCGACGCGGCCCAACCAGTACTTGTTCTGCTCATCAGTCATCAGGTTTCCGGCAATGCCGACCATTATGTAGTGCATGTTGTAAGCGAGCGTGATCGCCGAGTCACCCCGTGACAGCTCCGAGACGATCTTCGATACCTGAAGGATGTTGGCACCGGGCCCGCCAAATGCCTTCGGCACGGGTAGCTTGCCCAACCCGGATTTTTTGAAGACATCGATCGACGGGTAGGCGAACGTGTTTTCCACGTCGTACTTCGGGCCGATCTCGCGGAAGAATTCAGAGACCTCCTGCGCCTTGGCGAAGTAGGGCTCGAAGTCTTCGTCGGTCAGATCTTGTTCCAACATGGTCACTCCCTATAGCTATTGGTGTCCGGTCGTCCACATGCTGCTCCGGCCACTAGGGCTGCACACCTCTCCCAAGGGGGAACTCGCTCCGGCATCGGAGGAGACCGTCTCGCTGACAGAGTTATGGGGCAGCAGGATCATGTCCCCCCTACGGGCAGGAGGTTTCCTCCCCCCGGTAGTCGCCGCAGCAGGTCCGTCGTCCATAGCCTCGGAGTTGTCTAACTTGCATTTCAACGCGAGGAGTTGAACTTTCCGATGAGTCATACATTCGCGGTCAAATGGTTGAAAGCGTTCCGCACCAGCGCAGAAGCCGTGGTCGCCCTATACGCCGACGACTTCCTGTTCGAAGACCCGATTCTCGGCCAGAGAATCACCTCCAAAGAGGAACTGTTGCGGGTGTTCGCCCCCTACGCCAACAAAGACACCGAAAACGGCATCGGTATCAACAACTTCCGCATCGACGAGGTGGTCGGAGACAAGAACGCCGCGATCTACCGCTGGACCTGGCACGCCCCCACGGCAGCGGCGTTCGTCGGGGTCCCGACCGGCGGAAAGATCCCGGGTGCCCGCGGCATCACCTTCCACATCTACGACACAGACGGCCGTATCACGCGGGAAGCAAGCTTCTGGGACGTCTCGACCGCCGTTCGCGATCTCGGTCTGCCCGTCGACCCCACCGCCGTGGCCAAAGCCCCGGCTCTGGTCTGAAAGGAATTGCGATGAGCCTGGATACTTCCCAAGCAAGACAGCACGCCCAACGCTGGGTCGATGCGCTGACTAGCGACACCGCTTCAGCGGTCGCGCTCTACGCCGACGACCTGGTCTACGACGACCACGGCGACTCCGATCACATGATCGACACCGCCATCACCAAAGCCGAGCTCGAACCGCGGCTTGCGCCTTTCGCCAACACAGACCTCGACAACGGGATCGGTGTGCACGCCTTCACTGCCACCGAGGCGTTCCAGCTCGCCGGCGTGGATGGACAACCCGCAGTGGTCATCTTGTGGAATTGGGCCGGTGAGGGCCTGAGCGCGTTCCGCGGCGTTCCCACCGAGGGCAAAACCCTCAGCACTCGGGGCATCACCTGGCATCAGCTGGATGCCCAGGGCAAGATCGCCCGCGAAACCACCTACTGGAATGACACCCCGGTACTGCAGGAACTCGGCCTGCCGATCGTCACACCGGAGTACTGGGTCGAGGGCTTCGACCCCGCTTCGCTGACGGGATAGCCGCAGGTGTCCAACGATGGTGTGTGGGGCGTGCTGCCCGACGTCCTGGATCGCGCGTGCGCTTACTACGGTGAGCGCACCGCGATTCTGGATGCCGCGTCCGGCGCGAGTGTTACCTATCGCGAGCTGGGCCAGTGGCGCAACAGGATCGCCAATGCCCTGATCGGTGCCGGGGTTCAGAAGGGCGATCGAATCGGGCTGCTGATGCCCAACTGCCTGGAGTTCATCCCGATTCAGCAGGCCGTGTGGGCGGCTGGGGCGGTGCTGGTGCAGATGCCGACCCGGGCTGCGGCCGACGGATTCAAGTCCAATCTGGAACAGACCGACGCGACGACGTTGCTGTATCACGCGAAGTTCGAAGACGCCGTCGCCGCGATCCGGGGCCAGTTGCCGAAGCTACAGACCCTGATCCGGGTGGGCACCGTCGAAGGTGCCGCCAAGGTTGACGCACTGGACTTTGCGACTCTGGTGGCTGCACAGAGCTCACAGCGACCACAGGTCGATATCGCTGAGCACGACGAAGCCTACGTGCTGTTCACCTCGGGCAGCACCGGCGAACCCAAGGGCGTGGTCAATTCTCACTTCACCTGGAGTCACTACAGCATTTCGGCCGGGCTGGAGATCGCCGATATCCGGTTCGGCGAAGTGTTCGCCCACGGCGCACCGCTGACGCATTTCACGCAGATCTTTGTGATGCCGACCTTCATCCGAGGTGGCACCAACGTAATGCTTCCCGGGCTGGAGCCAGAGTCGCTGCTGGCCCATATCGAGCGGTACCGCGTCACCGCAGCCGCACTAGTGCCCACCATCATCTACCTGCTGCTCGATCACCCTCGCCGAAGCGAATTCGACCTCACTTCGCTGCAGACCGTGGTCTATGCGGGGTCTCCCATCACCCCGGAGCGGTTGCGCCAGGCGCTGGAGGTCTTCGGACCGATCTTCATCCAGACCTACGCAGGCACCGAACCCGGCTACATCGCGTGCCTGCGCAAACACGAACACGTCAAGCGTGACGGCGAATCGGTCGGTCAATGGACGGCTCGCCTCGGTGGTGCGGGCCGGCCGATGTTTCAGGTCAGTGTCACGATTCAGGACGACAACGATGCGATATTGCCGGTCGGCGAGGTGGGCGAGATCTGTTCACGCCAGCTGGGACAAATGTTGGGCTACCTCGATCCGGCACGCAACGCCGAAACACTGCGGGGCGGGTGGGTGCACACCGGAGACGTGGGCTACCTCGACACCGACGGCTACCTCTACCTCGTCGACCGCAAGAAGGACATGGTGGTCAGCGGCGGGTTCAATGTGTTCCCACGTCAGGTCGAGGACGTTCTGGCCACCCATGCCGCGGTAGCTCAGGCGGCGGTGATCGGTGTGCCCGACGAGAAGTGGGGTGAGGCGGTGATGGCCGTGGTGGTCGCCCGCACCGGTGAGATCACGGGGCCGGCATTGGAATCCGAACTCATCAAGCATGTCAAGGCCGCGCTGGGAAGCATCCCCGCTCCCAAGACCATCCTTTTTGCCGACAGTCTCCCGCTGAATCCGGCGGGCAAGGTCGACAAGAAGGCCATTCGTAAACCCTACTGGCGCAACAAGTCTCGCCAGGTCGGCTAAGGAAAGGATGCTCGCGATGTCCGAGCACTACCCGATGTACATCGACGGCAAGTGGGTCGACACCGACGAGGTGTATGAGATCTGCAGCCCGGCAACAGAAGAACTGGTCGCCACTGTCGCCAAAGGCACCCCTGAGCTGGTCGACACCGCGGTGAACGCTGCCAAGGGAGCCTTCGCCGACGGGACGTGGCGCCGGACCCCCCCGGCGCAGCGGGCGGCGATCATCAACACCGTCGCCGAAAGGCTGGGCGCTCGCGCCGAGGAACTCGCAGCCCTGCAGAGCCGCGAGAACGGGGCCACAATCCGCATCACCAGTGCACTACACGTCGGGTTGTCGGTTGCCCAGATGCAGTATCTGGCGGGGATCGCGCAGAACTACGAGTGGGAGACGCCCGGGCCGGCGATTGCACCGATTGCCGCCGACGGTGTTGTGGTGCGCGAGCCGCTCGGTGTGGTCGCTGCCATCGTGCCGTGGAACATACCGATGCTGACCACGGTGTGGAAGATCGCGCCGGCCTTGGTCGCCGGTAACTCGGTGGTGCTCAAGCCCGATGAGCACGCACCGTTGCTGGCACTGGAGCTGGCCCGCGAGTTCGACGCTGTGGGTTTGCCGCCCGGTGTATTCAACGTCGTCACCGGGGACGGCGAGCCGGTGGGCGCCCACCTTTCTGGACACCCCGATGTGCGCAAGGTGGCGTTCACCGGCTCGACGGCGGTGGGCAAGAGCATCTTGCGCCAGTCGGCGGACTCAGTGCGAAGGGTTACCCTCGAACTGGGCGGTAAGGGCGCCAACATCATCCTGGATGACGCCGACATCGACATGGCCGTCGACGGGGCCCTGTTCGCATGCATGGCCAACAACGGCGAGGCGTGTGAGGCGGGCACCCGCTTGCTCATCCCGGCGTCACGACGCGATGAGATCGTGGACAAGCTGCTGACGCGGGCAGCGACATTGCGCGTCGGTGACCCATTGGACCCGACGACCCACGTCGGGCCGATCATCTCCCCGACCCAACGCGACCGAATCCTGGACTACTTCCGGATCGCGTCCGAAGAGGGCGCCACCGCCGCCATCGGCGGCAAGGCACCCTCGGGAGCGGGCTTCGACAAGGGCTACTGGATCGAACCCACCATCTTCCTCGACGTGACCAACGACATGAGAATCGCCCGGGAAGAGGTGTTCGGTCCGGTACTGGTCGTGATGACCTACGACACCGACGAGCAAGCCCTCGCGATAGCCAACGACACCAATTATGGCCTGTCGGCCGGTGTTTGGGGCAGCGACGAACGAGCCGCCAGCCTGGCTCGCCGGCTCGAGGCAGGCATGGTGTGGGTGAACAACTGGCACATCATCCACCCCGCCTATCCCTTCGGTGGATACAAGGAGAGCGGTTTGGGCCGTGAAGGAGGCCCGAACGCGATCGACGAATACGTCGAGGAGAAGTTCATCGCACTCGATCGTTCCGGCGGAATCGAGAACAAAGCGTTCGCCATCGTGATCGATCCCGCAGAGAACTGAGCCCAAGCGGCAACGAGGAGAAGCTGATGACGATGGCGACTGCAGAACGTGACATAGCCGGATCTCCGGGCGCACCGAGGCGGCCCCTGAGATTCGGTGTGGTATCGGACAAGGGGTTGTGGACCAACGGATCTGATGAGTTGGTCCGTATCCACGCCGTGGATCTGCGGGACCTAACGCACAAGGCGGCGGCGGCCCGCGAGGATTGCCCCCACGCTGTGGTCGTCGTCGACATCAACGTGCTGATCGCCGGCGATGCCCGCACCGCGCGCGCTGCGATCAGCGATTCGGGGTGTGAATGCGGTGACACGATGACTTATGTAGGCACTCCGGGCGGGTTGTCCGGACTGATCGCCGATATCTACGCGTTGGGCATCGCCGACGGAGCAATCCTGCTGCCGGTCGACAGCGAGGGCGTTGTGGAGCTGATCCGCGACGTCGTCGTCCCCGAGCTGCACACAATGTCGGCGGCATGATGGTCAGCGCTGAGCAGTACCGTACCGCGCTTCGACGCCATCCCGCCGGCGTCGCCATCGTCACCATGACGTCGGCAGGCGGCCCAGTGGGTTTCACCGCGACATCGTTTGCCTCCCTGTCGCTGAATCCACCGTTGGTGTCGTTCAACATCACCCATACCTCGTCGAGTATCGAGGCCATGCGGGCAGCCCGCTCGGTGGTCATTCACTTGCCCGGTGCTGGGCAGCTCGAACTGGCACAACGGTTTTCGCGATCGGCCGAGCAGCGATTCTCCGACCGATCCTTGTGGCATCTGCTGCCGACCGGCGAACCCGTGCTCGATGGGGTGCCGACGTGGTTGCGGGTACGCGTGGACCGCCTCATCGCCGCTGGCGATTCCACGCTGGTCGTCGGCGCGGTCGCCCAGATTCATTGCGAGGATTCCCTGGCGCGCCCGGAGCCGTTGCTGTATCACGACGGCGCCTACCTGTGCACTCAACCGCTGACCTGACGGCTGGCGCAGGCCAGCTCAGGTGCTCTGCAGGGCCCAGGCGATGGCTTGGGCGCGGTTGACTGCCCCGTACTTGCGCAGAATGTGTTTGACGTGAGATTTCACGGTGCCCTCGGTGATTACCAGTTGGTCGGCGATTTCGTGGTTGCTGGCGCCGGTCACCATGAGCCGCAGTACCTCGGATTCGCGTTCGGTCAGTTCCACCCGGTGCGGCGCATGGCTCCCAGGCGCTGCGCCGAGGTCATGGCCATTTGCTCTGTCATCGCTTGACCAGGCGGCGGCGTCGGTACCCAGGTCGCACAAATCGTCGATCTGGTCGACGGTGGTGATCAGCATGTCCCTGATGGTGTCGCGCTGCTGGCGCAGGTTCTCCAGCAGTGCGGCACGTTGGTAGATATGGCTGAAACCGTCGGCAAAGGCCCACAACACATCCCGATCGGCTTCGTCGACCCGAGTGGTCTCCGGGTAATGGTCGATATGCAGGAATCCCATCACGTCGCTGCCCTGCACCAGCGGTGCGACGACATAGGAACGCGACTGGCCGGCTTGGACGATCAACGGTCGATAGACCGGCGCATCGGCGGTGTCCTGGATAAGGGTGGGCTGGCGCCGCGACAGCGATACCGCCTCTGGGGTGGCCGGCATCAACGGCACCGGCTGGTTTTGCCACGCACTGAACCAGGCTCGGTTGGCGACCTCGGTCCGATCCAGCAGGATCAGCGGCTTCCACCCTGCGGCGTCCACGGTGGAAAGCACCGCGCGGCGAAACCCCAGGCGGAAAACCAATTCGTGGCACGCGTTATCGACCAGAGCGGCCGTGGTCGGCATGGCGCGCAGCCTGTTGAGGCTCACTGCGCAGTCGGCCAGGCGCTGGCTGCGCACGCCGGTCTCGAACAGATACCAGTCCATGGCCAACTGCTGCAGCCTCAATAACAAGGTGTACAACTGTCGTTCGGTCTCGGTGTCCGAACTAGGCACCGCGCGCAAACGCAACGCGCACAACCTCGAGAAGTCCGAGATCACCTCGCCGGCCTGTGCCGGAGAGTCGGCTTCCAGTCCCGGCGGTCCCTCGATGCCCAAGACACCGACGACCTGTGCGCGCAGCGCTGAGAAGCGGTCGCTGAACTCGGCTTGTTTCGACGACCAGTCGGCGCGCACCCGTCCGGTGCCGGCTGCGCGTGAAGACTCGCCGCCGATGAGGACGCTCATCGGCGTGACCTGTTCACGTCGCGGGTTTCGCGCAGATAGTACGAGATCGCCGCGGCCCGGTTGGTGGCACCGAGTTTGTGCAGGATGTGCTTGACGTGCGATTTCACGGTGCTCTCCGCGACGGTCAGTTGGTCGGCCAACTGGGCGTTGGTTGCGCCGCTGGCCAACAATCCCAAGACCTCGCGCTCCCGGCTGGTCAATGTGGTCAACCGAGACGAGTCCCGCACCTCGGTGGCATGGGCGGGCTTGGTGTGGCGAACCCTGGGCGGCGGTGCGGATTCGGGTGCGTCGATCGATGCGGTGGCCGCGGCATTGGCGCGCAAGGGGATCGGGCTGGTCATGTCGGTGGTGGTCACCGATCCCACTGCCGCATCGCAAACTCCGAGGACGTACTGGCGCTGACGCTCGATGCGTTCGACAAGTAGAGCGCGTTCGTAGGACAACCCCACACCGTCGGCGAACATCCGCAGCAGGTCGCGATGTGCTGCGGTCAACGGTCGGCCGTCGGTGGGACGGTCTGCGTGCAGCAATCCGATAACCACCGAACCCGCCACGACGGGGGCCACCACGTATTCGCTGGTCCGCATGCGTTCGACCAGGGGACGGTACACCCGAGCCTCCTGGTCGGCGTCCAGGATCAGGGCGGGTAACCGGCGGCGCACCACTTCGGCCTCTACCAGCGGTGATGCCAGCGGAATCTGCAGGTCTTCGACCCGATCGGTGGGGTAGCACTCGATCTGCATGCTCACATGCCGTTGCCCGTCCACCCCGTATATGGCGTCGGGCGACCATGTGGACCCGCGTACCTGGGAATACATCACCCGCTGGAATACCGCCGATTCGGCCAGTGCGTGGGGGGCGCATTCCAAAGTCGCGGCCGGGGAGGGCGCGTCTCTCACCGTTGCCAGGGATGCAAGCAGTGCGGTGAGGGCTGCCGATATCTGCTCGCCCGGTGAGGCGAGGTCACGGTGTGGCGTGCAATCGGACGCAATGGCCTGCTCGCTCAGCAACTTTGGGTCGTCGGTCGACGATGACCGCGACAGAAGCTCGGTGCCGATGGGGTGCTCCTTGGTCGTCATCACCACGAATGCGGTTCAGGATTTACTAACGCGCCCTCATCATTGGTGATCTGAATCACTTTGTCAAACCATTCGTGGCCTGCGTTATTGCCGCTGAACCGCAGTTGGGCGTCGATTCGGCGGTGCCGCGGTTGACAAGGACGATCCCGTGCTAGTAAATCTCAATTCACTAATTAGGAGGTGAGGATGAGATGGACCCGTTGATGCGATCTGCCGGCTGGCCTGGGGCTCTGGCGCTGCCGGTGATCGCCGCGCCGATGACCAACGTGTCGGGACCGGAATTGGTGATTGCGGCCTGCCGTGCGGGGGTGATCGGTTCGTTCCCGACCCACAACGCTCCCTCGCCTGGTGACCTCGACTCCTGGATGGGCCAGATCGCGTCGGAGGCCTCCGGGGATGGGTGCGCACCGGTGGCGCCGAACCTGGTGGTGCACCGCAGCAATGCCCGACTACAGGCCGACCTGGACTGCCTTATCGGCCACCAGGTGAAACTGGTCATCACCAGCGTGGGCTCTCCGGCGCCGGTCGTAGAGCGACTGCACGCGGCCGGTGCCGAGGTATACGCGGATGTGGCCAGCGTTCAGCATGCCTGGGCCGCGCTGGAGGCAGGCGCGGACGGACTGGTGCTGCTAACCGCGGGCGCGGGCGGACAGACCGGCTGGGCGAACCCCTTCGCTTTTGTGCGCGCTGTTCGCGAACGATTCGACGGGCCGCTGGTCCTTGCCGGCGGCATCGCAGACGGCCGCTCGATCCTCGCCGCCCAAACCGCTGGTGCCGACCTGGCCTACATCGGGACCCGGTTCATCGCCACCGCAGAAAGCCGGGCCAGCGACGAATACCGCCGAGCGCTGGTCGCCTCGACACTCGACGATGTCCGGCTGTCCGACCGGGTGGGCGGAATACCGGCCAGCCTGCTGGCTGCATGGCTGGATCGCCAAGGCGGCGAGCGCGGCGGCAGCGGTGACGGGTTTACCCAAGACCAGTTGCTGTCCAACGCCGACGCCTGGAGCGCAGGCCACAGCGTCTTCGGCGTACACGAGCTGACCACGGTCGACGAACTGGTCGCGGAGTTGGCCGGCCAGTACCGCCAAGCCCGGCGGGAACTGGCGGCCCTGTGCGCGGAGGGCCGGCCGGTGGGGTGAATGCCCCGTTCGAACGGCCTTTGTCACCTATTG
This sequence comes from Mycolicibacterium boenickei, assembly GCF_010731295.1. Lineage (NCBI taxonomy): Bacteria > Bacillati > Actinomycetota > Actinomycetes > Mycobacteriales > Mycobacteriaceae > Mycobacterium > Mycolicibacterium boenickei. Next base: position 6,039,373 of record NZ_AP022579.1, on the reverse strand, counting down.
GGGGTGTTTCGCCGGCATCCCCATTGTGATCAGCGCCAACGCACTTAGTGTATTGGCATTCACTAACAACGTTAAGGACATCGATGCCAGCCCTGTCATCGGAGATTGACACCGACTCCGACACCTTTGTCAGCAATTACGAAGTGCAGTCGGCAGCGGTCGCAGCGCTCAACGAGCAACTCCAAGCTGTGGCCGCCGGCGGCGGTGAGCGCTACGTCAAACGCCACCACGATCGCGGCCGACTGCTGGCCCGTGAACGCATCGAATTGCTTCTCGACCGTGACGCGCCGTTCCTGGAACTGTCATCGCTGGCGGCGTGGGGCACCCAGTTCAACGTGGGCGCTGCAATCGTCACCGGCGTGGGGGTCGTCAGCGGTGCCGAATGCATGATCATCGCCCACGACCCCACCGTCCGTGGCGGCACCATGAACCCGTACACACTGCGCAAAAACCTGCGCGCGTTGGAGATCGCGAAAGTCAACCGGCTTCCCGTGCTGTACCTGGTGGAGTCCGGCGGTGCTGATCTGCCCACCCAGTCCGAGTTGTTTGTGCACGCGGGCCGAATTTTCCGGGACCTCACCGAACTGTCGTCGATGGGCATTCCTAGCGTCGCCATGGTGTTCGGAAACTCCACCGCCGGTGGCGCCTACGTGCCGGGCATGTGCGACTACGCGGTGCTGGTGGACAAGCAGGCCAAGGTATTCCTCGGCGGCCCGCCGCTGGTCAAGATGGCAACCGGTGAGGACGCCGACGACGAATCCTTGGGCGGGGCAGACATGCACACCCGGGTCTCGGGACTCGGTGACTACTTCGCCGTCGACGAGGTCGACGCTATCCGCATCGGCCGCGATATCGTCGCGCACCTGAACTGGCGCAAGCTGGGACCGGGACCGAGCACTGCGGCCGATGATCCGCTCTATGACAGCGACGAACTTCTCGGGATCGCCTCGGGCGACTCCCGCGTCCCGTTCGACCCCCGAGAGGTGATCGCCCGCATCGTCGACGGCAGCCGCTTCTCCGAGTACAAGCCCCGGTGGGGGACCAGCCTGGCCACCGGATGGGCATCGATCCACGGTTTCCCCGTCGGCATCCTGGCCAACACCCGAGGTGTCCTGTTCAGCGAAGAATCAAAGAAGGCAACAGAATTCATTCTGCTGGCCAACCAGACCGACACACCCTTGATCTTCCTGCAGAACGTGACCGGCTTTATGGTCGGCACCGAGTACGAGCAGGGCGGCATCATCAAAGACGGCGCCAAGATGATCAACGCCGTCACCAACAGCACCGTCCCGCACATCACCATCAACATGGGCGGATCCTTCGGCGCCGGGAACTACGGGATGTCCGGCCGGGCCTACGACCCCAGGTTCATGTTCACCTGGGTCAACGCCAAACTCGCCGTCATGGGCGCCCAGCAACTCGCAGGTGTGCTGTCCATCGTGGGCAAGGCCGCCGCCCAGGCCGCCGGCCGCGAATTCGACCTGGAGACCGACGCGAAGCGCACCGCAGAGATCGAAGAGCAGATCGAGCGCGAATCGCACGCCTTCTTCATCTCCGCCCGCATCTACGACGACGGGGTGATCGACCCACGCGACACCCGCTCAGTGCTCGGAATGGCCCTGTCCGCAGCACATTCCAACGTGATTTCCGGACGCCGCGGCTTCGGCGTATTCAGGATGTGAGGAACGTGACCACCACTCATCAGCCCATCGGCAAGCTGCTCATCGCCAACCGCGGCGAGATCGCCTCAAGGATCATTCGCACCGCCCGCGAAATGGACATCGCCACCGTCGCGATCTACTCCGATGCCGACCGGTTCGCCCCCTACGTCGCCCAGGCCGACCAGTCGGTGCACCTACCCGGCACCGCGCCGGCCGATACCTACCTGCGCGGCGACCTGGTTTTGGCTGCCGCCGCCGCCACTGGCGCCGACGCGATCCACCCAGGCTACGGATTTCTTTCTGAGAACGCCGAATTCGCCAAAGCCTGCGCCGATGCGAACGTGATCTTCGTCGGTCCCAGCCCCGAAGCGATCGCCTCGATGGGATCCAAGATCGCCGCCAAAGACATGATGGCCGCAGCCGGCGTACCGGTGCTGCCCGGGGTCACCGTGGATGCCGAACAGGACGCCGACCCCGACAACCTGCGCAACGCCGCAACCCAAATCGGCTTCCCGATACTGGTCAAAGCCGCCTTCGGCGGCGGTGGCCGCGGAATGCGGATCGTCACCGACGAGAACGAACTGCTGGAAGCGGTCACCGGCGCACGGCGAGAAGCGGCGTCGGCGTTCGGCAACGGAACCGTGTTCCTGGAGAAGTTCGTCGAATCACCCCGACACATCGAGGTCCAGATCTTCGGCGACAGCCACGGCACGGTCGTGCACCTGGGTGAACGCGAATGTTCCATTCAGCGTCGCTATCAGAAGATCATCGAAGAGGCACCTTCGACGGCAGTCGACCCGTCGCTGCGCGAAGAACTGGGGCGCGCCGCGGTGGCCGCGGGTAAAGCATTGGCCTACGAGGGGGCCGGCACCGTCGAGTTCGTGATGGCACCCGACGGCTCCTTCTATTTCCTCGAAGTCAACACCCGGCTTCAGGTCGAACACCCGGTGACCGAGCTGGTCACCGGAATCGACCTGGTACGCGCGCAGTTGCTGGTCGCCGCCGGGCAACCGTTGCCGGCTCAGATGCTGCACACCCGCCCCGACGGCCACGCGGTCGAGGTCCGGCTCTACGCCGAAGACGTTGCCGCCGGCTTCATTCCGGCATCGGGAACATTGCACACCCTGGAGTTCCCCGATCTGCCCGGCGTGCGGGTCGATGCCGGATTCAGCTCCGGGTCGACAGTCAGCACGTTCTACGACCCGATGCTGGCCAAAGTCATCGGCTACGGCCAGACGCGAGACGAAGCCTGCCGACGGGTGGCGCGGGCGCTGCGCGAGACCCGCATCCACGGTGTCACCACCAACCGTGATCTGCTGGTGGGAATCCTGCGCGAGGCCGAATTCCGCGCCGGCGCGATCGACACCGGCTACCTGCAGCGCCACGATCCCGCCGCCCTGATCGTGGCGGAGCGGGCCGCAACCGGCACCCACGCGGTAGCCGCGGCGCTGGCCTCGCTGGCGCAGCGACGTCAGCAGACAACCGTCGTGCCCGGTCTTCCCGCTGGCTGGCGCAATCTGCCCAGCCAGGATCAGATCGTGCAGTACCGCCTCGGCGAAGACATTGTCGAGGTGCACTACCGCGTAGAGCGTGACGGCGTCAAAGTCACCGTCGGCGACTGGCAGCCCCAGGTGCGGATACTCAGTGCGGCCCCAGACTTGATTGACGCCGAAATCGACGGAGTGCGACGGCGCTACCAGGTGGCACGGTCCGGGGACGTTCACTACGTCGACAGTGCGCTGGGATCGACGGCACTGCACGAGACTCCACGATTCCCAGACCCCAGCTCGATGCAGGAGACCGGGTCACTGCTGGCCCCGATGCCAGGGGCGGTGGTGCGCGTCGAGGTCAGCGAAGGCGACGAAGTACGCCTAGGCGCCGCCATCGTGGTGCTGGAGGCAATGAAGATGGAACACACCGTGCGCGCCCCAGCCGATGGCCTCGTGGCAACGATCGCCGTCAAGTCCGGGGACCAGGTGGAATCGGGGCAGGTGCTGGCCGTGGTCTCCGGGCCCGATGACGGTGCCGCGTCGTGAGCGTTGAGTACGAGGTCCGCAACGGGATCGCTTGGCTGACTATCAACCGTCCAGAGGCGCGCAACAGCCTCAACAAGGCAGTCCGCGATGGGTTATTCGACGGGGTACGCAGATTCAACGACGACCGGCAAGCCAAGGTTCTGGTCCTGACCGGCGCCGGGGACAAAGCATTCTGTGCCGGCGGCGACCTCAAAGAGATGTCGGAGGAACAACTCACCGTTCCGCCGGTGGATTTCGTGCCACAGTTCGGGCGCAACATCGCCGTGGACAAGCCGACCATCGCCGCGGTCAACGGCGTCGCCTTCGCCGGCGGTTTCCTGCTGGCACAGACGTGTGACCTGTGTGTGGCCTCGACGACGGCGAAGTTTGCCATCACCGAGGTCAAGGTAGGCCGCGGTTCGCCATGGGCAGCGCCGCTGCCACTGATGATTCCGCGCCGCATCGCCATGGAACTGGTGCTCACCGGCGCGCCGATATCGGCCGCGCGCGCCCACGAGATCGGACTGGTCAACCGGCTGGCAGAGCCCACCGACCTGCATGCGGCGGCGCAAGAACTCGCCGAGCAGATCGCGGCGAACGCGCCGCTGTCGGTGGCTGCGGGCAAGCAGACCGCGACACTGACTGCGCAGCATCCACTGCGCGAGGCGTTCGAACTAGCCGAATCAATCTGGGAGCCCGTCTATTTGAGCCAGGACGCGCAAGAGGGAATGGCCGCCTTCAAGGAGAAGCGCTCCCCACAGTGGAAAGGACGCTGATGAGCCTGGACTACCCCGGACTGCTAGCAGCGCTGCACGTGGAATCTGAGCTGCTCACACATCGTTTGCAGGACTTGCCGTTCGAGTATTGGGGTCGCGCGACACCAGCGCAGGGCTGGAGCATCCAAGATCAGGTATCTCACCTGGCCTTCTTCGACGATGCCACCAAACTGGCCTTGACCGCGCCGGATCACTTCGCGCAGATGGCCGCCAAATTGATCGACGGCGGGATGGACTTTCCCGACCGGATTGCCGAACAACACCGCATCCTGGCCCCCGAGGCACTGATGAGCTGGTTTTCGGCGGCACGTCAGGAGCTGCTGACCCTGTTCGCCAACAGCGACCCCAAACGCCGTGTGCCGTGGTTCGGTCCCGACATGAGCGTGGCGTCCTCGGCGACCGCCCGGCTGATGGAGACATGGGCGCACGGACACGACATCTACGAAGCACTCGGTGTCGAACACCCGGCCACCCCCGGGCTGCGCAGCATCGCGCATCTCGGCGTGTCCACGTTCGCGTTCTCACACCGCCTCAACGGTCTTGATGTGCCTGGCGAGCCGGTCGGCGTGCAGCTGCATTCGGCCGAGGGCCAGACGTGGACTTGGGGACCACAAGACACCGCCAACACGGTCGTGGGCGCCGCGCAAGATTTCGTCCTCACTGTCACCCAACGCAAACACTGGACCGAGACCGGGCTGACCGTCAACGGTGCGGTGGCCACCGGCTGGATGGAGATCGCTCAAGCGTTCGCCGGAGCAGCCAGCCAGCGCAAACCGAAGGTGCAGCAGCGATGAAACGTGCGGTTCGGATCGGCAACGCCTCGGGGTTCTACGGGGACCGGCACTCGGCGATGCAGGAGTTGGTCGCCGCCGCCGACGTCGACGTGATCACCGGCGACTACCTGGCCGAGCTCACCATGCTGATCCTGTGGAAGGCGCGCAAGAAGAATCCCGACACCGGTTACGCGCATACTTTTCTCACCCAATTCCGGGACGTGGCCGCCGAATGCGCGCGCCGCGGGACCAAAGTTGTGGTGAATGCGGGCGGGCTCAATCCCGCCGGAATGGCCCAACGAGTTCGCCACCTGCTCACTGAGCTCGACGTCGATCTCACGGTCGCCCACGTCGAGGGCGACGACCTGATGCCGCGGCTACCGCAGCTGATGGAGCAAGGCATCGACTTCGCCAACCTCGACACCGGTATCCGGTTGCGCGACAAGAACGTCGAACCGGTCTCGGCCAACGCCTACCTGGGCGGCTGGGGAATCGCCTCGGCCCTGACTCGCGGCGCCGGCATTGTGATCACGGGCAGAGTGACCGACGCGGCGCTGGTGGTCGGGGTGGGTGCCTGGTGGCACGGTTGGGCACGCAACGACTACAACGCGCTGGCCGGTGCCGTCGCAGCCGGTCACATCATCGAGTGCGGCCCACAGGCTACGGGCGGAAACTACTCCCAGATTCGGGAGGTCACCGACCGGCGCTACCCCGGTTCACCGATTGCCGAACTGGGCCACGACGGCAGCTTCGTCATCACCAAGGCGCCCGGCAGCGGGGGCGTGGTCACACCGGGCACCGTCACCGCCCAGCTGCTCTACGAGGTCGGCGCCCCTGCCTACGCCAACCCCGATGTGGTGGCCCACTTCGACACCTGCTCGATCACCCAGGTCGGTGAGAACCGAGTGCGGGTCAGCGGCACGACCGGCACGCCGCCACCGCCGGCGCTCAAAGTCGCCATGAACTACATCGGTGGCTTCCGCAACACCATGACCATGGCGCTGACCGGCCTGGACATCGACGAGAAGGCCCAATGGGCCGTCGAGGAACTCATGACGATCCTTGGCGGGCGAGACCGATTCGACGGTGTCGATATCCAATTGCTGCGCTATGACACTGCCGATCCGGCCAACATGGCCCAGGCAACCGCCCATCTGCGGGTCACCGTCAAAGACCGCGACCGCACCAAGGTCGACCGAGCATTCTCCAATGCGGTCATCGAGCTGTACGTGGCCGGATACGCCGGCTTCTACACCACCACCCCACCCACCACGGCCAGCGAATTCGGCGTCTACTGGCCGACACTGGTCCCGGCAACGGCAGTGCTGCACACCGTGGTTCACGCCGACGGGACACGAGAGCCGATAGACCCGCCGACCGAGGTGACCGAGATCGATGTGCCTGATCCCGCACCCTCACCGGTCCGCTCAGATTTCGGGCCGACCACCCGCCGGCCGCTGGGCAGCATCGTGGCGGCCCGCTCAGGTGACAAGGGCGGAAACGCCAACGTCGGCATCTGGACCGACACCGACCAGCGTTGGGAATGGCTGGATGAACACCTGAGCGCACAGAAGTTCGCCGAACTCGTGCCCGAGGTCCACGGGCTGACCATCCGGCGCTACGCGTTCCCCAACCTCAAGGCGCTGAACTTCGTGGTCGTCGGATTCCTCGGCGACGGTGTCGCGTCGTGCACCCGCCCCGATGCCCAGGCCAAAAGCCTGGGGGAGTACCTGCGGGCGCTCAACACCGACGTTCCGGACAAGCTGATCTAGGAGAACGCAGGGCGAATGGACTTCACCGAATCCAGCGAACACCGCGACCTGCGCACCGCTGTCGCCGCGATCACCGACAAATACGGCCCCACCTACTTCGCCGAACGAGCCACCGCTCACGAACCCACCGACGAACTCTGGCTGGAGCTGGCCCAACACGGATTCATCGGCATCAACTTCCCCGAGGAATTCGGCGGTGGCGGCGCGGGACTGACCGAACTGGCCATCGTCTGCGAGGAAACCGCCGCTCACGGCTGCCCCCTGTTGCTCATGCTGGTGTCCAGCGCCATATCGGGTGAGCTTCTCACCCGATACGGCACCAGCAGCCAGCAACGGGAATGGTTGCCGCGCATGGCCTCCGGCGACACCAAGATGGCGTTCGCCATCACCGAGCCCGACGCCGGATCCAACACCCGACAGATCGCCACCACCGCGGTACGCGACGGCGGCGACTATGTGCTCAACGGCACCAAGTACTACATCTCCGGAGTCGACGAAGCCGGCGCGATCGTCGTCGTGGCGCGTAGTGCGCCACAGCGGCTGTCGTTGTTTGTGGTGCCTACCGATACAGCGGGTCTGGTCAAACACCGACTTCCGGTGGGGATCAACCTCCCAGAGAAGCAGTACACGCTGCACTTCGATGACGTCCGGGTGCCCGCATCGCAGCTTCTGGGTGTCGAACACGAAGGGTTCAACCAGGTTTTCGACGGACTCAATCCAGAGCGCATCACCGGAGCCGCGGTGTGCGTGGGCATCGGCAGACATGCGGTCGAAAAAGGAGCCGACTACGCGCGCCAACGGTCGGTGTGGGGCCCACCTATCGGCACCTATCAGGCGATCTCACATCCGTTGGCCAAAGCCAAGATCGACGTCGACCTGGCCGCCATCGCCACCGGCCGCGCCGCCTGGCTCTTCGATCGCCGGTTGCCCGCCGGAGAGGCATCCAACATCGCTAAATACGTGGCCGCCGAGGCAGCGGTCAGCGCCGTCGATCACGCGATCCAACTACACGGTGGAAATGGAATATCAGCCGAGTACGGCTTGCTCCCGCAATGGGGTCTGGCCAGATTGTTGCAGATCGCTCCGGTCAGCAGAGAGATGATCTTGAACTATGTCGCGCAGCACAGCCTCAACCTGCCCCGATCGTACTGACCCCGGACAGCAAGCAGAACAATCGTGAAGTTCGGTCTGCAGCTTGGCTATTGGGATGCCCAACCGCCCACCAACCACGCACAGCTGGTTGCCGCAGCCGAAGACGCCGGATTCGACACCGTGTTCACCGCCGAGGCGTGGGGCTCGGATGCCTTCACCCCGTTGGCCTGGTGGGGCCGGCAGACCAATCGGATGCGCCTGGGGGTGTCGGTGGCGCAACTGTCGGCCCGCACACCGACAGCGTGCGCGATGGCATCGCTGACGTTGGACCACCTCAGCGGTGGACGACACATCCTCGGCCTGGGCGTATCCGGGCCGCAGGTGGTCGAGGGCTGGTACGGACAGCGTTTCCCGAAACCGTTGGCGCGGACCCGCGAATACATCGACATCGTCCGGCAGGTGTGGGCCCGCCAAGAGCCGGTAACCCACAGTGGGCCGCACTATCCACTGCCCCTGACAGGGCAGGGCAGCACCCGTGCGGGAACACCGCTGAAGTCGATCACCCATCCGTTGCGGAACGACATCCCCATCATGCTCGGCGCTGAGGGACCCAAAAACGTCGCGCTGGCCGCCGAGATCTGCGACGGATGGCTTCCGATCTTCTACACCCCGCGAATGGCCCAGACCTACAACGCCTGGCTCGACGAGGGCTTCGCCCGTCCCGGTGCCCGGCGTCGCCGCGAGGATTTCGAGATCTGCGCGACCGCCAACGTCGTGATCACCGACGATCGCGCCGCCGCATGTGCGGCCATGAAACCGCGGCTGGCCTTGTACCTGGGCGGAATGGGTGCCCGCGACACCAACTTTCACGCCGACGTCTACCGACGGATGGGCTACGGCGAGGTGGTCGACGAGGTCACCGCGTTGCTGCGCAACAAGGACAAACATCGCGCCGCCCAGGTCATTCCGGACGAACTGGTCGAGGATTCGGCGATCGTGGGGGACTACGACCAGGTCCGCGAGCAGATCGAGGTCTGGCAGGCCGCAGGCGTGACGACCATGGTCATCAACACCCGCAGCCCCGAATACATCCACCAACTGAGCAACTTGTGAGGACAGCCATGCTGGAAATCTCCGACCACAATCGGGTTCGCACCATCGCCTTGGCGCGCCGGGAGGCACTCAACGCCTTCGACGAGGCGCTCTATGACGCCACCGCGATCGCACTGCAGGAGGCCGCCGAAGACGACGCCGTCGCGGTGGTCATCCTCACCGGATCGGGCCGGGCGTTCAGCGCTGGGACCGATCTGAAGGAACTTGCGGCCCGAGCCTCCCAAAATGGTTTCATTCCAGGGGAATACGGCTTCACAGGACTGATGGATGTTCTCGCCGAATTCCCCAAACCGTTGATCTGCGCGGTGAACGGAGTGGGGTTGGGGATCGGCGCCACCATCCTGGGGTTCGCCGATCTGGCATTCATGTCCACCACCGCCCGCCTCAAGTGCCCGTTCACCAGTCTGGGTCTCGCACCCGAAGCAGGGTCGTCGTACCTGCTGCCGGCGCTGCTGGGCAGGCAGAACGCGGCCTGGGTACTGATGTCCTCGGAATGGATTGATGCCGAGCAGGCCCATGCGATGGGGCTGGTGTGGCGGCTGTGCGAACCGGACGATCTCGACACCGAGGTCCGTCGGCACGCCGAAATCCTTGCCAGCCATCCTCTGTCTAGCTTGATCGCGGTCAAGCGAACCATCACCGCACCCCATATCGGGGCGGTTCGCGCGGCGCTGGCCAGGGAGGATGCCTATCTCGAGGATCTTCTCGGGGCTCCAGACAATGCGCAGGCGCTGGCCAGATTCGTCGAGGGCCGCACGTAGCGACTCACGACCTCATGCTGGCGACGATCGCCGCGGCTGCCTCCTCGGCCAACGGATAGGGCGTCAGTAGTGTGAAACGGTCGACCAATCCGCTGAACCGACTGAGCACCTGCGGCCCGATCTCGGCCGGTTCACCCACCACGGCAAAGGTATCCAATACCTCGTCGCCGATCAGGGCGCTCATCGTCGTCCAGTCCCCCGCCTTGGAAAGCCGATGCAGCTCGGTGTGCAAGTCGTGCCATCCGTGCAGTTCCAGGACGTGGCGGTAGGCCGGAGTGGACCCGTAGAAGGCGATCTGGCGTCGGACCGCTTCGATGGCGTGGGCGATCTCGCACTCGGTTCGACCCGAGGCGATCAGTCCCGGATAGGACACGGTGAGATCGGCGCGGGCGCGGCCGGTTTCGTGCAAGACCGTGGTGACGGCCGGCAGGGTTACCTCGCTGAGGTAGCGGCGCGTGGTGAAACCATGCACGAGCAGGCCGTCGGCGACTTGCGCGGCAGCCTGGGTCATCTTGGGCCCCACGGCTGAGACCACGATCTTGGGATCTCCGTAAGGATGAGGGGTCGGGGTGAACATCGGGGTCATCAGCGTGTGCTGGTAGTGCACTCCCCGGAAGTCCAGGCGCTCCCCGGTGCGCCAGGCGTGCCAGATCGCACGCAGCGCGTGCACGTATTCGCACATCCGGTCCGCGGGAGCCGACCACGGCATCGAGAATCGTCGTTCGATGTGCGCCTGGATCTGGGTGCCCAGTCCCAGCACAAAGCGCCCGCCGCTCATTTCCTGGAGATCGTTTGCGGCTATGGCAGTGGTCATGGGATTGCGCGCGAACGCCACTGCGACACCGGTGCCCAACTGCACACCGGTGGTGGTCATGGCTGCGATTGCCAAGGGCAGAAACGGATCTCGGTCGACATCGGTCGACCAGATGCCGTCGAACCCGATGCGTTCGGCACGAGCTGCCTGGGCGACGAGACCGGCGATGCCGGCCTCGTCGCCGCCCGAGACTGTGCCCCCGATGTTGCAGTCGATGTACATGAATAGCTCTACCTAGGCTTATCCGGCGAGCTGCGCTTCGGCTGGTCGGCCAGGTCGGTTCGGTGGCGCCCCGGCCACAGCCGGTGCCGCTGGAAGAAAGACGGTAAGCCCGTAGATGACGATGGTGCACAAGATGATCGACACCAATGTCGCTGCGAAGACCAGCGCGGGGGATGCCAGCCCGTTGTCGAGATGCATCGCGATGATGAGTGGATAGCCCAGACCGAAGTTGGCGCCGAAGAAAGTCATTGGGAACACCACGAACAGGCTCATCAGTTCCCACCAACGAGAAGTCTTGCGCCAGATGAGCACCGCCACAACGGTGAACAGCACGACCTGGGTGCCCTCCAGGATTCCGATCACGATCGGGTAGTTCCATATCCGCAGGACATGGGGACCGTAGTAGGTGTACACATCGGTACCGGTGCCGATCACTTCGAACACGCAGGAGGTGAGAACTTCCAGCCCCCACAACGCGAACAGGCCCTTGCGGTTGAACCGGCCCTCGTAGATACGTTTTCCGGCGTACAGGCAGGCACCGGCGTAGAGGATGATGTAGCCGCTGTGAGTCCAGTTCGGCTGCGGGATACCGAAAGCCGAAAAGTGCATCAGCCCGGCACCGGGCTGGCCGTTGTGCGCGTCGTAGAACCACAGGTCGAACGCCACGTCGTAGAGCGGCTCGGCGTAGGCGGCCACACCGGCTGCCACGCACGCGATGAGGTAGAACGGCGTGCGGTGCCGACGGCCCATCTGAATGGCGACAACGATCATCGCCAACGCGATCGCCCAACTCAGCCAGGTGAAAATGTTCTGCCACAGCAGGCTGACATCATGTGTCATCACCTCGGTGGTCATTCGGCCCATGTGCGCTCCTCCGTTGACGTGGCGACGGTGAGCGTTGAGGTGCCCGGGTGCCGCCCTGCAGGAAGGACGCTATCCACGGTGATGTGTGTCTCATATCCCCTGCGGGGGGACATGCACTCTCATTAGGGGGTGCACGAGCGAAGCGCCGTCAAAGGCGTGCTGCGCCGGCGCGGCTGGTGCTCAAGATGGCGCGAGCTGAGTCGGTCAGCAGAACCCGCAACTGGTCATCGGCCAGACCTGTGTTGTGAAACAGCGGTGATTGAATGGCGCCGATGGCGGCGTGCACGACGACCCGTGCTTCGGTGTCGTCCAAGTCCTCGCGCAGCTCGTCGACCAGATGTACCCACTCCTCCAGGTACAGCCGCTGCTTTCGGCGCAACCGCCTGCGGTCCTCGTCGGGCAGGTTGTTGATCTCGTTGTAATAGACCTGCGCCAACTGACGATCTCCGACCACGAACTCGACCTGGCCGTCGATCAGCGCTTCCAGCGCGGTGGGCAGCTCGGCGGTGCCGTCGAGGATGCTCTGCTCCTCGGCGATCAGATCGTCGATCACCCGGTCGAACAAGGCGACCAGGATTGCCGATTTGCTGTCGAAGTGGCGATAGACCCCGGATCCGGTGATTCCGGCCGCGTTGCCGATGTCAGCAATCGAAACCGCGTGAAAGCCTTTGCGCCCGATCAGATCTGAGGCCGCCAGCAGAATACGGTTCTTGCGGTCGGGATCGCGCGTTCTGACCCCCGCTGCGCCGGGGCGCGAATCAACGACGATGAGTACACCTCCTAGTGCATGTCCACTCATTATGCATCGTGTCTGGGCTGGGCATATCACTTCACTTAAGTGAACCACAAATAACTAACTCGGGCGTCAATGCAACGTCGGTTGGCACGTGCCGAGGTGGGGTTGTGCCCCGATGGGGGGAGCCATCTCCTCCTGCGAGGAGGGGAAACCACAGTGATCTGTGCCATACATTTTCGGCGTGCTTCCCAACGAAGGGTCCCCGTTTATGCGCACCGCGCACGCATTTTGGCAAAGTGACCGCTCGCTACCGGTGTGTCGGGACGCTCGGTGATCGCGTTGGGGCCCGTGGCCAAGCCGGTGGGCGCGCTCGGCGGGTTCTTCGCGATGACCCTCGATGTGTTCGTGCTGATTTTCCGTCCCCCCTTCGCGTGGCGCGAGTATCTGAACCAAACGTGGTTTGTGGCCCGGGTATCGCTGGTCCCGGCATTGATGTTGACGATTCCTTACACCGTGCTGCTGGTGTTCACCTTCAACATCTTGCTGATCGAGTTCGGGGCCGCCGACTTCTCGGGAACCGGGGCCGCGATCGGCACGGTGAGCCAGATCGGGCCGATCGTGACGGTGTTGGTCGTGGCCGGCGCTGGCTCCACAGCGATGTGTGCTGACCTGGGCGCCAGAACGATTCGCGAGGAGCTCGACGCCATGCGGGTCATGGGTATCGATCCCATCCAGGCGTTGGTGGTCCCGCGTGTGCTGGCCGCAACCACTGTGGCACTGGCGCTGTCGGCAACGGTCATCATGGTCGGGTTGGCGGGCGGATTCACCTTCGCCGTCTTCATTCAGCATGTTCCGCCGGGCTCGTTTGTGGCCGGACTGACGGTGCTGACTCACGGGGCCGATGTCGCTGTGGCACTGGCCAAGGCTGCACTGTTCGGGCTGTCTGCCGGGTTGATCGCCTGCTATAAGGGGATTTCTGTCGGGGGTGGACCCGCCGGTGTCGGCAATGCGGTCAACGAAACAGTCGTATTCACCTTCATGGCCCTGTTTGCGATCAACGTGATCGCCACAGCGGTCGGTGTGAAGATCACGGTGGTATGAGGTGGGGGAGTTGAGTTCTGTAGTGCGTCAAAGGTTCCCGAGGGTGAGCAGGCGGGCCGGACGAATCGGCACGGCGTGGAACGACATCGGTGTGCAAACCCAGTTCTACGCCCGTGCGATCGCGTCGATCGGCGACGCGGCGATGAACTATCGCACCGAGCTCATCCGGCTGATCGCCACGATGGGGCTGGGTGCGGGGGCGTTGGCCGTCGTCGGCGGCACGGTGGCCATCGTTGGGTTTTTGACCACGACCACCGGTGCATTGGTCGCGGTCCAGGGCTATAACCAATTCGCGTCGGTGGGTGTGGAAGCGCTGACCGGGTTCGCGTCGGCATTCTTCAACGTCAGGCTCATCGCTCCGGGCACCACGGCGGTGGCACTGTCGGCCACGATCGGTGCCGGCGCGACTGCCCAGCTGGGCGCGATGCGCATCAACGAGGAAATCGACGCATTGGAAGTCATCGGTATTCGCAGCGTCAGCTATCTGGCATCGACGCGGGTGGCCGCGGGGGTCATCGTCGTGATTCCGCTGTACTGCGTCGCGGTCATCATGTCGTTCGTTTCGTCGCGGTTGGGTACCACCGTGATCTACGGGCAGGGTTCCGGTGTCTACGACCACTATTTCAATACGTTCCTCAACACGACCGATCTGCTGTGGTCGTTCGGCCAGTCCGTGGCGATCACGGTGGTGATCATGTTGGTGCATACCTACTACGGGTTCACTGCCTCCGGCGGACCGGCCGGTGTGGGCGAAGCCGTCGGCCGCGCGGTGCGGACTTCGTTGATCGTGGCCGCCATCGTCGTGGTGATGATCTCGCTGGCGTTGTACGGCCAGTCCGGCAACTTCCATCTGGCGGGGTGAATCCATGCACAACGATGCCCGGATCAAGCCAGCCTGGTGGACACTGATCCTCGTCGCCGCCCTCGGCGTTTTCTTCTTCACGACCGGTTCGCTGTTCGCCGGAACCTTCCGCACCTTCGTCCCGGTGACACTGATGTCAGACCGCGCCGGTTTGGTGATGGAAACCGGGGCGAAGGTGAAACTGCACGGCGTCGAGGTGGGCCGCGTCAGTGCCATCCACGGCGGTGCCTCGGCGGTGAGCCTTCAGTTGGAGATCGCTCCCGATCAGATCAAGTTCATCCCGGCCAATGTCGACGCGAGAATCACTGCGACAACGGCTTTCGGCGCGAAGTACGTTGATCTGAGCTATCCGGACGACCCTGTCAGTCAGCGACTGGCCGCTGGTGCGGTGTTGCACTCGCGCAACGTCAGCACTGAGGTCAACACTGTGTTCGAGAATCTGACCGACGTTCTGAAAATGGTCGATCCGGCCAAGCTGAACGCCGTTCTGTCGGCGCTGGCCCAGGGATTTCGCGGCCAGGGAGAGCACATTGGGCAGGCGATCACCGATTCCAATGAGGTTCTGTCGGCGATCAACCCGCGCCAGGATGTGATCCGCCAGGACTGGAAGGCGATGGGCGAGCTCAGCGCTACCTATGACCGTGCCGCCGACGATATCGTCGCGATCCTCGACGCCGGTAGCGCCACCGCCGAGACGATCACCGCCCAGCGTGCAGAGCTTGACACGTTGTTGCTCAACGTCGCCGGCTTCGGCCAAGCCGGTGTCGACTTGTTGGCCCCCAACGCCAAGAACCTTGTCGATGCGGTCAATGGCTTCGCTCCGACGTCGGATCTACTGATGAAATACCAGCCCGAGTACACCTGTCTGCTGAATGGGTCGGTCTCGTTGCTGCAGAACGGCCATGTCGATGCTTTCGGCGCCAACGGGCGCTCGGCGATCTTCGACATCGGTCTGCTGTTGGGCAACGATCCCTACCTCTATCCGGACAACCTGCCGATCGTCGGGGCCAAGGGCGGTCCCGGCGGAACGCCGGGCTGCGGTTCGCTGCCCGATGTTGCGAAGAACTTCCCAGTGCGACAGTTGGTGACCGACACCGGGTGGGGCACCGGCATGGACATTCGGCCCAACCCCGGCATCGGGTTTCCCGGTTGGGCCAATTACTTCCCTGTCACCCGTGCAACCCCGCAGCCGCCGATCCTGCGCAATCTCGGTGGCGGGCCGGCGCCCGGACCCATTCCGTATCCGGGCGCACCGGCTTACGGCGCGGACTTGTACGCCGACGACGGGACCCCGTTGTGGCCGGGTCTGCCGCCGGCGCCACCGGCCTCGGATCAGCCACCACCGGATCCGAACAACCCACCACCAGGTGCGGAGCCGTTCGTTCCCCCCGCACCCGCCGCCATGACGCCCACTCAGTGATGGCCCGCCGACCCCGACAGGAGCCGATCCGTGAACAAAGAAGTGCTCGCCACCCTGATACGCGTTGTCGCCTTCCTGACCGTCTGCGCTGTCGGAGTGTTCGCCCTGTTCTCGATCTTCGCCGACCTGCGCTTCGGTGAGCGCAGTCAATACACCGCGCAGTTCACCGACATCAGCGGGTTGAAGAAGGGGGATTTCGTACGGATCGCCGGCGTGGAAGTCGGTCAGGTGCAGGGTGTTTCGATCGACAGCGACGCCAAGGTGCTCGTCGACTTCTCCACCGAGGACTCGGTGGCTCTGACCACCGCGAGCACCGCGGTGATCCGGTACGACAACTTGATCGGTGGTCGTTACCTGGAGCTGCAGCAGGGCGACGGACCGGGCCAGGCCCTGGCAGCGGGCGCCACGATTCCGGTGGAACGCACCCAACCCGCCCTCGACCTCGACGAACTGATCGGTGGGTTCCGGCCGTTGTTCAAGGCGCTGGATCCAGATCAGGTCAACGCGCTGAGCAGCCAGCTCATCGAGGTGTTCCAGGGGCAAGGTGCCACCATCGGGTCATTCTTGAACCAAACCGCGGCGATGACCTCCACGCTGGCCGACCGTGACCAGCTCATCGGCGAGGTGATCACCAACCTCAACGCCCTCTTGGGTTCACTCGGTGGCCAAAGCGACCAGTTCGACAAAGCGGTCACCTCACTGTCGGATCTGGTGGCCGGGCTATCGGCGCGCAGGACCGACATCGCCGCTGCCATCGCACACAGTGACAACGCGGCCACTGAGATCGCCGACCTGATGTCCCAAGCCCGCCCGCCACTACAGAACGTGATCGCCCAAACCGACCGGGTCGCCTCGATCGCCGTCGCCGATCACGAGTATCTCGACAACATTCTCAACACCCTTCCCGACAAGTACCGGGTGCTCGGCAGACAGGCGATGTACGGCGACTATTTCAGCTTCTACATCTGTGACCTGATCTTGAAGCTCAACGGCAAAGGAGGACAACCCGTTTACGTCAAGCTCGCCGAACAGGTGACAGGACGGTGCGCGGCGAAATGAAGTCCTTCTCAGAACGCAACCCGCGCACGATCGGTCTGATCGGTATTGCCATCACGATCGTCATCGCGGCCGCGGCGCTGAACTTCGACAAGCTGCCGATGCTCAGCAGCACCAAAGAGTATTCGGCATATTTCGCCGACGCAGGCGGCCTCAATACCGGTGCCACCGTACGAGTCTCGGGTTTCGCCGTCGGCAAGGTGCACCGCATCAGGCTCGACGGCAGGAGGGTTCTGGTCGATTTCACCGTCGACAGCGCCATTCGGCTCGGCGAGCAGAGCGAAGCCGCAATCAAGGTGAAGAGCCTGTTGGGGACGAAGGTGATCGACGTCATCCCGCGAGGCAGCGGTCAACTGCGCGAAACTATTCCGCTGGAACGCACAACCTCGCCATATCAGCTGCCCGATGCGCTGGGCGACTTGGCCACCACTGTCGAAGGACTCAACACCGACAGCCTCTCGGCCGCACTCGACACCATGGCGCAGACCTTCGCGGGCACGCCACCCGACGTCAAGATCGCTGTAGCCGGCGTGGCACGGCTTTCCGAGACGATCAACAAGCGCGACAGCGCACTGCGCAACCTGCTCACCAATGCACGCAAGGCGACAGCCGTCCTGGCCAATCGCAGTGACCAGGTCGTCGGCCTTGTGCGTGACAGCAACGCACTACTGGCCGAGTTGCGCACCCAAGGCGATGCGCTTGACCGGGTGTCTCAGGACATCAGCAGAGCTGCAACGCAATTGAGAGGGTTCATCGCCGACAATCGTCAGCAGTTGCACCCGATGCTCGACAAGCTCAATGGCGTCCTGACGATCGTCGACAATCGCAAGGAACGGCTGCAAGAGGCCATCAAACTCCTCAACAAGTATGCGCTGTCGCTCGGGGAGTCGGTGGGTTCGGGCCCGTTCTTCAAGGCCTATATCCCCAACCTGATCCCCGGCCAGATCGCGCAGCCGTTCATCGATGCGGCATTCTCCGACCTCGGTCTGGACCCCGCGACGCTGCTTCCCTCTGAGCGCGTCGACCCGCCGGTGGGGCAGCCGGGCACCCCGGCGTTGCCGGTGCCGTTCCCGCGCACCGGGCAAGGCGGAGAGCCACGCCTGAATCTGCCCGATGCGATCACCGGAAAGCCCGGCGATCCGCGATACCCGTACCGGGAGCCTGAGCCCGCCCCCGCCCCTGGCGGCCCGCCGCCGGGACCGCCCGCACCACCGATCCCCGGGCTGGAATCGACACCGGAGCCGACACCGAGCCCGGTCTTCGTACCCGCTCCCGGCGAGCCCATGAACCCGACTCCGGCAGGTGAAGGACAATGAGGATCAGCAAAACACAACTGGCGCTGACGATGGGCCTGGTAGTCGTCTTGACGGCCGGAGTGCTCTTGGCGTTCCGGTTGAACGGCCCAACTGCCCGCACCACTGTCACCGCCTATTTCGAGAACAGTAACGGGTTGTTCGTCGGGGACGACGTGCTGATCCTGGGCGTGCCGGTCGGCAAGGTCAGCAAGATCGAACCGCAACCCGAACGTGCGAAGGTGACGTTCTGGGTGGACACCCAATACAAGGTCCCCGCAGAGGTCACCGCCGCGATCCTCTCACCGCAGTTGGTGACGGGCCGCGCGATTCAGCTGACCCCGCCCTATGAATCCGGTCCCGAATTGCTCGACAACGCTGTCGTACCGATCGAGCGGACCGCAGTACCGGTGAGCTGGGACGACTTTCGAGTGCAGTTGGAGAAGCTGACCCGCACGCTGCAGCCCCAGGGGCCTGGCGGGACCAGTGCCCTGGGCAACTTCATCAATACCGCGGCCGACAACCTGCGCGGTGAAGGCGCCAACATCCACGATGCGCTGCTGAAGCTATCCAAAACGGTGACCACGCTCAGCGATCACAAAGACGACGTCTTCTCCACCCTGACCAACCTCGCCACCTTGGTCTCGGCGCTGCATGACAGCACCGATGTGCTGTCAACGCTCAACCACAACCTGGCCGCGGTGAGCGCACTACTCTCCGACAGCCCCGACGAGGTAGGTCAGGCGATGGCTGACCTGAGCGCGTTGGCAGTTGATGTGAAAAGCTTCGTGGCCGACAACCGCGAGGCGGTGGGAACGACGTCGGACACGGCAGCGTCGATCAGCACGGCGCTGGTGCAAAGTCTTGACGACATCAAACAGTCCCTGCACATATTTCCCACCACTCTGGCCAACTTCGGCAACATCTACGAGCCGGCGAGCGGCTCACTGACCGGTGCGCTGGCGGTCAACAACTTCTCTGATCCGATC
Organism: Mycolicibacterium boenickei; assembly: GCF_010731295.1. Classification (NCBI taxonomy): domain Bacteria; kingdom Bacillati; phylum Actinomycetota; class Actinomycetes; order Mycobacteriales; family Mycobacteriaceae; genus Mycobacterium; species Mycolicibacterium boenickei. Next base: position 6,020,054 of record NZ_AP022579.1, on the reverse strand, counting down.
TCGTTCATCTGCGGCGCGGTCGAGGCGGCATCGCGGCTCGGCGCCGAGCAATCGGCGAAGCTGTGTGTGCAGTACCTGGCGCCCATCGTCAAAAACCGCCAGTTCAACTTTCCACCGTTTGGGGAGAACGCCTTCGTCGGTGCTCAAGCGCGGCCCAATGAGGTCACCTACAGCCAGGATTGGCTGCGCCCCGATTACATTCCGCCCGCGGGGTCTGCGGTGTCTGTTCCAGAACCTGCAGCGTTGCCGGCCGAAGCAGCGCCGCCCGATCACAGCACCGACCCCGCCGCCGGGCTGCCCGGCCTGATGATTCCCACGGGAGCGGGATCATGACCATCAGCATCGCGTGGCCGACGACATCGATGACGATGATGAAGCGACTGGTCGCGGGCACGGTTGGCGCGGCAACCATCGCCCTCAGCGTCACCGGCTGCGGCAATTGGCGCGGCTTGAACTCGGTGTCGCTGCCCGGCACCGAAGGCGGCGGGCCGGGCGCCTTCGACATCCAGGTGCAGCTGCCTGACATCACCAATCTGCAGCCGAATTCGCGGGTTCGGGTCGCCGATGTCACCGTAGGCACCGTCACCAAGGTCGAACGTCAAGACTGGCACGCACTATTGACGCTGCGCCTCAACGGCGAAGTGAATCTTCCCGCCAACGCCACCGCCACTATCGGCCAAACCAGCCTGCTGGGCTCGTTGCACGTCGAACTGGCGCCGCCGGCGGGCGTCGCACCGCAGGGAAGGCTGCACCAGGGTTCGTTGATCCCGTTGGCCAACTCGGCTGCCTACCCGACCACCGAGCAGACACTGGCCGCGGTGTCGATGCTTCTCAATGGCGGCGGCCTGGGCCAGATGCAAGACATCACCACGGCGCTGAGCACTGCGCTGCGCGGACGTGAGGCCGATCTGAGAAACCTCATCAACCAGCTCGAGACGTTCGTCGCGAAAACCAACGAGCAGACCGGCGACATCATCGAGGCCACCGACAAACTCAACAGCCTGACAGGCAAATTCGCCGCCCAACAGCCCATCGTCGACAGGGCTGTACGCACCATTCCCGACGCTTTGCAGGTGCTCAAAGACCAGCGCGACCACCTGATCGCAGCACTGGATCAGCTCGGCAAGTTCAGTGCCCTGGCCGCTGACTCGACACGACAAACCAAGGAATCGCTGGTCCGAGAATTCAACAACCTCGGCCCGGTGCTGGAATCGCTGGCCAACGCGGGCCCCAACATGACGCGCTCGCTGTCGATCCTGACCACCTACCCATTCCCGAACGAAACCCTGGAGAAGTGGCTGCGCGGTGACTACGCCAACATGACTGCGATCGTGGACCTCACATTGAGTCGAATCGACGCCGGATTCTTCACCGGCACCCGCTGGGAAGGCAACCTGACCGAGCTCGAAATGCAATGGGGCCGCACCATCGGTCAGCTCCCAAGCCCCTATACCGCGGTCAATCCGCTTGTGGCGCCCTACCGCTGGGATCAGGGGCGTTGACATGATCCACCGCAGAACAAAAATTCAGTTAGCCATCTTCGCTGTGATCGCCGTGGTGTTCGGCACCGTCATGATCTTCGGATACATGAGGCTGCCGGCGCACCTGTTCGGCATCGGCCAGTACACGGTCACCCTTGAGCTGGACACCACCGGCGGGCTGTACCCCACGGGCAACGTCACCTACCGCGGCACCGAGGTCGGTCGTGTGAAATCGGTGGGCCTCAACGACAACGGCAGCGTACAAGCAGTTTTGACGCTGAGATCGGGCATCGACATCCCCTCGGACCTGCGCGCCGAAGTGCACAGCCAATCAGCGATCGGCGAACAGTACGTCGAGTTGTTGCCGCGCAACGCCGCAGCGCCACCACTGAAGGACGGCGATGTGATCGCCGCCAAAGACGCCTTTATCCCGCCTGACATCAACAGCCTGCTCAGTGCCGCCAACACCGGGTTGCAGGCGATCCCGCATGACAACCTCAAGACGGCGATCGACGAATCGTATGCCGCCGTAGGAGGTCTCGGACCAGAGATCTCCCGGCTGGTCCGGGGCTCGACCGCGCTAGCGTCCGATGCCAGGAAGAACCTGGACTCACTGACCACCTTGATCGACCACTGGCAGCCGGTCGCCGACTCGCAAACCCACACCGCCGATTCGATCGAGGCGTGGGCGGCGAACCTGGCCTCGGTCACCGATCAACTCAGGCAGCACAATGGCGATGTCGTCGGTCTCATCGAGCATGGAGCGCCGGCGGCCGCAGAGGCCCGCGATCTGCTGCAGCGGGTTCAGCCGACGCTGCCGATCCTGTTGGCCAACCTGGTCAGCCTCAACCAGGTGGCCCTGACCTATCAGCCAGATATCGAGCAACTGCTCGTTCTCTTACCCCAGGGCATCGCCCAACTACAGGGGCCCAACCTGGCCAACCGCGACAATAAAGACAAGGCCCACAAGGGCATCTATCTGGCCTTCAACACCAACATCAACCTGCCACCACCGTGCACCACCGGATTCCTACCGGCACAGCAACGCCGCCCCCCGTCCTTCCAGGACTACCCCGAGCGCCCAGCCGGCGATCTGTACTGCCGCACCCCCCAGGATTCAGTGTTCAACGTGCGCGGCGCCCGCAACCTGCCGTGTGAAACGGTGCCAGGCAAACGTGCGCCGACGGTGAAGCTCTGTGAGAGCGACGAGGATTTCGTGCCCCTCAATGACGGCTTCAACTGGAAGGGCGACCCCAACGCAACCTTGTCGGGACAGCCCATCCCCGATCGGGGACCCGGGCAGGGCCTGCCGGCTGCACCTGCTGAGGGCGAGCCGGTACCGATGGCGGTAGCCCGCTACGACCCGGCGACAGGCACCTATCTAGGACCAGACGGTCAGGTGTACACCCAGGCCGATTTGGCTGACAACGGATCAAAGGAGCAAACATGGCAGTCGATGCTGACCCCGCCAGCGATGAAGTAGCCGAGCCCACCGCCGACTACACCGGCAACGATCTCAAGGTCGACAACGGCTTTCGGTCCCGAGCCACACGTCGGGGCAGGGGAGTGCGTGGCACTCTGCTGGTGGGACTGCTCACCCTCGCCGTCATCGGTGGACTGACGGGCTGGCTCGGTTGGCACACCCACCGATCCGAGCAGACACAGCGGCTCAACGACATGTTCCTGCAGGCAGGTCGTCAGGGCGCGTTGAACCTGACCACCATGGACTTCGCACATGTCGAAGCTGACATTCAGCGTGTACTGGACGGGTCGGTCGGAACGTTCTACGACGACTTCGAGCAACGGGCACCGGCATTTGAGGAAGTGGTGAGGAAGACCCAGTCCAAGACGCAGGGAACGGTGACGGAAGCCGGAATTGAATCTGTGTCCGGCGATTCGGCCAGAGTGCTGGTCGCGGTGTCGGTGAAAACCTCGAATATCGCCGCAGCCGAACAGCGTCCGAGGTTGTGGCGGATGCGCATCGATGTCCAGAAAGTCGGCGACGTCGCGAAGGTGACGAATGTGGGGTTCGTGGCATGAGCACCCGCCTCAAGACCAAGGAAACATCCGAAGCCGACATCGATGCCGGCGGTGATCTCCTAGAACACGCGCGGATGGAACTCCCCGACGAAACCCGTGGCGACGCCGACGAGCCTGCAGTCGAAGCGGCCTCGGAACCAGCTGCGGCCGAGGAACATCCCACGAGCACATCTCGACGATCGGTCATGTGGTTGACCTACGGAATCATTCCGGTCCTCATCGTCGGCCTGGCCGCATGCGCGGGTTATCTGCTGTGGAAAGACAGTTCGCTGCGCGCCGCCCAGGCTGCCAGCGTCAGTGCTGTGCCCGCCGCTACCGACAGCACGATCAAGATGTTGTCTTACAAACCCGACACCGTTCAGAAGGATCTGGAGGCAGCACGCGAAGGACTCACCGGGGCGTTCAAGGATTCCTACAACGCGCTGACCCACGACGTCGTGATACCGGGCGCCCAGCAGAAGCAGATATCCGCAGTGGCGACAGTGCCTGCAGCCTCGGTGGTTTCGGCGACCGCCAAGCGCGCGGTGGTCATGGTCTTCGTGAACCAAACGACGATCGTGGGCGCAGATCCGCCGACCGCGACAGCCTCGACTGTCAGGGTGACGATGGACAAAGTGGGTGACCGATGGCTCGTTTCCGATTTCACCCCGATCTGAACCGGTCAACGGCGCTCGTATTGATCGCCGCTGCGATGGGCACGGCGACAGCGACAACGGCAGTGCCACGTGCCGCCGCAGATGATTTCGTGTACTTGGTCAACGTCACCGTGCGCCCCGGCTACAACTTCGCCGGCCCTGACGCCGCCCTGGCCTATGGGCACGACATCTGTTCGGAAGTGGCAGCTGGAATTGCCTACCGCCAACTCATCGGCGACATCGATCGTGACTTCAACACCAACGACGAATTCCACGCGTCCTATCTGGTAACGCAAGCCGTCAACGAGCTGTGCCCCGAATTGATCTGGCAGCTGCGGAATTCGGCAGCCGGCTATCGACCCGGCGAGGTGAAATGACAATCAATGCCCGGCGGCTAGCCATCCTGGCCCAGTGCGGCGTGCTCACCGTGACCGCATTGCTGCATGCACCCGGTGCCGCAGCAGACAACCGACGCCTCAACAGCAGTGTTGTCGCCAACGTCTACACCGTCCAACGCCAAGCTGGCTGCGCCAACAACATCACCGTAGATCCGCGCCTGCTGGAAGCCGCCCACTGGCACACCCTCGACGTCCTCAACAACAGATCCCTCGACGGTGACACCGGGTCGGACGGGTCGACACCACAAGTTCGGGCATCTAACGCGGGATTTCGTGGACGAGTGGCCCAAACCATCGCCATCAACCCGGCGTTGGCGATCAACAACCTCGACGTGATCAATCAGTGGTATCACCGGCCCGACTATCTGGCGATCATGCAGGATTGCGGCTTCACGAGAATCGGAGTCTGGTCGGAGAACAGCCTCGATCGCTCGGTGCTCGTCGCGGTCTATGGCAGCCCCGATCCCTGACGACATCAACACCTCCCGTTCGGGGAATCAATCCCCGGGTCGGAGGAGTGAATTCCCCCCAGCGGTGGGTGTTTCCGGCGGCGCAAGCCAGCACCATGTCACGCGTGCCGGTTGATACGCCGCCGGGCTCGATGACGCATGACGCCGGCCGCCACGATGAAGTAGAGGTGACACGCAATGGATTCACCCTCGATCCGCTCGGGCAACGTGTCTGAGGAGCAGTCGAGTTTTGCACCGCCTGCCGATTTCGCGGCCAACGCCAACGCGACGGGCGAGTTGTACGCCGAGGCCGAGGCCGACCGGCTGGCGTTCTGGGCCGCCCAGGCCAACCGGCTGAGCTGGCAGACCCCGTTCAACGAGGTGCTCGACTGGTCGGAGGCTCCGTTCGCGAAGTGGTTCGTGGGCGGCAAGCTCAACGTGGCCTACAACTGCGTGGACCGTCACGTCGAGGCAGGCAACGGCGACCGGGTCGCGATCCACTGGGAGGGTGAGCCCGTCGGCGACGCCCGCGACATCACTTACGCCCAGCTCAAGGACGAGGTCAGCAAGGCCGCCAACGCGCTGACCGCACTCGGACTGACCGCCGGCGACCGCGTCGCCATCTACATGCCGATGGTGCCCGAGGCGATCGTGGCGATGCTGGCGTGCGCCCGGCTCGGCGCCATGCACAGTGTTGTCTTCGCGGGGTTCTCGGCCAGTGCGCTCAAGGCGCGCGTCGAGGACGCCGAGGCCAAGCTCGTCATCACCACCGACGGCCAGTACCGCCGCGGCAAGGCCGCCTCCCTCAAGGACGCGGTCGACGAAGCTGTCGCGGATCAGCCGTCGGTCGAGCACGTCCTGGTGGTGCGGCGCACCGGGATCGACGTGAACTGGACCGACGGCCGCGACCTGTGGTGGCACGAGACCGTCGACGAGGCGTCGACCGACCACACCCCGGAAGCGTTCGACTCCGAGCAGCCGCTGTTCCTGCTGTACACCTCGGGCACCACCGGCAAGCCCAAGGGCATCGTGCACACCTCGGGTGGCTACCTCACCCAGGCGGCGTACACGCACTACAACGTCTTCGACCTCAAACCCGAGACCGACGTGTACTGGTGCACCGCCGACATCGGCTGGGTGACCGGGCACACCTACATCACCTACGGGCCGCTGGCCAACGGCGCCACCCAGGTGGTGTACGAGGGCACTCCCACCTCGCCGACCGAGCACCGCCACTTCGAGATCATCGAAAAGTACGGCGTCACAATCTATTACACCGCGCCCACGCTGATCCGCACGTTCATGAAGCTGGGACGGCAGATCCCGGCCGAGCACAATCTGTCGAGCCTGCGGCTGCTGGGTTCGGTGGGCGAGCCGATCAACCCCGAGGCCTGGCGCTGGTACCGGGAAGTCATCGGCGCCAACAAGACCCCGATCGTGGACACCTGGTGGCAGACCGAGACCGGGGCGATCATGATCTCCCCGCTGCCTGGTGTCACCGCGGCCAAGCCCGGCTCGGCGATGACCCCGCTGCCCGGCATCTCGGCCAAGATCGTCGACGACGCCGGCAACGAGCTGGTTCCCGGCGCCGACGAAGCCGAACATGTCACCGGCTACCTGGTGCTGGACCAGCCGTGGCCGGCGATGCTGCGCGGCATCTGGGGCGACCCGCAGCGGTTCACCGACACCTACTGGTCGCGCTTCGCCGAGCAGGGCTGGTACTTCGCCGGCGACGGCGCCCGCTACGACTCGGACGGCAACATCTGGGTGCTGGGCCGCATCGACGATGTCATGAACATCTCGGGCCACCGCATCTCGACCGCCGAGGTGGAGTCGGCCCTCGTCGGGCACTCCGGGGTGGCCGAGGCCGCCGTGGTCGGCGCCAGCGACGACACCACCGGCCAGGCCATCTGCGCGTTCGTGATCCTCACGGCGTCCGCGCACGGCGGGGCCGACACCATGATCGAGGAACTGCGGGCCCAGGTGGCCACCGAGATCTCCCCGATCGCCAAGCCGCGCGAGATCCACGTGGTGCCCGAGCTGCCCAAGACCCGCAGCGGCAAGATCATGCGCCGGTTGCTGCGCGACGTGGCCGAGGGCCGCGAGCTCGGTGACACCTCGACCCTGGTCGACCCCAGCGTGTTCGAGGCGATCCGCGCCAGCAAGTAAGAGGCCGCTAACCGGAATGTCTTTCACGATCTGCAAGTACCAACGCCACATGGCAGGGAGCTGATATGTCTGAAGAAGCGTTCATCTACGAGGCGATTCGCACTCCGCGCGGGAAACAGCGTGGTGGGTCTCTTACCGAGATTCGCCCGGTTGCGTTGGTGGTCGGGCTCATCGAGGAGCTGCGCGCCCGGTTCCCGGGCCTGGACGAGACGCTGATCAGCGATGTCCTGCTCGGTGTGGTGACACCGATCCGCGAGCAAGGCGGCGACATCGCCCGCACTGTCGCTATTGCGGCAGGCATGCCGGACACGACCGGCGGGGTCCAGCTGAACCGGTTTTGTGGGTCGGGTCTTGAGGCGGTCAACATGGCTGCGCAGAAGGTGCGTTCGGGCTGGGACGACCTGGTGCTGGCCGGTGGTGTTGAGTCGATGAGCCGCATCACGATGCTTTCCGACGGTGGCGCCATGTTCAACGACGTCGCTTTTACCTACGACCACCGCATTGCCCCGCAGGGCATCGGCGCCGACCTGATCGCCACCATCGAGGGCTTCTCCCGCGACGACGTCGACGCCTACGCTGCACGCTCGCAGGAGCGCGCGGCGGCGGCCTGGTCCGGCGGCTACTTCGCCAAGTCGGTCGTCCCGGTCAAGGACCAGAACGGCCTCGTCGTCCTGGACCACGACGAGCACATGCGCCCCGGCACCACCGCGGCTGACCTCGGCAAGCTCAAGTCCGCGTTCGAGGGCCTCGGCGCGATGGGCGGCTTCGACGACGTGGCGCTGCAGCGCTACCACTACGTCGAGAAGATCAACCACGTTCACACCGGTGGAAACAGCTCGGGCATAGTTGACGGCGCCGCGCTGGTGTTAATCGGCTCGGAGAAGGCGGGCGTCTCTCAAGGCTTGACGCCGCGGGCGCGCGTGGTGGCGACGGCTACCAGCGGCGCCGACGCGACGATCATGCTGACTGGACCGCAGCCAGCGACCCGAAAAGTGCTGGATCGTGCCGGCCTGACGGTCGATGACATCGACCTGTTCGAGCTCAACGAGGCCTTTGCCTCCGTCGTCCTGAAGTTCCAGAAGGACCTCAACATCCCGGACGAGAAGCTCAACGTCAACGGTGGCGCCATCGCGATGGGTCACCCGCTGGGCGCCACCGGCGCCATGATCACCGGAACCATGGTCGACGAGCTCGAGCGTCGTGGCGCTCGACGTGCCCTGATCACGCTGTGTATCGGCGGCGGCATGGGCGTGGCCACCATCATCGAGCGCGTCTAGGGAGAGCGAAAAACATTGGCTGAGAACACCATTCAGTGGGACAAAGATGCCGACGGCATCGTCACCCTGACGCTGGACGACCCGACCGGTTCGGCCAACGTGATGAACGCCGATTTCCAGGAATCGATTCACCGCGCGGTACAACGCCTTGTTGCTGAGCAGGATTCGATCACCGGTGTGGTCATCACTAGCGCGAAGAAGACCTTCTTCGCCGGTGGCGACTTGAAATGGATGTTGAATCTGGGGCCAGGCGAAGCGGCGGAGGCGTTTGACACTGTGGAACGTGTCAAGGCTGATCTGCGCAAGCTGGAGACCCTGCCCAAGCCCGTCGTGGCCGCCATCAACGGTGCCGCGCTCGGCGGCGGCCTGGAGATCGCGCTGGCCACCAACCACCGCATCGCCGCCGACGTCAAGGGCAGCCAGATCGGTCTGCCCGAGGTCACCCTGGGCCTGCTGCCCGGTGGTGGCGGCGTGGCCCGCACCGTGCGCATGTTCGGTATCCAGAAGGCCTTCATGGAGGTCCTGAGCCAGGGCACGCGCTTCAACCCGGCCAAGGCGAAGGAGACCGGTCTGGTCGACGAGTTGGTCGGTTCGGTCGACGAGCTGGTTCCGGCCGCAAAGGCGTGGATCAAGGCCAACCCCGAGGCCCACACCCAGCCGTGGGACGTCAAGGGCTACAAGGTTCCTGGCAGTGAGGGGTTAGCAGCGATCTTGCCGTCGCTGGGGTCGAACCTGCGTAGCCAGCTCAAGGGTGCTCCGGTGCCCGCCCTTCGGGCGATCCTTGCTGCTGCTGTCGAGGGTGCGCAGGTCGACTTCGACACCGCCAGCCGTATCGAGAGCCGCTACTTCTCGGAGGTGGCTGCCGGCCAGACCGCCAAGAACATGATTCAGGCGTTCTTCCTGGACCTGCAGGCCATCAACGGTGGCGCGTCGCGCCCCGAGGGCATCGCCAAGCAGGAGATCAAGAAGATCGGTGTGCTGGGCGCGGGCATGATGGGCGCCGGTATCGCCTACGTGTCGGCCAAGGCCGGCTACGACGTCGTGCTCAAGGACGTCACGATGGAGGCTGCAGAAGGCGGCAAGGACTATTCGAGGAAGCTGGAAGCGAAGGCGATCGGCCGGGGCGCCAGCTCAGAAGAGCGTGCTGCTGAGTTGCTTTCCAGGATCACCCCGACCGCCGATCCGCAGGATCTCAAGGGCGTCGACTTCGTGATCGAGGCCGTGTTCGAGAACCAGGAACTCAAGCACAAGGTGTTCCAGGAGATCGAGGACATCGTCGAGCCCAACGCGCTGCTCGGCTCGAACACCTCCACGCTGCCGATCACCGGTCTGGCGACCGGCGTGAAGCGCCAGGAGGACTTCATCGGCATCCACTTCTTCTCACCCGTCGACAAGATGCCGCTGGTGGAGATCATCAAGGGCGAGAAGACCTCCGACGAGGCCCTGGCCCGGGTGTTCGACTACACCCTGGCCATCCGCAAGACCCCGATCGTGGTCAACGACAGCCGCGGCTTCTTCACCTCGCGTGTCATCATGACTTTCGTACGGGAAGCCATGGCAATTCTCGCCGAGGGCGTGGCGCCCGCGTCGATCGAGCAGGCGGGTTCGCAGGCCGGATATCCCGCACCTCCGCTGCAACTGCTCGACGAGCTCAACCTGGAACTGCTGCAGAAGGTTTCGGTTGAGACCCGCAAAGCCACCGAAGACAACGGCGATACGTACGTCGCGCACCCCGGTGAAGCCGTGGTGGAGAAGATGATCGAGATCGGTCGCCCGTCGCGTCTGAAGGGTGCCGGCTTCTACGAGTACGTCGACGGCAAGCGGACGCAGCTGTGGCCCGGACTGAAGGAGACGTTCAACTCCGGAAGCACCTCGATCCCGCTGCAGGACATGATCGACCGCATGCTGTTCGCCGAAGCGCTGGAGACCCAGAAGTGCATCGACGAGGGCGTGCTCACCTCGACCGCTGATGCGAACATCGGCTCGATCATGGGCATCGGCTTCCCGCCGTACACCGGTGGCTCGGCCCAGTTCATCGTCGGCTACCAGGGCGAGCTCGGCGTCGGCAAGGCGGCCTTCGTGGCCCGTGCCAAGGAACTGGCCGCCCGCTACGGTGACCGCTTCCTGCCCCCAGCCTCACTAAGCGAATAGCTCATTCGACGGTCCGCGGACCGTGCTGACCACAGTGGTTGGCACGGAGTCGCCGACCACTGTTGGCGCGGCGCTTTCGGCAAACCGGTATGAGCTGAGAGCCCCGTGCCGTCCGAGTGCGTCTGGGGGTGCCCGCCCAGTCGTTTTCGAGTTGACGGGTGGATGAACCTGAGTGGTGCTGCGGAGCGCATTTACCGGTGCATTCGGTATGCGCGCCGGCCACCGCAACCCCGTTGGGGGAAGCAATTCCCCCTGGTGATAGGCGCACCGATGCCGCCTTTCGCGCACCCTAAATCTGAGCACGTCAACCCTCGCCGAGGGGGTGCGTCACCTTCGGATTCAAGGAGGCTCAGATGTGGGCAGTGGAGCGAAGCGACAGCAGTCATCGTTCAGAGTGGGCCACCGGCCGCGACGCCAAGCACTACATCAGATGTCTGGGAGTGGTCAGTCCGGTCGCGCCGTACACCTTTGATGTTCGCCTTTCGTCAGGTGAGCACATTGTCGCTTCGATGATCAGGAATTGAAAATGACTGAGTCCCTCGATGGCAGCGACGACCAGCCTCGTTGCCGCGCGAACGCGACGACCTGGGAGAGCACGCATGGAATGCGGGACGCCACGGATCAAACGAACTGCCGCGGGAGGCGAGGTGTTGGCGGGGTCAGTGGACCGGCGCCCGTCGGCCGGTCACCGTCGACAGGTGGTGCGTCAGCCGGCGGGCACCCCGCGGTGACTAACTTGAAGCGGACACTGATGTGAACCGGGCGCAGGAGGTTTCGCTTGCATGGGATTTGCTGGAGTTAGCGACGCAATACGTTAGCCCCGACACACGCGCGTGGTTGTGCGCACATATCGGTGCAGGGGAGCTGGACACTGCCATTCGAAGAGTACTGTCATGCCTTGCAAGCCATAAGGCTCACGTGCCGCAGAATGTCGTTGCCGATCTGCAGAATTGGCTCGCAGGCTACAAGGGCGGCGCACGCGAAAACATGCTGCGCGTGCTTATCGCCCAGCTCAGGGTGTCGGCGCCCACCACCCAGTGCCAGTGCGTGAATAGCCACTCCCGTTCACGGTTGATTGTGGTGCGAGCGCTGACTCGCCCAACCCGCATGATGTAGTCGGTGACCCGTGTCGTCGCAATGGCTTTCGCGCTGTGGAGGACCGCTGCCCACGGGCGTTGACGGGCCCGGCCGGTTCGTTGGAAACAGTACTTTTCTCTGTAGTGGTCTCGCGACGTCGTGTGGGGTTTTGGTAGGCAACCGGATCGGTGGGTTGGCTGTCCAACTGGACTTGGCTGCCGTGGATACGTGGCGACGAACCAGTGCCGACGGCGCACTCATCCAACGTGGGCCTGGTGTTAGGAGTCGTCTGCTCGCCAAGGACGCCGAAAAAGGTCTTGGCTGAAGCCAGGATCGCTCGATGGCGGCCGGGTGAAATGCGGCAGTGCCTCAGCTGTGACGTTGCGTAGGGTCGTCGCGGTGAAGGCATCGGTGCCTTCGAGGTCCTCGAGTAGCCGTTGTCGGTGTCGTTCCAGCGGCTCAAGCACTTCGGCCATCTGTGTTGCTGCGTTGAACGAGGCCTGCTGGGTGGCTGCGACGATGAGTCGGCTCAGTTGATCACAGTCCATGTATTGGGTGTCGTCGGCCAGGTCGATGTCGACGAGCTCGCCGGAGGCGGTGACCCACGCGCGCACAAGCCCGTTGTCGGATACGCCGTCGACGCGGCCGATGGCGTCGATGGCTTGTCGAGCTCGCCGGAACGCTTCGGCTTGACCTTCGCGGGGTGTCGAGGTCGAGGTCCGGGCCGAAAAGGTGGTCGTCACTCATTCGGGGAGCCGCTCCATAGCGCGTCGTGTCCATAGTGCAAGCACCCCGGCAGTGCCTCCCTAGTTGGCTGCACGAAGATGTAGCCGCTGCCATGTCGGGTTCTCATGGTCGGTCCCTTTTGGTAAATCCGTCGACTGTGCGGACGCATCGTTATCTCGATAATGGGTGACGCTCAGAGCTCCGGGGCCGCGTGGCGCTAGATCCATGCTCGGGGCTGGCCCCGCCCAATGCCCACACCGGTGCCATCGAGCATCGAAGACCAGTACGAGACCGAGCGTGACCTGGACTCGCTCGTCCAGGTCGCTCTTCAGCACGACCACGTACTACAGAAACTCTGACTCCAACGCGACTGGTGATCCGAACGTGCATCCCACCGATGCCGGAGACGCCCTTTGCTCCCCGGGGGCGACCTCGATTGTCCGGAGCGAAAGAACTTCAGTCACGGCACAGCTGAACTACCGCGCCATGCGCAGGCGCTCATAGCCCACCTGGCTATCAGAGGGATCGGCAGATAAGCGGGTGGTCCCACCTGATCGATCAGCCGGCCCTGTGCGCAAGGTGCCGCAGTATTCGCAACGCCCATCGAGGCCTGCCGAGGACGACGTTGTGGCTGCGGTCGCCACGCAAATGGTTGTCGAGATTGCGTACCGGTCAGTGCATCTCAGAGGCTAAAGTTCTCAACGGTCACGCGCGGGCCATCTCTAACAGGTGTTCGCTCAGAGGAGCTGTTGCCAAATGATTCTGTCAGACGCAGAACTGGTATTGGGTCTGTCAAGGCACCTTTCGGCCTACGCCAAGACCTCTGAACGCGCAGACCTAGACACCATCGAGTTCGCCGGTTGGATATACGATCTCGCGTTCAGGCTTCAGGGCAGCACCACAAACACGCCCGGTCGGGTGAGGGCGATGGGCCGTGACATCGGTCTGGGGCAGCGAGACCTGACAAGCGTCGTGGCGACAATGGAGCAGCTCGGCTGGCTGATCGTCGATCGCGACGCCCAAGGGCGCCCGCTCGTGGTGACTGAGACAATGCCGGCCCCGGGCATTTTGATCGCCGAGTCAGACAACGTGTTGACCGCTTGTGATGCACAGCCGCATGACTACGCGGCCTTGTCCTTGCTGCGCGCGACCACTCTGCAACCGCTCGTCATCGAAGATGCACTGGCTGCAGCAAAAACCGCCCCAGGTGCCAGCGACGAAACCGCTGAGGATGCGGTTCGCACCCTGATCGCGGTGGGGCTGGTGCGCCGCGTCCGCACTGAGGACGGGCGAGACGTTGTCTATAACCCAAATGTCTGGGCCCAGGGTGACCAGATCGCGCAGGCCGCATTGGCCGCCGCGGATGCTCGTTCGACCGTCGAACTGCGGGGGTTACTCGAAGAGCTTGCGGAGAACCCAGGTTTGCCCGAGGCGCATGTGACATCCACCGAGCCAAAGTGGATCAATTTCGCGATCGCACAGGGGTTGGTCCAGCGGTCCTTCATTCAGACATCAGAGGGCATCGAACAGGGATTCCTCTTTACTCCCCATCTGGGACGCGACCCGTTCGGTGGAACTGCCGGCGACGCGTCCGGGCAAGTCAGGCAACTAGTCGGTTCGATGATCTATGCAGCGACTTTCGCGGAGTACCGGTTGCAGAACCCGGCCCTGTTCTTGCGACGCCTGATCGAGAACGGTGTAGCAGGCGACGTCACCTCGATCGGCACCGACTATCCCATGCTGGAAAAGGCTGGCATCGTCAAGGTTATCCAGGGTTCGAGCGCACAGCGATATCGATTGGAGCTTTTGCGTTCCGACGTCGCTGAGTCGGCACTATCGATGCTCAGCATCCGTGACGCGGCCACAAGTGGCGGCCATGATGCCGCAGCCCTTCGGGCTCAGCGCTCGTACGTGCATGTTGAACGTGAACGCGCGCGTCTGGGACTGACGACTGACGTCGACGAGGTCGAACAACAACGGCTGCTTTCGGCACTCCGGGAAGTACCTGTGGCGCGGACACTGAGGAGCCAAAAGTGACATCGTCGGACGAAACCGGCCAACCCCATCGCTCAGGGCGTCGACAGGGCACGACCAGCAGGACATACCGGCGCTCGGAGAAGACGCCACCGGGCACCCGGCCGAGCGACACCGCCGGCGGGGACCTCGAACGACGGATAGCTCGATTGGAGTTCGCTGAGGGCGCGTTCGTGCGACTGCGTGTTCCGTTGCCCGCCGACACTGACGACTCTGCGCGCAGTGTGCTCACCGATATCGATGTCCTGTCGATCGATGTCGACAATAGGCTGCGTGTCGAGACATCAAGTTATGAGTCGAAAGGAGGCGCGGGCCAAAAAGGCGAGCCCTATACGTTGGTCTGGCTCGCGGGATTTCGGCAACTCCTGCGTCTCGATCGCGTCGCGATCATGCGCCAAACAATAAGCGTTCGCGGCCGAAACCTCGCGCGTCAATTGGGAATCACTGCGATCGACGTAGAAGCGCTGACCCACCGTGAACAAGGCCACGCGTGGATACCCGAGCGCTTCGCTCACGTCGACGGAGAGCACTGCACTATCGCTGAGACGCGCACAGATGTTCAGCTCAAAGGACTTCCGGACGTCCCACTGGATTTAACGCGATTCTTGCGGGGCCATGGAGTCCTGTCCGACGCTCCGGCATTGCTGTCAGCAGTGGCACAACTCGGACGGGCATCCGAACTGCAAGGCGTTCTACCCGAACCCGCTTCTCAGGTGCTGGCCGGTCACGCGCTGCTCGCGCTGATCCTGGCAGCTACCAGAGATGCCGGCCAAATCGATTCGCTTGGGCAAACCGAATTGCGGGCGCGTCGAATACGGGCGCTGACGACCGGTGATGAAAACGACGTTTTCCTGTTGCCACTGCTGGAGCGGGCTGACTCGCTTGTCCGTTACTATCAAGAAAAAACACACCGCGCCTACACGGCTGCTGGTGCTGACGCGATACGCATCGATGTCCCGTCTCTACGCGACGCGATAGCCCAGCCGCCACCGTACATCGATGATTACATGGATTTCGTGGCCCGCCTTCGCGCGAACCCAGTGGTGGCCCGTGAACTTCTCCAGACCGCCGAATTGGCCTGTTTTGAAGCAATCCTGGGCGGATCGGCATGGAAGGCGCCAGCGTTCGCGCATCTGTTCACCGCCGAACACCGAGGCCTACTGCTGGTAAGCCTGCGCTGCCTACGTCAGGTTGGAGGTGAGCAAGTCGCGCTACCGCTTGAACGCCTTGTGGACTTACCCTTTCATGCCGGGCTGGGTCAGTTGGCCGATCGACATTCGGCGATGCAGCCTTCAGACGAATCCACAGGCGAGGGCGCTGCGGGCTAAGGCAACGAACCTGAAATGTTTCCCGGCGAGCATGGTCGCTCGGCGATAGTGACGGGATCGTCGACGAGTGACCGAAGCGCCTTTGGAGAAGTCAACCGCCCACTTTGGGGAGGTTGGCTACCGTTGCCCGCCACTGCCCCGAACTTGCTGGTGGCGTGGGGGAGTTCAGCAGTGTCTTGTCCACATCCCGCGGCCGTAGCAGGGTTGTCAGGCCAGTGATGTCGGCGGTGTTGCTGAGTCGGTGCCGAAACCGGCGGGAGTCCTCCAGAAAAGTTGCGAGGATGTCGATTTCGTCGGTCGACATCCCGGTGTGGTCGATGAATTCTTGCCGGAATTTCAGGTATTCGATGAACTCGCTCATGTCGCGCAGCGTGTGAGCCAGCAACATCAGGTCGGTTGCGCGCAGGATCGCGAATCCGGGCCGGCCCTTGCGTGCCTGGTGCAGCACGGCTGAGTTCCATATGCCGCCGCCGTAGTCGTGGAGCACGACAGCGAACCCGAGGTATGTGCTGATTCCGGTGGTGTCGACGGTGTGGCCGTTGGACACCAGGGTCCCCTCGTGGTTGGCGAGGTTGTCGATGACTGTATCGAGTTGTTCGATCGTCTCGGTGATTTGGTCGTTGAACCGCTTGCCATTCATGAGGACCTGCCCGGGTGCCGCTTTCGACTTCACTTCCCCGAGCAGCAGGACCGGGCCATGGGCGATCGCGAAATCGGTTTCCCCAACTTGTTTTCCGGCGCGGTTGTAGACGTGCATCCGGTCGGGAAAGAGCCTGGTCGATGTCGTGAAAAGCCGGGCTAGCGTGTCTCGGCAGACGAGCTCGAACAGCTCGGAGGTGTCGACATTGTTCCCGTGTGTTCGGCGCAGGGCATCAAAGATCGCCACGTGGTAGGACTCGAAGATGTGCTGTAGCGCGGCCGGGATGATCACCCCGTCGACGTCGATGAACGGGTGCACCTCGATATCGCGTTTGACCATGATGTCGTCGAACGGCTTTTCGGCTTGCGATCCACACGGATACGAGCACAGTTGGGCAACGGCACGCGCGGCCGGTGAGAGGGGCACGGCGCCGCAATTGCCGTCCCACCAGTGGGCTTGTTGGGCGGTGGTGTCGACGTAGTCGGCCAACTCGTTGACCGCTTGTTGTGGCAGAACGCCATTGGGTGTGTGTCGGGCGATCAGTTGTGCCAGTTCGCGCGATGCCCACCAGAAACTGGCGCGCGATGGGAGGAGGCGAGCGGAGAGCGCCTCAATCATGACGGTAAGGGAGCCGGATTCGTCGGGCACTTCCATCAGGTCGGACAGCAATGATGTTGCCCGCCATTGGGCGTAGCAACGCAAGTATCGCGCCAAGTACCCGCCGGGTGCTGCGGTCCCAGCCCCGGCTGCGCCTGCCGCCCAAATCGGCTGGCCCAGTCCGCCCGCCCGCAAATCCTCGCCCCAGCTAGCGGCGCTCACGAGGTCGTCGAAGATGCCAAATGCTCCCACGGTGCGAGGGTTGACCTTGCCAAGCGCGTCGCCGGCTTGCTTGCTGGTGTAGTTGAGCTCGGTGTCGAGGGCGATCAGCAGTGAGGGATCAAAGTTTCGGCGCTCAATGCGCTCGCCCGTGAGCGCAGCGGCCCAGATGTGGTCGCGGTAATCGACCCATTCGAGGGTCTGTTGTCCCGCCGCGGTGGCGAGGAATTCCGGTCGTAGATTCCGGGCGAAGAACGCCCGGTCATAGTCCATCATTGCGTGTCCCTATTCCGGTGCTGACTAGCGGCGTGGTTCAGCGGAGTTTGCCTTCCGAGGTGAGCCCTGGGACGACACAGGCGAGCAGTTCACCTGCCCTCATGTGGTCGACAATCGCTTGTGCGGACACGTCTTGGTTGAAGAAGTTGCCGATGAACAGGCCCATTGCCCCGGTCTGGCCGTGGGCGAGTTGGTCATACCAGGGGCGGGGGCATAAGAGCTCGGTGAACAACAGTTTGCGTGCGGCGTGTGTTCGCGGATGCTTGCCAGCGAGAATAGCGACCTGCCACGGCCACAGGAAATAGCTCCAGCCTGGCGGGGCGAGGGCGAGGGCCGTTCCATCGATGAGGTCCCGGCGTCGCGGGATACCCAAGTTCTCGAACGCGCCGAGGGTCGCCAGTGCGCGGTGCTGGTCGGGGTCGTTGAGGTCGACGACTAGCACCGCCAACGAGTCCAATTCGGGTGGTAGCAGATGTGTTTGCAGCAGCGGTGTCGTCGGAAAGTCCACGACATCAGTCATGGCCTCGACGTGCCGCAATGCGGCCGGATCCCCTGCAAGTAGTGCCTGCAACCTCTTCGCCAGCTCACTGTAGGTCATTTCTCGCCCCCGATACGGTCGATGCAGCTCTCATCAAATATTTTCCTAGACAGGGCTTTTCGCTCCGGGTGACGAGATGCGGCGGCTTCTTGTCGCCAACACCATCCCTTCCTTCACTGACATTGCCCTGTCACAGGCCATCTGGGTCGGAAAAGCCTCATGTGAGAGTCGGTCCAAATTCATAGGTTTCGTCTTCCTTGGTTCCACATGGCGCCGCTGCCAACTTGCTCCGGAGCGGTCCTCAATCGGTCTCGTCCTCGCCATCGTCGGACATATCATCGAACAGGTCCTCCAGTCGCGGCGACTCCATTCCCCGTGACGCGTATGCCTGTTCCATCAGTTGTGGCACGGTTTTCCAGAATGCGCCGAGTCGTGCGGTGATCTCGTCGATGACGAGGCCAAAGTGTTGGATTCTGATGCCGAGGAGTTTGTGGTCCAACTCTGACGGTGGCACACGCAGGCGATACACCCTGAGTGTGGCGGCGCATACGCTGCGTAAGCCCACAGCGATGTCGCCGACAGCTTCGGCGTAGCGCACAGCGTTCATCTGTGCCGATTCCCGCCAAGTGAGTTCATACAGTTCGGTGATGTCTCGCGGCGACGCGTGGGCGAACCCGCATAACCGCCGATACGACCCTTCCGACACTTTCCTTTCGGCGAAACTGCTGAGCAACACCGCAACAGCGTCGGTGATACTGCCGAACGGGGGAGTCGCCGAAGGCAGCGACGTAGTGCTTTGCCAGTCGTTCAACAATCTGTTCGCCGCGCTGTAGAGGCCGTGCACCTGTGGTGCCTTGAGCGTGCGCTTGACCAACGACGGCTTATAGATGCTCAGCATCTTGGCGAGCCGCATCTCAGGAGTGTCGTCCGGATCGGAAAGATAGTGAGCGCTCGCGCTGTATTCAATTACCTGACGACTAAGAACAGCTGTTGGAACATGGACGGTGATGTCCTGCGTGAACACTCGCGACAACGCGATGAGCCCGTCGCGCACCCCTTCAAGGTAATACCTGATTAGTTGGTGCGAATATGACAGCGGCGCCGGGAAAATCAACGATGCGTAGGTTGAATCGATAGCAGCGGGATCGCCGTGAGGTTCATATGCACCCCATTGGACAAGATCGTTGATCAAGCCCGCGACACCCAGACAGGATTCGCGAATGTAGGCGTCGCTGATCGTCGTTAGCGCTGCTGGACTTTCAGCTTCAAGGTCGCTGGGTGCGCTCATTGCGCTCCTGACTTCGGTCTGAGTTATCTTCGGGCAAAGGTGATTCCATCAGATTTTGCCCATGAGCGGTCAAGTCAATATTCTTGGGGTTTCGTCGGTGAAGTCGAGGTGAATTCTCAGCTAGCCATCCCGATCGTTGTGGCGGTTCGTGCCGTCGTCCGTACACAACACAGCCGCCTGAAGTTGTGAGCTGACAGAGTGAGTCCCTGATCGCACGGACCGGTCGAGCCAAACTCGCAGACTTAGCCAGCGCCCCAACAGTATCCGAAGTTGTAGAGACCCGGCTCGCCTAATGATAGACACCGCGGCCAGCATGTCTGCGGAGCGTGAATTATGAAGCTCTTTCAGGCAAGTCCCAGTTCGCAAGCAACAAACAACTCGTGGTGGCAATGAAACATGTCGACGGTGCTGCACTCCCGGTTGCCCGCCGGGCGTGCCGCCTGGGAGGCTGGCCTCATAGACATTGCGTTGGCGGCGTGAGATTGGTGAGTTCGCTGGGGTCCCCTTCGTTGTCTTCGGAGTAGATGGTGCGCAGCAGGAACGCGGCAAACGGTGCTCTGATGGCTCGCAGAGGTCGGCTGGCGTGATCGGCACGAATCCGCGTGAGCAGCTCACGCCACAGATTCTGTCCGGTCTGTGTCCGCCGGGTTGTGGTGCGTGACAGGTAGTCGCCCCAGACCTGTTTCTATGCGAACTGCCGCCACAGGGCGCGTCAGTTGTTGAACAGGGAACGAAAGCCGCGTGGCATGCGAATGCGATTGGGGACCCACACAGCCCAGTTCAGCGGTGGCGGCGGCATCCGGGCTGTGCTGTTCCATCTGACCAGCTTGTGCTGGTGCGTCCAGATCTGGGCACCATTGGATCCTGCCCATTGCGGTGACCGAACGTGGACCACTTGTGGCCTCTGGGCACGCGTCGCCGGCGGGATTCGCACATTTGGGCTATCCGCCTACGCTCGGCCACACATATCCGCGGCCACCGTCAGGCAGCGAAAGCCACTGACCGGTGTGTTTGGGTCTGAATGCGTTGTGGTGCCCGGTCACCAACCTGACCATGTCCTTGATGATTTCAGACTCGACTGCGGTCGGCAGCCCTCGCACAATGGCGAACCGCCAACTACCGTCTCGTGGCTTTTGGGCGCAGGCTTGCGGTTCAAATCCTTTGGGATGCTTCAACGGAATGCGCTTCGCCTCGACGTAGTAGCCTGCGATGGTGTCGGGCACAGTGCTGGCAGACAAGTCCTGAACCTGCCACTCCCACAGCAGTTTCCCTAGGTCCTCAGGCGGATGAGGTCGATCAACGATACTCAAAATCATGGCCGCGTAGACGGGCTGGGAACTCTTTTTCTGCTTGGTGAACTGGCGGCGTTCGCGCCAGCCCGATAATCCGACATCTTGGCGCATGACGCCTGTCAAGTCCACCATGAGCAGGGTCATTGCTCCTATGGCGAGTCGCCGCTGGCTTAGCGCGGCGATCGTGGCCGCCCCCGGAAGCGGTACCCCTTGGTAGGCAAGACAGGGCAGCGCTTGTACGACAGTTGTCGCCAAGTCGACCGTTCTCTGCTCACTGACCGGCATCATTTCGAGGTGTCTCTGAGTCAGATTGGTTGCGCGTATCGCTATCGCATCGGGCGCGCCGCTCGGCGGCGCGTTGGGGTCGATGAGCGGTTCGTCTGCACTTCCGGTCACGACGTAGGTGACGATATCCTGCGCGGCGGCGTAGAAGTCGCGGTTGGCATTGATCTGCAGCTCGCGTAGCCACGCGCCTCGTTCGCGGCGATTAGTGGCGACAGCTGTGATTACCGCGGCTGCGATTGCGCCGACGCCCAGTGCGGCCACCGCGCCGACAACTACGGTCGCGATTTCAAATGCCGTCACGTTGGCAACCTTCGCGCCGTACTGACGCCTCATTCATCGGCGAGGCAGAACGCACTGCGTTCTGCTTACCTGAGTTCGGCCTGCTGATAGTCAGCAGCATGCCGTCGACAACTTGGTGGAGCTGGAGGGGCATGCGCCCACCTTAGAGCCGGTCGAAAGCGCTGCGACTCAGAACTGTGCGGGAACACTGGCGGTGTGAGCCGATCCTCGACGGTGAGTGGTGCGAGGGTTGATGCGGCGGAAGGGCAACGGGATCTCGTGCGCCCGCCCGCTCCGGTGGACTTCGCAAAAGGCAATTCTGCCTGTTCACTTATCCGGACGTCAGTTCGCGCAGTCGATGAGACCAACTGGCAGCCGAGAGAGGTCTTTGATGCGGTGCAAGGTCGCGGATTTGCGTACGGCTCGATGGCGCCACCGTGTCCGTTAGGAGAGGGTCCGAGCCTCGTTGAGGTGTCCTACCTCGACGACGATGAGCTCCGGAAATTTGCGCTGGCCGCCGACTTGCTCCTCAAAGTGGCCGACCTTGATCAATCGCTGTTCGCCGAGCTGCAAAAGGCAGTACGTACGTCCACACCGCAATTATTAAGGATGACCGCTACCACGGAGTGGATGCCGTCGCGAGGAACTTAGCCATCGCCGTGGCCGTTCTCCTGCGTTGTGTACAAGCACAGCACAAGACACCGAGAGTGCAGAGGACACCAGGCAGGGAATTCCAGAACGTCAATGACATCCTCGCAGCGAAGAACAAGCGGGAAGCTGAAGACGCCGCCGACGACAAGATCCTCACCGAAGGTGACGATCTTGAGGCGGCGGGCGCCGTCCTGCGCAAGCGCTACGTCCAGATGAACAGCGAGTTCGAGCAGCGGCAGCACGGCTACGACCGTGCGATTGACGAAGACGAGTTCCGCAAGCTCCAGGCGCGCGCCGCCGAAAAGGGTAAGGGTTAGGGGCGCGGCGGTGCCCTCAAATCCGCACCGCCGCACACTTGCCGCAATTAGGTACGGACGTCAAGCTGTCTCACACGGTCCGATTGTCGCCAGAGGCCCTGCCGGCGTCGCAGTCTTTCACTTCGGCGATCTGCCCTGCGCCCACCAAGCGGCAGGATCGCGAGGGTCGGCGGCATTTTGCAGCCAGTGACTATAGAGGGTGGACTCGCCCATCTGGTCGCAGATGATCGCCTGCATCGGCATGTAAGTGGTTTTAAGTGCCGGATTGTGCTGCGTACTCGTACCACTCACGCGCCCCCCGCCCGTCGCAGAGCAGTCTTGCGCTGTTGCTAGATCAGAGTGCGGAACTGCTGCCACGTACGACGCGGCGGGTGTCTGCAAAGGCATCTGCGATCTCCCCGGAACGTTCGGTGACCGTCGTTTGGGAGTCGAACCAGCTGTGGTTGTCTAAGAAGCGATCCCGCACCCTGCGCAAGAAGTTGCGGCCCAGCGCGGTGGATGCCTTGCCTGTGACGAGGTACTCCAGCAGCACACTGTCCGGCAACGGAACGTCGGTGTCGATCGAGAACGGCGCGGGAACACCGATACTGCGCAACAGCTTTGGCGCCTTGATGTGCGCAGGGGCCGTCCAGATGCCATCCTGGCGCAGATAGATCCGGAGTTTCGGAGTGACATTCATCCGGAATATGGCGACGCGCTGGGCTGGCCCGAGATTCTCCAGCCCGGTCATCTGCTCGATGGTTGTGAGGTCGCTGGAGGTGATGTCGGTGAACTCAGCGCCGAATTCCGGAACCAGCAGGGTTTTGTCGACACCGAAGAATGTGCCCCTTCTGCGATCGCATCCGCCACTGTCCGGGCGCCGTTGTTCACGGCAGCGAGCGTGGCCGTGTCCGTGGTGACCACGATGCGCGCGTTCTCGACGGTCCGGGATCGCACCTGCATCCCTTCCGGGCCGTCGAAAACGCATGGCGCAGGCGAGGCTGGAGGCCCGGTAGTAGCTCACTGGCGAGTGCGGATACGAGTAGCGAGGTGAGCGGTAGGGAAGCGTCCCTGAGGAGTTCGATTCAGCGACACCACCAACAGCGCGTATCCCTTAACGTTCGGTCGCGTCAATCCCTCGGATCACGATGCGGTGGACCCATTTTCGGCTGTGAGTCCATCGGCGGAGATTGGTAGCTCGCTTCGGCGGTGGCGTGTCGGCTTCGGATTGTTCAACGGCCCGTTCTGCCAGCTGAGCTTCTTCTTTCCGGTCAGCGAATAACTTGACCTGCTCTCTGACCACGTTCGCTACCCGTCGACACTGCAATCCAAACACAACTACAGCCATAATGGCTATGCCGGTGATTGACAGTCCCATAGTCACTAATAACTCGGGCTCTGCTGACGTGGCCAATCTAATTATCAATGGTACCGTCACTACTGAAAATATCTGGCCGGGCAGCAGCATCATCAGTGTGAAGCGGTCTTCAAATTTTTCCATACGCTCTCGCGCCAAGGCCTCGAAGTCCGCTGCGGACTGAGAGTCAAGTTCAGAGAGCTTCGCGGTGCCTAGCCAGCGCGTCAATGGAACGCGCACCTTTCGCAGGTCGCTTCGTTCGGATTCTGTCAGCAACAGGAAAGCGTCCGGTTTGAACTCCGCGCAACCTTGATCCCATCCTGACGACTTGGTGATTGCATCAGTAACGGCCGCTCGGTACAGCCCGTTGAGACGAAGTTCAGCGCCCGCATAACGGTGGTAAGCGGCCAATATCCAAACGGTGAAGACGCACATCAGCAGCCAGATCCCGACCGCGCCGGCGACCTGTCCGACCGTCACGATACGTCCTCGTCTTTAGATGCGATTCCGCCGGACGTCTCCGGACGTATGCTGACCGCCAGAATGGACACAAAAGATATCAGAGCTGCTAGGCCTGACGTGCCCAATGCAAGTAGATGTGGCCAATGAATCGCGAGATTAAAGTGCGTCTCTACCCACAATGCGACGATGCAAACAAGGAATGACACACTTGCGACGGACATTCCTATCGCGGCGACCTGAAAGCCTTGCCGCTTTCGTTTGAAAATCGGATTGGGATATCCGTTCACCAGTATCTTTTGGCGGGGGACTATCTCAACCTGCGGAAGTGAACTCTTGAACGGCGCAATGATGCGCTGAAACGTCATGTATTCAAGATATCTGGGACGGTCAGCTGAACTGTGTATCTGACAAGGCCCGGGTTAGTTGCCGAGTGGAGTGATCCAAACCATCGAAGGTGATTGCGACGTGTCTCCTACGCTGGCTCGTGGGCAGCCATTCATGCAGGTCGCCCATGGTCTCAGCGCGGCCGTATCTGCCTGGAAGAACCCCTCGGAGCGAAACGTTGCGACTTGCGCGACGGATCCAGCCCCGTCACGTGACCTGCCGGCACGGTTGGCCCAGTGGCGCCTCGCGGAAAACCGATCGGACTGACCGGAGTCCTGCCATCGGGTCCGCCCGAAAAAATGACACGAACTTGAGACAAAACCTGGATGACACGACGTGAGATAACTCGCGTTACCGCCGGTCAGGGGGTCCTGAGATGACACGCGGATTGAGAACCTACAGTCAACAAGGGCGGTCGACTCAACTATCGTCGGCACGCATGCCACTCAACCCGGACGCCATTGGCGAGAAGACCGATCCGATTCCGTTCGAATGGACCGACCGCGACACCCTGCTGTACGCCATCGGTGTCGGCGCGGGCACCGATGACCTTGCCTTCACCACCGAGAACAGCCACGAGATCGAGCAGCAGGTGTTGCCGACGTATGCGGTGATCGCGTGCTCGGCGTTCCCCGCCGCACTCAAGATCGGCACCTTCAACTTCAGCATGCTGCTGCACGGCTCCCAGGAGATCCGGCTGCACCGTCCGCTGCCGCCGGCCGGAAAGCTGACCGTGGTGTCCGAGGTTGCCGACATCCAGGACAAGGGCGAGGGCAAGAACGCGGTGGTCATGCTCAAGGGCATCGGCACCGATCCGGCCAGCGGTGAGGTCGTCGCGGAAACCCTTACCACCGTGGTGATTCGGGGCGAAGGCGGATTCGGCGGGCAGCCCGGTCAGCGCCCGGAGGCGCCGCAGATTCCCGACCGCGAACCCGATGCCCAGGTGGTGCTGCCCACCCGGGAGGACCAGGCGTTGATCTACCGGCTCTCCGGGGACCGCAACCCGCTGCACAGCGATCCGTGGTTCGCCCAGAACCTCGCCGGCTTCCCGAAACCGATCCTGCACGGGCTGTGCACCTACGGGGTGGCCGGTCGGGCACTGGTCGCCGCGCTCGGCGGGGGTGACGCCACAAAGGTTCACGCGGTGGCGGCGCGGTTCAGCTCGCCGGTGTTCCCGGGAGAAACACTGACGACGTCGATCTGGCGCACCGAGCCGGGCCGGGCCGTGTTCCGGACCGAGGCCGCCGGGCCGGACGGGGCTGACAGTCGGGTGGTGCTCGAGGACGGCGCCGCCGAGTATTCCGCCTGATCCAGGCAATTTCGTAGAAGCCCTGCACACCGTGTAGTGGGTTGACAGGATCGACCCACAACGGTCGCACGGCGCGGTGCGGGATGGGTGGTGGCAGATGGCGCAGGCGAATCTGGTTGTCGGATATCTGGCCACTCCTGGTGGCGCCGATGCGTTGGCCTTGGCGGTTCGGTTCGCCCGA
Source organism: Mycolicibacterium boenickei (assembly GCF_010731295.1). Lineage (NCBI taxonomy): Bacteria > Bacillati > Actinomycetota > Actinomycetes > Mycobacteriales > Mycobacteriaceae > Mycobacterium > Mycolicibacterium boenickei. The sequence goes on along the minus strand of NZ_AP022579.1, from coordinate 5,994,235 downwards.
ACCCTGGATGCCGAGGTCAACATCTGCATCGTGTTGCCGCCCGACACCGCGCCGCCGGGCACCGTGCCCAAAGGCGGTGGCTACGAGGAAGTTCTGGCCGAACAGGCCCAGGGTTGGCTGGATGACGCCTTGGCCATGGTGCCCGACGACGTTGTGGCGCACCCACATCTGAGCTTCGACGAGTCGTTCACCGACGGGTTGATCCGGCAGGCGCTGCGGTTCCACGCGGTTGCCCTCGTGGTCGGTGGCGCCGGCGGGGGACTGGTCGGCAGCTACTCACTGGGATCGGTGGTCAACGAGCTGCTGCACTCGTCGCCGGTGCCGGTCGCGGTGGCGCCGCGCGGCACCCGGGATTCGAAGATCGAGCGGGTGCATGAGATCACCTGTGCCATCGGGCAGCGCCAGGGTTCGGATCTGCTGCTCGCCACCGCGGTACGGGCCAGTCGGACCGCGGACATCCCGCTGCGGTTGGTGTCGCTCGTCGCGCTGGACCCGACCTTCGGGTCGCTGCGCGGCGATGCGGAGGCGGTCCGGGCGCATGCGCTCGCCCATGCCGAACGAACGCTGGAAGCGGCCAGAAACGAACTGCCGGCTGACTTTCCGGTGACCTCGACCATCGTGACCGGTCCCAGCGTCGAGGCCGCCGTCGAACAGTTGGGTTGGGATGACGGCGACATCATCATGGTCGGATCCAGTCGGCTCAGTGCGCCGCGGCGGATCTTCCTCGGTTCCACCGCGGCCAAGATGCTTCGGGTGTTGGACGTCCCGATGGTGGTGGTGCCCCGGGACGAACTGAAAGACGGCGAGGACCGCTCATGACTGAGTCCGCATCGGAACACGAGGCGCATCAGAAACTCGACGAAGCCGAACATTCCGCGGGGCTGGTGTCCAAGGGGCTGGCCGCAGGCAAGGTCGGCACGTTCTCGGGCGCGATCCTCGGGATCTCGTGTGTGGCGCCCGGCTACACGCTGACCGCCAGCATCGGGCTCATCGTCGCCGCGGTCGGGCTCAAGATGCCCGCCATCTTCATCGCCGGGTTCATCCCGATGTTCCTGACCGCCTATGCCTACCGCGAGCTCAACTCGCGTGCGCCCGACTGCGGTGCGTCGTTCACGTGGTCCACCAAGGCATTCGGCCCGTATGTCGGATGGATGTGCGGATGGGGCATGGTCGTCGCGTCCATCATCGTGTTGTCCAACCTCGCCGCGATCGCCGTCGAGTTCTTCTATCTGTTCATCGCCCGGATCACCAACCACCCGCCGATTGCCGAGCTCGCCGACAACAAGGCCATCAACATCGTCACCACGCTGGTGTTCCTGGTCATCGCCACGGCCATCGCCAGTCGTGGTATCACCACCAGCGAACGGGTGCAGTATGTGCTGGTCGGTTTCCAGATGGTGGTGCTGCTCGCGTTCGCGGTGATGGCGTTCGTCCACGTGGGTCGCGGCGATGCACCGGCCGGATTGTCGTTCGACCTGGACTGGTTCAACCCGTTCAGCGGACTTGCGTTGAGCGCCTTCGTGGTTGGTGTGACGGGGTCGATTTTCGCCTTCTGGGGCTGGGACACGTGCCTGACGCTGGGGGAGGAATCCAAGGATCCGACGAAGGTGCCGGGCCGCGCCGGGCTGCTGTGCGTGCTGTCCATCCTCGCGACGTATCTCCTGATCGCGGTCGCGGTCATGATGTATGCCGGGGTCGGTGAAACCGACCTCGGGCTGGGCAACCCGGACAACGCCGAGAACGTGTTCGCCGCGTTGGCGGATCCCGTGCTGGGCACGTGGGCCGGTCCATTGCTGTTCCTGGCGATCCTGGCCTCGTCGGTGGCCAGCCTGCAGACCACGTTCCTGCCCGCCGCGCGGGCGATGCTCGCGATGGGCGCCTACAAGGCGTTCCCGGCGCGCTTCGCCGAGGTCAGTCCGCGCTACCTGGTGCCCAGCTTCGCGACGGTCACCGCGGGCGTCGTCACCGGTGTTTTCTACACCGTGGTGAGCCTGCTGTCAGAGAGCGCGTTGCTGGATACCATTGCCGCCCTTGGCATCATGATCTGCTGGTACTACGGCATCACGGCGTTCGCGTGTGTCTGGTACTTCCGCCGCGAGTTGTTCACCAGCGCCCACAACGTGGTGTTCAAGTTCCTGTTCCCGCTCCTCGGCGGCATCGTGCTGGCGGCGGTGTTCGTGATCTCGATCGGCGAGAGCATGAACCCGGACAATGCCAGCGGTGCGGCCATCGGCGGCATCGGCCTGGTGTTCTTCATCGGCTTCGGCGTGCTGCTGCTCGGTGCCGTACTCATGTTCGTCTGGCGGTCGGTCAACCCGGCGTTCTTCCAGGGCGAGACACTCCGCTACGACACCCCGTCGCTCGTGGAGTAGGCGCAGCACAGGCGCCGCGAAAGCGACGAAATGGTCGTTATCGCAAGGTATTTGTGACCATTACGCCGGTTTCGGGGTCACGGCGATCAGCTGCCTGCCACGTTGCCGATACCGGACTCGCCCTTGTTGTGTGCCAGCTCGAACGGATCCAGCAGGTCCCACACGGTGGTCACCGCGGTGTCCTTGAGCTCGGCGCCCGGCGTCTCCAGGTTGATCACGTCGGCGACGAGGTCATAGCCGTAGTAGACGAACGATCCCGGCGGGGTGGTCTTGATCAGCTCGTTGATGATGGTCTGCCGGGCGGCGCGGGCCTCCGGTCCGTCTCCGAGCGCAGGTCCCGCGTTCGCGAGGATCTTGGTGACCGGGATGACGGCATTGACCCACGGGATCATCTGGCTGCCGCGGTAGATCTGCTCGGTGGCTTCACGGACGAACGGATCGAGTTCGTTGGGCGACGCGTCCATCAAGGCATTCCGCAGGTTGATGACAGCGGCAGGGATGTCCGTCGGCTCCGGATCGCTCGCCCGGAACGGGTTGGGATCCCACGCCGGGGCATCAGCTGTCGTATCGGCCTGGCTCTGCACCGCACCGAGCTTCGGGGTGGCCAGAGTCTTGCTCTCCGGCTGCGTGACGGACTCGGACTCGGACTCGGACTTGGGCTTGGGGGCGGCCGCCTGCTTGGGGGCGAACAGGTCCTTGAGCTTGGCGACCTCGCCGGCCTCGAACTCCTCGGCGCTCGGCTTCGGCTTGGGCTTGGCGGCCACCGGCTTGGCCGCCCGAACGGTCTTGTTGACGTGGGCGGCCGCTTTCTCGATCTTGTCGGCCTGCTTGTCGGCGGCTTCCTTCACGCTGTCCTTGAGCTTGGACAGCGGCTTGGCGCGTTTGGTGTCGCCGGCCTTCGTCTCACCGCGCTTGGGTCCGGCGTTGACGTGCTGCGATGCGCTGCTGGTCGCGTCCTTGGACGCGCCGTCAGTCGAATCCGCATGGGCGGTGCCCTGGCCGGCCACGGCGATCGCCGCCCCGACTCCCGCCGCTACCGCGACCCCACCGACGTAGCCGATGTACTTCGTTGACGCCATTGCCGTCCTCTCACAGCCGATCCCCAGCCCACGGGCATCGTAGGGGGCGGCGGCGTGATCGGCATCACGAGGTGGCCATGTGGTCGCTGGCAGCGGATGAGGCGAGGGCGTCGCTGTCTTGGCACTGCCGGTTTGCTAGCGTGAAGGCACTCCGAGCGGATTCTGGCGGACCGGGTCTGTCTGTTTGTCGCCGCGCTCGGACGTTCTTCATTTCATCTGCTCCGGTGTTCCTGCATCGATGTGTACGACAGGTACTTGGCTGATCAACGAAACCCCCAGCCCTGGAGTCGATTTCACAATGCTTTGTACGACAGTACGTTTGAGGAGGATGAGTGTCGGAGTACCGAGTCAACGATCCGGATGCCATCGCTGAGGTGCTTGCCGAGTACCCGCGGATGCGGCACGCCATAACGACCCGGGACTACGCGGCATTGGTGGATTTGCACGACCGCGAGTTTCTCGGGACCGAACTGCCCGGCCATCTGATCACCGCTGATGAGCACATCGCTACCACGATGAACTCGAGGAACCTGCAGATGGAGTTTTTCGATCTGCGGGTCAAGACGTTCGGCGACATCGCATTGTGTTGGGGAAAGCAGTCGCTGAAAGGTCATCTGGAGCCCGATGATCCCGGCACGTCGCCGGCCGTGGCGCAACTGGTCGAGGACGAGGGAGTGTTCTGGTCGATGCTGGTGGTATGGCGACGCACCGGCGGGCGTTGGCGCATGTTGTCCTACCAGGTAACTCCCTTGCCTGACATTTCTCGCCATGGCCTTCGTGGTCGTTCAGGACGCCAGGCGTAGTCGGTAGACGATGAAGCTCGGGTCGGTCGCCGCGGCGGAGAGTTCAGAAGGCCAGCGTTGGAGTGCTTGCGCGCTCGGTCGTGCCTCGACGATGCGGTCCGTGACGAAGCCGGCATCGGCGAAGGCGTTGATGCATTCGGCAAGCGGTCTCCGCCAAAACTGTTGAGTGACCTGCACTTCGGCCTTTCGCCAGGTATCGGTTGCGAGTTCGGTGTCGAAGTAGCCGCCTTGTTGCCCAGCCAAGGGGGCGCCGAAAGGGTGATCCACGGAGATGACGGCCCACCCTCCCGGGCGCAGCGCCGCCGCGAAGGACTGAAGGGGGATGGTCCAATCGCGCAGATAGTGCAGCGCAAGAGAGCAAAGTATCCCATCGCACGAACTCGGTTCGATGGGCAACGGCTCGGCCAGATCGGCGACCATGAACGTCCCCTGCCCGCCGCAGCGTGTTTGTGCTTCTTTGATCATGGCCGGACTGAGGTCGACACCGATCGGCCGTGCACCGTGTTCGAGGAGCCAGGCGCACTGCGCACCTGAACCGCAACCGGCATCAAGGATGACTTGATTCGACAGCGGTAGTGGAACCAGGCTGCGGAGGGCGGGGCGTTCCAACCCGCCGTTGTAGGGCCCGTCATCTGTGGTGGCTGACCACACCGCCGCAAGCTGGTCGTAGGCATGCCGCGTCGCATCACGATGAGATTTTGCGTCGTAATCTGCCGGGTTCATCAGGGTGATCATTCCATCGCTCGCCGACCCTGCCGAAGTGCTTGCGTGGGATGTGGCGAGAGGCATCGTGACGTCCGGACCTGAGCTGTGACCACCCCGCTGTCCTCGCGGCAAAGTCACCTACGTCGGCAACGGTAATCGAACAATTGTTCGATACACTGGTGGGGTGGGCTGGCATAACGGGCCGCCGAGCTGGTCAGAGATGGAGCGGGTGCTTACCGGTAAGCCCCGCCGCTCCGGCCTGCCGTTGGAACCCGCGGGCGACGGCGGCGACAGTCCGGCCTGGTCGCGCAAGCGCGGGAGCTACCAGCCGCCCGAGGTTTCTCGTAAACCCGGCTCGGTGCGATACGCCGAACTGCACGCGCACAGCGCCTACAGCTTCCTCGACGGCGCGAGCACGCCGGAGGAGCTGGTCGAGGAGGCGGCCCGGCTGAACCTGCGGGCCATCGCGCTGACCGATCACGACGGGCTCTACGGCGTGGTCCGGTTCGCCGAGGCGGCCAGGGAACTGGACGTCGCCACGGTCTTCGGCGCCGAGCTGTCGCTGGGGAACGTTCCCCGCACCGAGGACCCCGATCCGCCCGGCCCGCATCTGCTGGTGCTGGCCCGCGGGCCGGAAGGGTACCGGCGGTTGTCCCGCGAGATCGCCAAGGCGCACCTGGCCGGAGGGGAGAAGGGCAAGCCCCGCTATGACTTCGACGGGCTCACCGAGGCCGCCGGCGGCCACTGGCACATCCTCACGGGATGCCGCAAAGGTCATGTCCGTCAAGCGCTCTCGGAAGGCGGCCCCGAATCTGCCGCCACCGCACTGGCCGACCTGGTGGACCGGTTCGGCGCCGACCGGATCAGTGTCGAACTCACCCATCACGGCCATCCGTGTGACGACGAACGCAATGCCGTCCTGGCCGGGCTGGCCCCGCGGTTCGGACTACCGGTGGTGGCCACCACCGGTGCGCACTTCGCGGCGCCGGAACGGGGCAGGCTGGCCATGGCGATGGCCGCGATCCGGGCCCGCAATTCGATGGACACCGCGGCGGGGTGGCTGGCCCCGCTCGGCGGATCCCACCTGCGCTCGGGGGAGGAGATGGCCCGGCTGTTCGGTACCGAGATCGTGATGGCCGCAGCGGATCTGGGTGAGCAGTGTGCCTTCGGGCTGGCGCTCATCGCCCCGCAGCTGCCACCATTCGACGTCCCGGCCGGGCATACCGAAGACAGCTGGTTGCGCGAGTTGGTGATGGCCGGGGCGGCTGAACGGTACGGGCCCGTCGGCAGCGCAGCCAAGGCCTATGCGCAGATCGAACACGAACTGCGCATCATCGAACAGCTGAAGTTTCCCGGCTACTTCCTTGTGGTGCACGACATCACCCGGTTCTGCCGGGACAACGACATCCTGTGTCAAGGCAGGGGATCGGCGGCCAATTCGGCGGTCTGCTACGCGCTGAAGGTCACCAATGTCGACCCGATCGCCAACGAGCTGCTGTTCGAACGGTTCCTGTCCCCGGCCCGCGACGGGCCGCCCGATATCGACATCGACATCGAATCGGACCTGCGCGAGAACGTCATTCAGTATGTCTATGAGCGCTACGGTCGTGACTACGCCGCGCAGGTTGCCAACGTCATCACCTATCGCGGCCGCAGTGCGGTCCGCGACATGGCTCGGGCACTGGGCTTCTCCCAGGGGCAGCAGGACGCCTGGAGCAAGCAGCTCAGCCGGTGGAACGGACGTCCGGACTCGCCGGAGGCCGAGGACATTCCGGGGCCGGTGATCGAGTTGGCCACCCAGATCGCCAACCTGCCGCGGCACCTCGGCATCCACTCCGGCGGCATGGTGATCTGTGACCGCCCGATCGCCGACGTGTGCCCGGTGGAGTGGGCCCGTATGGCCAACCGCAGCGTGCTGCAGTGGGACAAAGATGACTGTGCGGCAATCGGTTTGGTGAAGTTCGACCTGCTGGGCCTCGGGATGCTCTCGGCACTGCACTACGCCATCGACCTGCTGGCCGAGCACAAGGGCATCGACGTGGACCTGGCCAAGCTGGACCTGTCCGAACCGGCGGTCTACGAGATGCTGCAGAAGGCCGACTCGGTCGGGGTGTTCCAGGTGGAGTCCCGCGCGCAGATGGCCACCCTGCCCCGGCTCAAGCCGCGGGAGTTCTACGACCTCGTGGTGGAGGTGGCGCTGATCCGGCCCGGCCCGATCCAGGGCGGCTCGGTGCATCCGTATATCCGTCGCCGCAACGGTCTGGAGAAAGTCGCCTACGACCATCCGTCGATGGAATCCGCGCTGAAGAAGACGCTGGGCATCCCGCTGTTCCAGGAACAGCTCATGCAATTGGCGGTCGACTGTGCGGGCTTCACCGCGGCCGAGGCCGACCAGTTGCGCCGGGCGATGGGCTCCAAACGCTCGACCGAGAAGATGCGGCGGCTGCGCAGCCGGTTCTTCGAGGGCATGGCCGAACTTCACGGCATCACCGGGGAGGTGGCCGAGCGGATCTACGAGAAGCTGGAGGCGTTCGCCAATTTCGGTTTCCCGGAGAGTCATTCGCTGAGCTTCGCGTCGCTCGTCTTCTATTCGTCGTGGTTCAAACTGCACCATCCGGCGGCGTTCTGCGCGGCGCTGCTGCGGGCCCAGCCGATGGGGTTCTACTCCCCACAGTCACTGGTAGCCGACGCCCGCCGGCACGGGGTGGTGGTACACGGTCCCGATGCCAACGCGTCCCTGGCGTACGCGACGTTGGAAAACGCCGGCTTGGATGTGCGGCTGGGTCTGGGCAGTGTCCGCCACATCGGCGATGAGTTGGCGCAGCGCCTGGTCGACGAACGAAATGCCAACGGGCCCTTCACCACCCTGATCGACCTGACCAACCGGGTGCAGCTGTCGGTATCCCAGACCGAGGCGCTGGCCACCGCGGGTGCGCTGGGGTGTTTCGGGGTCAGCCGGCGCGAGGCCCTGTGGGCGGCGGGTGCGGCAGCCACCCAGCGGCCGGACCGGCTGCCGGGAGTGGGCTCTTCCTCCCACGTCCCGACATTGCCGGGGATGAGCGCGCTGGAACTGTCGGCTGCCGACGTGTGGGCCACCGGTGTCTCGCCGGACAGCTATCCCACTCAGTACCTGCGCGCCGACCTCGACGCCCTCGGCGTGATTCCCGCCGACAAGTTGCTGGACGTCGTCGACGGAACCCGGATCCTGGTTGCCGGGGCGGTAACTCACCGGCAACGCCCCGCGACCGCGCAGGGGGTGACGTTCATGAACCTGGAAGACGAGACCGGGATGGTCAACGTGCTGTGCGCGCCCGGGGTATGGGCGCGCTACCGCAAGCTGGCGCAGACGGCGCCTGCCTTGGTGGTCCGCGGCATCGTGCAGAACGCCAGTGGAGCCGTCACCGTGATCGCCGACCGGATGAGCCCGGTCGAGCTGAGGGTCGGTTCCCGGTCGCGGGACTTCCGCTGAGGCTCAAGCCGGATCGACGTCCGGCACGGTGGTGCTCTGGCTCGCGCCGGCATCCTGGCTCGCGCCGGTGGTGTCCGTAAGCCCGGTCCGCAACAGCGACCACGCCAGCCGCCGCGCGGCCGTGGCCCGCTCGTGCAGCAGGCGTTGGACCGCCGGGATGGGGTTGGTTTCGGGGGTACGGCCCTCGACCACGTCGGCGTGCAGATCCTCTGCCACCTGGATCGCCATCAGCACCGCGTCGTTGACCCGGTTCAGCGCATCCTGCAGGCGGTCGTCCTGGCTGAGCAGATGGGCGTTGTCCAGCTCGACCGAAACGTCGCTCACCACCTGGCTCATCTGGCCGAACAGCGCGTTCATCACGGTTTCCCGCTCGTCGCGGTCCGGGTTGCGCAGTTGTGTCGCGCCCTCGGTCCACAGCGTCGCGAGCATCCGGGTGTGTGCGCCGACCGCGCGCGATACCTCGATCATCGCCTGCTTCTGCAGTTGTTCGAGCAGATTGTTGCGCTCGATGCGGGCCAGTTCCTGCTGAGCCACCAGTTCGGCGGCGTGGAGCTTCTGCTGGGACTCCATCTGTGCCCGATGCCATTTCTGAGTCAGGGCGAGTTCCAGCGCCGAGCGTTCGTCGGCCGCTGCCAGCTCCCGGCGCAGACGCTCGTCGGCCTGGGCGATGTCGTACTTGGCCTGACGCTGGATCGTGAGGATCAGCCACATCGTCACCATCACGGCGACGAAGACGACGGCACCGAAGAACCATTCGGCCTTGCTGCCGATCTGGCCCGGGCTGAACAAGAGGTAGGCGATGACCGCCACGCCGCCCGCTCCGCCGCACACCAGCCAACCGATGCTGGCCTTCTTCTCGACCGACGGCTTGGCGGCGGGGTCGTGATCCACCGCAGCGACCCGCATCGGCTCGGTCGCCTCACCGTTTTGGCCGTAGTCCAACGGGGCACCCCCTGACGACTCAGCGACCGTCGTCGATTCAGTTAGTCCGGCCATGTCGACCTCCCGTCGGCCAAGCCTGCCACCGTGCGGAGTTCAGCGTAGGGCCACCCTCGGCAGCGGGCGCTACCGGCCGGTGACACCCGCATTCGCATACCCTGTTTTTCGTCATTCTTCAAGTGCCCCTAGCGATGACGTGCTGCTCACAAACCGCTAGTGTCATCGGCGTGCTCACCGCGAGCGGCGGTGGATCGGGTCCGACGGGCCAGTCGACCGGCCGCTCACTTTCTGTTGATCTTTTCGCTTGAGAATTGAGGGCCCATGGGACAAAACGCGACGCTGGAAGGTGATTCGGCGGTCATCGTCAGTCTGTCGGAAGCGGCGATGCACATGTATTCCGCTGCGATCGATGCACTGCCCTTCCCCGAGGACAAGAAGTTCCACAAGCGCGCCGACGTCGTCCTGTCCGGCCTGCGCAAGCTGCGTGCCTCGCTGGCCGAGGCGGCCAGCAGCAACCGGCCTTCGCCCGCGGTCATCGTGGCACTGAGCGGAGTTCGGCAGCGGTATGACTCGCTGATGGCCCATGCCGCCGCGGCGCCGGGATCCTCTCTGGGGCAGCAGATCTACGTCACCCGCATCCACGCCAAGCTGTCCGCCCAGGAAGTGGCCAACGGCGCAGGCCTGCGCGACGGTCTGCTCGACGAACTCGAGGCCGGCGCAACGCCGACCGATGCCGAGGCGGCCAAGATCCGCGACACCATCGCGGCGCTGGGTGGGTTGCCCGGCGACGATCACGGCATCCATGCGGTCCCGACCTCCGGTGACTATGGGTCGTCGGACGAACCGCAGGCCAACGGCTGGGAGCCGGTGCTGGTCTCCGAAAACGCGGGCTGATCGACCGGTGCGCCGTCGTTGATGAGGCGGCGGCGCGCAACCGTCATCGGTTAGCTGAGTTGCACTGCGGCGCACGATGATTGGAAGCTCCCCAGCAAACGCTGGGGAGCTTCTCTGGTTTCCCGGGCGGCCGGTTGTAGTCTCGCGGCATGACCGCCGAACCAGCCCTGAACTTGACTGTCGATGAGCTCCTCACCACCACCCGCTCGGTGCGCAAACGTCTCGACTTCGAAAAGCCGGTGTCGCGTGAGGTGATCATGGAGTGTCTCGACCTGGCGCTACAGGCCCCCACGGGGTCGAATGAACAAGGCTGGCAATGGGTTTTCGTGGAGGACCCGGCAAAGAAGAGGGCACTGGCCGACATCTACCGGTCGAACGCAAACCCGTATCTCGATCAACCCAAGCCGGAGCGGGGTGACATCCGCGATCAGCAGCTGGGTGCCGTGATGAGCTCCGCCAAGTACCTCGCCGACAACTTCGAGAAGGCGCCGGTGCTGATGGTGCCGTGCCTTGAGGGTCGTCCCGACGGTGCCCCCGCCGGTATGAGCGCGTCCTTCTGGGGATCATTGCTGCCCGCGGTGTGGAGCTTCATGCTGGCGCTGCGCTCCCGTGGTCTGGGCTCGGCCTGGACGACGCTGCACCTGCTCGGTGACGGTGAGAAGCAGGCCGCCGAGCTGCTGGGCATCCCCTTCGATCGCTACGCCCAGGCGGGTCTGTTCCCTATCGCGTACACCAAGGGCACCGAGTTCAAGAAGGCCAAGCGCCTTCCGGCCGAGCAGTTCTCGCACTGGGACAGTTGGTGAGCCCGGCGCAGCCTTGGGGCGCCTGGTGCCTCCGGTGAAATTGTGAAGCCGGTGTATGAACTCTCTGTGAGATTCGGGCGTGGGTCGCGGTGCGGCCCACGCCCGAGGCGTAACTAGACGCCGCCGGCGAACCCGTGTTGGCGCCACGCCTCATAGGCGGCGACCGCCGCGGCATTGGACAGATTCAATGACCGCCTGCCGTCGAGCATCGGAATACGTACCTGTGCGGTGATATTCGGGTCGGCCAGGGTTTGTGCATCGAGTCCGGTGGGTTCCGGGCCGAACATCAACACATCTCCCGGTCGGTATGCGATGTCTGCGAACGACGTCGACGCGTGCGCGGTGAACGCAAAGACGCGGGCCGGCATCAACACGCGCCACGCGGCCGCCAGGTCGGCGTGCACGGTCACGGATGCCAGGTCGTGGTAGTCGAGACCGGCCCGCCGCAGCTTGGGTTCGGACAGGTCGAAACCCAACGGCTCGACCAGGTGCAGTGCGCACCCGGTGCCTGCCACCATCCTGATCGCATTGCCGGTGTTGGGTGCGATGCGGGGAGAAAAGAACAACACCCGGAACATTCGACGATGATCGTACGAAGGGTCGCCCACGGGCGAATCGGGATGTAAATGAGGCCGGAATCGGCACCCGGAATGGGAACTGGAAAACGGCGCGCGATTCGGCAAGGACGGCGCTGTTTGCTCGATTACCACACAACTGCGCTACGGCTCGGTCACGAACTCTGTCTGTTCAGTAAGAATTGTGGAAACGCTCGCGGGAGACTGTCATACTCGTGCAATTGCCAAGGCGTTTGACGCCCGCCCCAGCGTGGGCGGAAACAGCAGGAAGTCTTATGAATCACGCCCCACGAGTGAATTGCGGCCAGGCCGCCGGTAGTGCGGTTGGGCGCCGATGACTGCCTTTACGCAGCTGAAACAGGCTGACGGCACCCTCGTCGAATTTTCCCCAACACCATCGGCTCCGGCCAAGCGCCCCTCGCGCTGGTCGCCGGCCAACTGGCCGGTCACCAGGAAAGTCCTCGCCATCGTCGTCGTTCCGTTGATCCTGGCGGCGACGTTCGGCGGCTTGCGCATCTATGCCAGTGCCAGCGCTGCCGGAGATCTGCGGTTGGCGGCCGATCGTGCTGAATTGATTCCCGACATCGACAGCTACATGGCTGCGATGGAGGGCGTGCTGATCGCGGCGACCGAAGGTGGCGACGGGCAATCGGCCATGTCCACGTTCAAAGAGCGCAAGACCGATCTGCAGCAACGGGCGGATGCCACTGATCTGCCTGAAGACGTCGATCAGGCCGTGGACAGTCTTCTCGGCAAGGGCCAGGAACTCGTCGATGCGGTGATGGCCGGTTCGATCGACCTGCGGCAGCGCATCCTCAATTACGGCCCGCTGCTGCTGACCGGGGAAGCCGCCATCACCGGCTCGGTGCACAGCAACCAGCAGGCGATTGCGGCCCAGGTCGAGGCGCTGGCCCGCGCGGTCGGTGCCCGTGGCCAGATGGCGATCCAGCGGATGCTGGTCAACCGCGGCGGGGATGAGCCGGAGCCCCTGCTGCGTACCTCGATGATCACCATGGCCGGTACCGAACCGTCCACGGTCGCCGCGCTGACCAAGGTGCTCGGCGGTGGCTCCGAAGAGGCGGCCACGCTGCGCGCCGAGATGGTCAAGCGCATGGCGATGATGTCCAACCCCGGCATCCCGCTGGTCGGTAACCCGGACATGCTGGCCTCGCTGGACACGACCAACAAGATCGCCGAGCAGATCATCAACGACACCACGACGGCCATCCCGGCAGCCGTGGAGTCCCAGGCCAGCGATGCCCGCAACGATGCGATCCGCGACGCCATCCTGGTGGCGACCGCGATCGTCAGCGCCATGGTCATCGTGTTGCTGGTGGCCCGCTCGCTGGTGCGGCCGCTGCGCACGCTGCGCGACAGCGCGCTCAAGGTGGCACACCAGGACCTGGCCAAGGAGATCGAACGGGTTCGCGCCGGCGGTGAGTTGGTGCCGGTCAACCCGATCCCGGTGCAGACCACCGAAGAGGTCGGTCAGGTGGCCCACGCCGTCGACGAACTGCACGAGCAGGCCGTGTTCCTCGCCGGGGAACAGGCGCAGCTGCAGCTGCAGGTCTCGGACATGTTCGAGACGCTGTCGCGGCGCAGCCGTTCCCTGGTCGACCAGCAGTTGTCGCTCATCGATCAACTCGAGCGCAACGAGGACGACCCGGAACGCCTGGAGAGCCTGTTCCGGCTCGACCACCTGGCGGCCCGCATGCGCCGGAACGGGGCGAACCTGCTGGTGCTGTCCGGGTCCAAGCTGGCCCGCGAGCACAGCCGCCCGGTTCCGCTGGCGACGATCATCAATGCCGCCGCCTCGGAGGTGGAGGACTACACCCGCGTCGTCACCGCGGCGGTGGCCGACGTGGAGATCATGGGTGCGGCCGCCGGTGACCTCATTCACCTGCTGGCCGAGCTGCTCGACAACGCGCTGCGTTACTCACCGCCGATCTCGCAGGTGCGGGTGTCGGCCGTGCACGCGGCCAAGGGCGCGTTGGTGATCGAGGTGAGCGATGTCGGCCTGGGCATGACCGAGGCCGACCTGCGGGTTGCCAACACCCGTCTGCAGTCGGGCGGCGAGGTCAACCCGTACACCGCGCGTCACATGGGTCTGTTCGTGGTCGGGCGGCTGGCCACCCAGCACGGCCTGGTGGTGCGGCTGCGCAGCACCGTTGCCGAAGAACCGAGCTCCGGTACCACGGCCGGGGTGTACATCCCGGCAACACTGCTGGCCCGCGACGGTGGTGACCCGATCGACGAGCTGCCCTACGGCAGGCCCGTCGACGCGCATGCCGGGATCTCGACGGCTCTGTCGTTGGACGCCGATCCGGCCGATTCATCGGGGTTGGGATCGGGCACTGACGAGCCCCACCTCAATGGCGCGGAGACGCCGTTCGATCTGCTGCCGCAGCGCAGCCCCGGAGCCAGTGGCATTTCGGAGCTGCCGGGCACGCTCGCCCCACAACCGGAACCCGAACCGGCCGCCGAGGCGCCGGTCGAGGAGCCCGCGGACGAGCCGGTCAGTGAGTGGCCACAGCAGTGGCCGGTGCACACCGAGGAGAGCGCGGCCCTGGCCAAGGGCGAAGTCAAGGGCGACGGCGCAGGCGCGGCCGAGTCCGACCTCGACGAAGCGGACGACACCGAGGCCTCGCGTCAGACACCGACCAACACCTCGTCGTTCTTCGCATCTCGCGGACAGGCCGCCGCGTACGGCATCAACGGCGTCAACGGGGCCGGCGACCTCAACGGTCTGAATGGTCTGAACGGCCACAACGGGCTGAACGGGCACAGCGGGCTGAACGGCGTCAACGGTCTCAACGGTGCGGCTCAAGAAGCCGATCACGCACCCGAGGAAACGTTCGAACCCGTCGCGTCCGATTCCGAGGGCTCCGAGGTCCAGGGCGATTCGATCTATCAATCGATGGTCTCGGAATTCGAGATCGACCCGACGACCCACGTGCGCAGCGCCGATCTGGACTGGAAGACGGTCTGGGAGAAGGGCTGGTCGGTGGCGGCCGCCGCGCAGGATGCGCCCGTCGAACAGCACACCGAGGAAGGCCTACCCATGCGTACGCCGGGCGCCCGCCTGGTGCCCGGTGGCGTGGCTGCAGCTGTGGGGGTGGCAGGCGAGTCCAACGGCCGTCACCGCAACGGTGGCGTGCACCGTAACGACGACAGCTTCGAGACGGTAGCATCGGCAGACGAACCTGACAGCGGCATGTTCGCGGCGTTCAAACCGCGTGACCCCGAGTCTGTCCGTACGAGCACCAGCAACCTTTTCGGAGGCGTGCATGCCGGACGGTCGCATGCCCGTGAGACCAGAGGAACCGATAACGAATGACCCGTCCGACGCAGCGCGACTCCCTGGACTGGCTCGTGTCCAAGTTCGCCCGCGAGGTTTCCGGGGTGTCCCACGCGGTGCTCGTTTCGGCCGACGGACTCCTGATGGCTGCCAGCGAACACATGCCGGTCGAGCGGGCAGACCAGCTCGCCGCGGTCTCCTCTGGCCTTGCCAGCCTCGCCACCGGTGCCTCCCAGCTGTTCAACGGTGGCCACGTGATGCAGTCGGTGGTCGAGATGGAGAACGGCTACCTGCTGCTGATGCGGGTGGGCGACGGCTCCAACCTGGCCACGCTGACCGCACCCTCATGTGACATCGGGCAGGTCGGCTACGAGATGGCGATCTTGGTCGAGCGGGTCGGCGCGGTGGTGCAGTCTTCGCGCCGTACGCCGCAGCCGTCCTGAGTCCTCTGTCCCCTTCTGCCTTCGCGAGGTGCCTGTGGACGAACCAGAACCCACCGATCGACCGAGTTTGGTGCGGCCGTACACCCTGACGGCCGGCCGTACCGACTCGCGCGTGCATCTTCCACTGGAAGCGCCGGTGCAAAAAACCGACACGACGCGCGAACCGCGTTGGACTGGGCACGATGTGCGCGCACAGATCGTAGAGTTGTGCTCCGGCAGCCCTTCGGTTGCCGAGATTGCCGCACATTTATCCCTCCCGCTCGGCGTGGCGCGCGTGCTGATCGGGGACCTGGTGACGCAGGGTTATCTGCGGGTGGAAGCCACCCTCGATGACTCGGCTAGCTTCGACGAACGCCGCGAATTGATTGGAAGGACCCTGCGTGGCCTACGAGCACTCTGAACCCCGCTCGGCCTCCGCCGGTGGCGCCCCCCGACGTGGGGCCGCCTCGACGAAGATCGTCATCTCTGGCGGGTTCGGGGCAGGGAAGACGACATTCGTCGGCGCGGTCTCCGAGATCATGCCGCTGCGCACAGAAGCGTTGGTCACCAACGTGTCTGAGGGCGTCGACGCATTGGACGGCACCCCGGACAAGCGCACCACCACGGTCGCGATGGACTTCGGCCGGATCACCCTGGACGAGGACCTGGTGCTCTACCTGTTCGGTACACCCGGGCAGCGCCGGTTCTGGTTCATGTGGGACGACCTGGTGCGCGGTGCGATCGGCGCGATCATCCTGGTCGACGTGCGCAGGCTGCAGGACAGCTTCGCCGCGGTTGACTTCTTCGAGGCCCGTAAGCTGCCGTTCATCGTCGCGGTCAACGAGTTCGACGACGCGCCAAAACATCCCACCCAGGCGGTGCGCAAGGCCCTGGCGCTGCCGGAGCACATCCCGGTGGTGGCCGTGGACGCCCGCGACCGCAACTCGGCCAAGGCCGCGTTGATCGCGGTCACCGAGTATTCGCTGAGCACGCTCTCCGCGTTGCCTGGCTGAGGCGTGGTAGCTGACGAAACCGCATGGGCGGACCGGGAATTCACCGGCCACGACTTTCGTGAGGAAGACCTGAGCCGGTTGCGCACCGAGCGTGTGGTGTTCACCGAGTGCGACTTCAGTGGTGTGGACATGTCCGAGTCGCAGCATTTCGGCTCCGCGTTCCGCAACTGCACATTTCGCCGCGCCACGCTCTGGCACAGCGAGTTCACCAACTGCAGTCTGCTCGGCTCGGTGTTCACCGAGTGCCGGCTCCGACCGATCAAGATCGTGGAATCGGATCTGACCCTCGCCGTGCTCGGCGGCTGCGATCTACGCAGCGTCGACCTGTCGGACTGCCGCCTGAGGGAGGCCAGCCTGGTCGGGGTCGACCTACGCAAAGCGGTGCTACGGCAGGCGGACCTGACGGGTGCGCGGGTGCAGGACGCGAAGCTCGACGAGGCCGACCTGCGCGGGGCCCGCGTCGACCCCACCTTCTGGACCACCGCGAAACTGCGGGGCGCCAAGATCGACATCAGCCAGGCGCTGGCCTATTCGGCCGCTCACGGTCTCGACGTCCACGGCGGGTAGAACTCACCGCTGTCGCGCACCGTTTGTCACGCCAGAGTGACTGCCGGCGTCCAGCGACACTCTGGCGTGACAAAGAGGGAACTCAGCCGGCCTTGAGGCGGATCCGCCAGCGCACGAACCCGGTGTAGACGATGCACAGCAGCAGCAGGATGCCGATGTTGATCAGCCACACGGTCGGGGTGTGCTTCCAGTGCGAATCGGCGGGCAGCAGCGGCGGCGGCACCAGGCGGGTCAGATCGATGGTCGACGCAGAGGCCGCGAATCCCCAGCGGGCCGGGGTGATCCACGACAACTGATCGAGCACCACGCGGTCGGTCACCGGGATCATGCCGCCGGAGAAGACCAGCTGACTCATCACCGTGACCACCAGCAGGGGCATGATCTGCTCGGCCGAGCGGGCCAGTGCCGACAGCGCCAGGCCCACCATCGCCGAGGCCACACACGTCATGGAGATGTCGATGAACAACTCCAGATTGCGGCCGCTGATGAAGGCCCCGCTGTCGACAGAGCCCGGGCCCCAGCCCTTTCCGAGGATCGTGATCACCGTGACGATGGCCGATTGGAGCACCGCGAACACGGCGAAAACCGCGATCTTGGCGAGCAGGTAGGCCGTCGTCGACAGGCCGACCGCCTGCTCGCGACGGAAGATCGCCTGCTCGCCGATCAGCGCCCGGATGGTCAGTGCGGTGCCCATGAAGATCGCACCGACGTTGAGCATCACCAGAATCTGGCCCGGTTCGTTGGGTGCCTCACCGCCCTGGACGGCCGGCACAGGAAGACCGAACCCGACATCGCCGGGCACCGACAGCGACAGCACGCCCATGATGAACGGCAGCATCAGAAGGAACGCGGTGTAGCCGCGGTCGGACACGATCAGCCGGACTTGCCGGCGGGCGATCGTGGACAGCTGGCGGAACAGGCTGGTCTTGGCCGGCTCACCCAGATCGCCGGGCTGCGCCGAGGACGCCGCGGCTGCGGGAGCCGGGCCGGTGCGAGCCAGATACTTGCGGTTGGCCTCGGCCGGATCACCGGCGACGCTGCTGAAGATGTCCGCCCAGTTGGTGGTGCCGAGCTCCGGGCCGATCTGATCGGGCGGCCCGCAGAAGGCCGTCTTGCCGCCCGGCGCCAGCAACAGCACCTGATCGCACACGTCGAGGTAGGTCAGTGAGTGCGTGACCACCAGCACGACGCGGCCGGCGTCGGCCAGCTGGCGCAGCATCGTCATCACCTGGCGGTCGAGCGCCGGGTCCAGACCCGAGGTGGGCTCGTCGAGGATCAGCAGTGACGGGCCGGTCAACAGCTCGAGCGCGACCGAGGCACGTTTCCGCTGCCCGCCGGACAGCTTGTCGACGCGGGTGTCGAGGTGCTTGGTCATCTCGAGCTCTTCGAGCACCTGCATGACGACCTGCTCGCGGTCTTCCTTGGTGGTGTCCGGCGGCAGCCGCAGCTCGGCGGCGTACATCAGGGCCTGGCGGACGGTGAGCTGGCCGTGCACCACATCGTCCTGCGGGACCATGCCGATCCGGGAGCGCAGCGAGGCGTACTCGGCGTGGACGTCGTGGCCTTCGAAGGTGATGGTGCCGCTCGTCGGATGTGTGTAGCCGGCGACCTGTTTGGCGAACGTCGACTTGCCTGCACCCGACGGTCCGATCACCGCGGTGAGGGTGCCGGGCCGCGCGTCGACGGAGATGTTGTCGAGCAGCGTCTTGTTGCCCTCGATGGTCCAGGTCAGGCCGCGCACCTCGAGGCCGCCGGTGCGGGTGTCGGCCTCGGTCTCGCTGCGGCGGACCAGGGTGCCGCCGGAGAACACCAGGTCGACGTTGCCGATGGTGACCACGTCACCGTCGTGCAGGATCGCGTTGTCCACCCGCGCGCCGTTGACGAAGGTGCCGTTGATGCTCCGCTCGTCACGGATCTCGGTGCCGCCGGTCAACGGGATCAACGTGGCGTGATGGCGTGAGGCCAGCACGTCGGGGATGACGATGTCGTTGTCGGTGGCGCGGCCGATCTTCACCGCACCTGCGGGCGCTGGGCTGGTGCGCCCGGGCCGCAGGATCTTGAGCATGCTGGTCGCGATGTTGCCGCCGGCCTCGCTGCTGCCGCGGTCCGGGGTGGCCGCCGGCGCCATCGAAGTCGCTGCCTGCGACGGGTTCGGGGCGCTGCGGACCGGCTGGGACTGATAGGCCTGCGGTCCGCTGGGGTAGCCGCTCTGCGGACCGCTGGGATACCCGGTCTGTGGTCCGCTGGGGTAGCCGCCGCCACTCTGGGGCCCGCTCGGATACCCGGTCGGCGGGGTCGGGTAGCGCGGCTGCGGGCCGGACGAGTACCCGGGGCGCTGGGCCGCGGGCGGCTGACCGTACTGCGGACGACCGGGGGAGGCCTGGGTGGGCCACGCGCCGCTGGGCCGGTTCCCGATGGGCACCGCCGCCGTCGGGGTCCGGCCGACCGAGCCCTGGTGCCGTCCGACCTCGAAGGTCACCTGGGGTCCGTCCGGGTTGCCGATGTTGACGACCTGGCCGTCGTGGATGTCGATCGAGGGCACCCGGCGGCCGTTGGCGTACATGCCGTTGAGGCTGCCGTTGTCGATCGCGACCCATCGACCTTGGTCGAAACGCAGCACCAAGTGCGCACGCGAGATCAGCGGGTGGGCAATGCGGACGTCGGCTCGAAGGTCTCGGCCGATGACGACATCGTTGCCCGGGGCAAAGGTACGAGTCGATCCGTCGTAACGAACGGTCAGCGCAGGGCTCATCGCGCTCAACTCTATCTGTACTTTTCGCCGGGGCTGGGCCGTTGCGGAGGTGTCGCGGCGTGTGACGATGGCTCACATGGTTTCTGAAGGGCCGCAGAAGACGGTCGGCCGGGTGCTCGGCGTGCTGCAATCGCTCGGCACGGTGCTGGCCGGCGCGGCAGTGGTGTTGTTGGTGTGGGCGGCGGTGCTGGCCGGCTGGGCCCGGCTGGTCGCCCCGCGCAGCACAGCCGAAAGCTCCTGGTACGTGGTCGGCCTGCACCGGTGGGGCGAGGCCCTGCCGAACCGCATGGCGTTGGTGGTGGCGGTCGTCGCCGTGGTGCTGATCGCGGCGATGGCCTACAGCGTCTGGCGCGGCCACACGGGCCGGGACCTGGCGGCCACCGCGGCCGGGACGGCGGGCGTGGCGGCGCTGCTGGTCATCGCGTACATCACCCAGGGGATCCCGGCGTTCTACCGGACCGCGATGGACAATTCGGCGGTCACCGCGGCATTGCCGGCCGGGATGGCGGCGTGGTGGTTGTGTCTGGCCGGTGCCGCCGCGACCTTCCTGGCGGCGCGGGCCTTCCCGAATCTGGAACGCACGTCGATCAAGTTGCTGGCCGTCGGCGCGGCGATCGCCGTCGTGGTTGCCGCGGTGGTGACCGTGGGCGCGTTGCGCGCCGGTGACGACGCACGCTTCCTGGATGCGACGACGGCGTCAGCTACCGATGTGCCCGCCCTGCCCGGCGCACTGGGGCAGCGGACGTTCACGGTTTCGGTGCCGGACGCATTCGAGGGGGACAAGCACGATCCGAATCGTCAGATCGTGGCTGCCGGTGCCGGTTTCGCGGTGTACGGCGATCACCGGATCACCGCGTACGGCGCCGACGGCAAGGAGCGCTGGCACTACGCGCGTACCGGGCCAGACGGGGTGATGGTCAACGGCATGCGGGTGTTCGACAACGGGGCCACCGTGGTGGCCTTCGTCGACAAGGGTCTGGTCGGGCTCGACGCCACCACCGGAGAGCGGCTGTGGTCCAACGCCGACGATCAGATGATGTACGCGCTGGCCGAGGTTCCGGGCTACAACCTGGACGCGCCGTTCGTGGTGTACCGCGATGACCGGGTCTGGGTGCGGTTCGACACCCGAACCGGCGAGCCGATGTGGACGGTGCCTGCACCTCATGCGGATTGCGCCTTCCCGCCGCGCGCGGTGGACACCCGTGCGCGGCTGGTGTCGGTGGTGCAGTGCCCGGCCGGGCCGGGCAATGCGATCCGGGTGGTGGCACTCAACCCCGACAACGGCGAAACCGTCTGGGACCACGAGGTGTTCAAGGGTCAGGCCGATGCGGGCGCGGTAGCCACCCCGGCGAATGCGGTGGGCATCTTCGTCCAGTTCGGTGGGGCCGGCGCACCGGCCGGGATTTCCTACGTCAACGTGGTGGACAAGACCGTGACCCCGCTGCCGGAGCGGGGTACGGGCGAACCTTCGCTCGGCCCGAGTGACAACTTCCTGTTCTCGGGTCGCGACGGTGGCCGTCAGCTATTGCTGTTCGGTCCCGACGGAAAGCAGAGATGTGCTGGCGCCCAGGGCATCCACGCCACCCAGACCCGCGCGCTGGGGCAGGGCAGAGGCCTGGCCTACCTGTCGTTCGCGGACGGCTTCGCCGTCGCGGACAACGGGGATCAGGGATCGCTGCGCACCTTCGACGCGAAGACGTGCACCCAGACCGCGGCGGTGCCCGCCGAAGCGGTGGAGGGTTTCGTCCCGGTACCGGGTGCGGTGTTGGTGTTGCGCCGTGATGGGCAGACGCTGCAGATCGACGGATACACCGCTTAGGCGGGGGCGTCGGCCAGCGTGGGTACGGCCGCTTCCGGGTAGCGGTCCTGGGCGTCCCAGACGTCCCAGGTCTGCACCGCCCAGAACACGGCGAACAGCACGATGAGGATGAGTTCGACGGTGATCACGCCGAAGTGCCATCCGAGAATCAGCAGCACGACACCCGCCACGACGGTGACGAGCATGAGTGCGGCGATGGTCGCGTAGAACCGGGCCAGGTGCTGACGCACGGCTGCGCGGGCGTAGCACGCGTGGTAGACCGCTACGAGCGTGATGGCCAGGAACATCGCCACCGCGGCGATCACGTGAGCATGTTGGGCGAACCAGTCCCACAACATCAACGGGGCCCCGGCGACGGCAATGGCCAGTAGCGCTGCTGGTAGCCACTTTTCGACCCGCAGCAGCGCGGTGGCGACGGTCTTCCACAGAGTGGCGGCCTCGGCGCAGGCGGGAGCGGACGCCACCGGCGGCGGTTGCGGGCGGCGCCAACGGCCCAGCGCGAGGTACATCCCGGTGCCGACGGCGACGGCCACGAACAACGCGGCGACGTTGTTGGCGACGCCGCCGAACGGGTCGGTGACCGTGGGAAGCCATGGCTGACAAAGGTCGTCGGGCCCGGTGGGCACCAGGGCCACGATGAAGGCCATGAACCCGGAGTAGTTCAGCAGCGCGTCTTCGCCGATCCGGCTGCCCTTGTAGGCGATCAGACAGATCCCGATCGCGCACAGGGAGGCCAGGAACACCGCGTGGGTGCGGGTGTAGAAGAACGCGCTGATCGACCCCTGCGGGCAACTGTGCGCCCACGTCAGTGCGAGCGAGGACAACAGGAACACCACCAGCGCGACCAGACCGACCCGCACGTAGCGGTAGGTCACCATGGTGTCGCTGACGGCGTCGGTGCTCACTTCACGAGTGTGTCCGGCGCTCCCGTCACCACGCAATGGGTGTGGCTGTAGATGGTGGGCATGCACATGTTGCAGTGCGTGCAAAGCGATTTGACCGAGCCTTTGGATTCCTCAGCCTGGATCCGGTTGAGCAGGTCCGGTTCTGCGAGCAGCGCGCGGCCCATCGCGACGAACTCGAAGCCCGCTGCCATCGCCCGGTCCATGGTCTCGCGGTTGGTGATTCCGCCCAGCAGGATGATCGGCATGGTCAGTTCGGCCCGGAACTTCTCGGCGTCGCGCATCAGATACGCCTCGTGGTACGGGTATTCGCGGAAGAACTTGTTGCCGCTCATCCGGATGCCCCAGCTGATCGGGGGTTTGAAGTTCGCCGCGAACTCCTTGACCGGGGCGCCGCCGCGGAACAGGTACATCGGGTTGACCAGCGAGCTGCCCGCGGTCAGCTCGATGGCGTCCAGGCCGCCGTCCTCCTCGAGCCACTTCGCCGTTTGCAGCGACTCGTCGATCGGGATGCCGCCGCGGACGCCGTCGCTCATGTTGAGTTTGGCGATGACGGCGATCTTCCGGTCGCCGTGCTTGTCGACGGCGTCGCGTACCGCGCGGACCACCCCGCGGGCCACCTTGGCCCGGTTCTCCAACGATCCGCCGAACTCGTCGGTGCGCCGGTTGATCAGTGGGGACAGGAACGAGCTGGCGAGGTAGTTGTGGCCGAGGTGCACCTCCACGGCGTCGAACCCGGAGTCGATGGCAAGCCGGGCAGCGTTCGCGTGGGCTTCGGTGACGTCGCGGATGTCGTCGATCGTGGCTTTCTTGGCAAACCGCATCGACAGGGGGTTGAAGAACCGTACCGGCGCGAGCGCCGGGGCCTTGTTGGTTCGCGAGTTGGCCACCGGCCCGGCATGACCGATCTGGGCGCTGATGGCGGCACCCTCGGCGTGGATGGTCTCGGTGAGTTTGGTCAGCCCGGGCACCGCCTCGGGCCGCATCCAGATCTGCCAGCCGTCGGTCCGGCCGCCGGGTGCCACCGCACAGTAGGCCACGGTGGTCATGCCGACGCCGCCGGCCGCGGGCAGCCGGTGATAGTTGATCAAATCCTCCGTGACCAGCGCGTTCGGCGTGGACGCTTCGAAGGTGGCGGCCTTGATGATGCGGTTGCGCAGCGTCACTGGGCCGAGCTTGGCCTCACTGAAAACATCAGTGAACACATTGGGCTGGGTGTTCATATGCTGAGCCTGCCACGCGGCTGACACAATGGGCACCGTGGGTTCCATTGTGTTGGACGGTAAGGCGACGCGCGACGAGATCTTCATCGACCTCAAGCAGCGGGTAGCGAAGTTGACCGAGGCCGGCCGGACGCCCGGCTTGGGCACCGTGCTGGTCGGTGACGACCCCGGCTCGCAGGCCTACGTGCGCGGCAAGCACGCCGACTGCGCAAAGGTCGGGATCAATTCGATCCGCCGCGACCTGCCCGCCGACATCACCCAGGCGCAGCTCGACGAGACCATCGACGAGCTCAACGCCAACCCGGACTGCACGGGCTACATCGTGCAGCTGCCGCTGCCCAAGCACCTCGACGAGAACGCCGCGCTGGAGCGCATCGATCCGGCCAAGGACGCCGACGGTCTGCACCCGACCAACCTCGGCCGGCTGGTGCTCGGCAAGGAGGCGCCGCTTCCCTGTACCCCTCGCGGCATCGTGCATCTGCTGCGCCGGTTCGACGTGCCGATCGCCGGGGCGCACGTCGTGGTGATCGGGCGCGGCGTGACGGTCGGCCGGCCGATGGGCCTGCTGCTCACCCGGCGTTCGGAGAACGCCACCGTGACGCTGTGCCACACCGGTACCCGGGATCTGCCTGCCCTGACCCGTCAGGCCGACATCATCATCGCCGCGGTCGGTGTGCCGCACATGGTCACCGCGGACATGGTCAAGCCGGGCGCGGCCGTCGTCGACGTCGGCGTCAGCCGGGTGGACGGCAAGTTGACCGGTGACGTCGCACCTGACGTCTGGGAGGTGGCGGGGCATGTGTCGCCCAACCCGGGCGGCGTCGGCCCGCTGACACGGGCGTTCCTGCTGACCAACGTCGTCGAGCTCGAAGAGTCGAAACTGGCGTGACGGCAAAGGAGTTCGTCCAGAAGGTGGTCGCAGGACAGTGGCCGATCCTCGTGGTCGGGCTGATCTTCATCGCGGCCTTCGCCTTGGTGGTGGCGGGCTACTGGCGCCGCGGCGCGCTGGTGATCGGGATCGGCGTCGGTGCGGCGGCTGCGCTGCGGCTGGCGCTGACCGATGACCGGGCCGGTCTGCTGGTGGTGCGAAGCCGGACGATCGACTTCGCCACCACCGCGACCGTGAGTGCGGTGGTGCTTTACATCGCCTGGACCATCGACCCGCTGGGCACCAGCTAGCGGACCGCGTCGAACAGTGCGGCCCACTGTTGCGCGGACAGGTCTCGCGGTAGCGCCGACGGGTGGATTCCGTTGGCCTGCAACCACCGACGATCCACGTGACGACGCAGGATCTGCGCCAAGCCGCGACCCCGCCCGGTGAACACCTCGTGTGCCAGGGCCTGGTACCGACGCCGGTCGGCCGTCGGGACCAGGGGCTCCCGACGGCGTGTGATGGTCAGCAGCCCGGCGTCAACGCCGGGCCTGGGTCGGAAGGCATCCGCGGAAACCTTTCGTGCCAGGCTGAATTCGAACCACGGCCACCACTGTGCCGTCATCATGGTGGCGCCGCCGACGCCGGCCCGCCGCCGGGCCACCTCCCACTGCATGAGCAGGACCGCGTCGGTCCAGCCCGGGCCGTGTAACAGCCGCCGCAGGATCGCGGTGGTCAGGTGAAAGGGCAGATTGCCCACCACCACGTGCGGTGTTGTGGGTAGTCGGTATTGCAGAAAGTCCGCACCGACCACCTCTGCCGAGGTTCGGTCCGCCAATCGCCGAGCCCGTCGCCGGTCGATTTCGATCGCGGTCAGCTGCCGGTTCAACCGTTGCAGCGGCAGAGTGAGCGCCCCGTCGCCGGCGCCGATCTCGACGATGGGACCTGTTGTGTGCGAGACGATTTTGACGATGTCGGCGACCACGCGTCGGTCGCACAGGAAATTCTGGCCGTACTCATGACGGCCATGGTGAGTTGAAGGCACGGAGACTCCGC
The DNA here is from genome assembly GCF_010731295.1 of Mycolicibacterium boenickei. Lineage (NCBI taxonomy): Bacteria > Bacillati > Actinomycetota > Actinomycetes > Mycobacteriales > Mycobacteriaceae > Mycobacterium > Mycolicibacterium boenickei. Next base: position 5,968,673 of record NZ_AP022579.1, on the reverse strand, counting down.
AGTCGCAGGGACAAAGCTGCTGCGGCGGACGTTCCGGGAAGGTGAAGATCCGCCGGCTATGTGATGCGCAAGCGGAGGTGGGTCACTGACATGGCTGCCACGGTATTCAGGATGGCGGCCCGCCTTCAACTGATTTTCACAGGAAATGCCCAGGAGGCAATATTGCCCAATGGGCAATGTTTGGCTAGCGTGAAGACATGGCACCGGGACTGCGGGAACGCAAGAAGCTCGACACGCGGCGAGCGCTGAGCGACGCGGCGCTGAGCCTCGCGTTCGAGCGCGGTTTGGAGAACGTCACCCGCGAGGACATAGCCAACCTGGCCGGTGTCTCGCTGCGTACCTTCACCAACTACTTCGCCGGCAAGTACGACGCGCTGGCTTACCGGCAGCAGGAACGCCTCCGGCGCGGTATCGACACGCTGCGGGCGCGTCCTGCGGATGAACCGCTGTGGACCGCGATCACCGAATCGGTGATCAAACCGTTGGACGACGACATGGCCGACGTCTATGGTGCGGAGAACGCGCTGCCAACCCGCGAGCAGCTGGCCGAGGTCCGGAAATTGCTGATGATCCCGGAGATTCGCGACGCGACCTTCCGAGGATTGGCTGATGAGTGGATCGTCGCGATCGCCGAGCGGACCGGCACCGAGCCGCATGACATGTATCCGCGCCTGGTGGCGGCCGTCGTGCGGGCGGTCGGCGACGCTGCGATGGACGCTTACGGAAACGCAGATCCGCCGGTGACTTTCGCGTCACTGCTGCGCAAAGGGTTCGCGGCGGTGGCCGCGGGCCTGCCCGAACCGGGAGGGAAGAAATGAAAGATCACGTAGACGTCGTCATCTCGGGCGCCGGCCCGAACGGTCTGTTGGTGGCGGGGGAGTTGGCCCTGGCCGGGGTACGGCCGGTGGTGCTCGAGCAACTGCCCGAGCCCAGTGCGGAACTCAAGGCCAATGGCATTGTCGGGCAGGCAAATCGAGTGCTCGATCTGCGCGGTCTGTATGGGGAGCTCAGCGGGACGGGCGAGGGGCCCGAACCCATGGCCGGTTACATCTTCGCGGGCATGCAGGTGCCGTTTACCGATGTCATCGACAACCCGATGTACGGTATGCTGATCCAGCAGCCACGCGTGGTGCGGCAATTGGTGGACTGGGTGCGCGGCCTCGGCGTCGAGATCCGGTGGGGGCACGAACTCGTCGCGCTGGAGCAGGTGGCCGGCGGTGTCATCGTCGACGTCGCATCGCCGGCGGGCGATTACCGGTTACCTGCCACCTACCTGGTCGGGGCCGACGGTGGCCGCAGCCCGGTCAGGAAGAAGGCCGGCATCGAGTTTCCTGGGCTGACCACCGACGTGGTCGCCCGGGTCGCTCACATCCGCGTGCCGGATGAGCTGCGCACCGGTTACGGAGCGTTGGATGTGCCCGGCATTGGCCAAATCCCATTCGGGCACAATCGCTTCGACGGCGGGGTTCTGATCTATGCCGAGTTCCAGCCGGGACGCTCGATGTTGGGAACCATCGAATACGGCTCCGTTCTGCCCGACGATGCGCCTGAGCTGACCATCGATGAACTGCGCCAGAGTGTGAAGCGCGTGGTCGGCGCTGACTTGCCGATCGAACCGCCCGACGGTCCCGGTCCGCACGCGTTGCGGCGCATCAACGGCCAGAACACCCGCCAGGCCGAGCAGTACCGCGCCGGCAACGTGTTTCTGGTAGGCGATGCGGCCCATGTGCATTCCGCCATGGGTGGGCCGGGCCTGAATCTCGGACTTCAGGACGCCATGAACCTGGGCTGGAAACTGGCCGCCGCCGTGCAGGGGCGGGCGCCCGACGGCCTGCTGGACAGCTATCACAGTGAGCGTTGGCCGGCCGGTCAGCGGGTGATGATGCACTCGATGGCCCAGGCCGCCCTGATGGCTGCCGGTCCCGAAGTCACTGCGCTGCGAACGCTTTTCGGTGAACTGCTGGCCACGCCGGACGGCTCGGCGCATATCGCGGGCGTGCTGTCCGGCTCCGATGTCCGTTACGAGGTCGAAGACGGGCACCGGCTGTCCGGATACTTCGTTCCCGATTTCCTGCTGGACGACGGCCGCCGCATCGCCGAGCTGCTGCACTCGGGGCGGCCGATGCTGCTCGATCTGTCCGGCGGGGCCTGCGCCGACGTCGCTGACGGCTGGCGTGACCGGGTCGACGTGACGGTGACGACCGCGGCGGATCGGCCCGCCGCGGCCTTGCTGATCCGGCCTGACGGCTATGTCGCCTGGGCTGCAGACGAATTCGATGCGGAAGGGCTGCGGGCGGCGCTGGCGCGCTGGTTCGGTCCTGACTCCGAGGTGGCTGAGCTCAGCGCCTGAGGGCGCGGCGCAGGACGCCGGGATGGCGGGCGATCTTCGGTCCGAGCAGCACAGCGAACACCGTGGTCGCGAGCCACGGCCGCAGGTGTGGACGCAGGCGTCGGATCTGTCCGCTCTCGTCGAGTTCGAACACGAGCGCGTCGGTGATGGCGACGCCGGCGACCCGGCCTTCGCTGATCGCGACGCGCGTCGGGCCATCGCCGATCGTTTCCTGCCAGGTCAGGTCGCGCAGGCCGCCGTACACCGCGCCGAGGAGCAGTCGGAGATCGTCGTGACCGCGGAACACCATCCGGCCGGACAGCGGCGAGGTCAACGAGGCATCGGGCGCCAGCGTCGCGATCACTGCGTCGAGGTCCCTGGTGCGGGTGGCCTCGCAGAATGCGGCGACCGAGTCGGTAGTCGTTGTCATGCCCTCTCCTCACCTAACTTGCGATTTGCAACCCACTCAACCGTAGTTCATTGTGAAACGCAATGAACTACGGTTGAGTGGTGCCCAAACAGTCCTTCAGCGACATCTCGTGCTCGATCGCACGGGCTGTCGAGGTGGTGGGGCAGCGGTGGACACCGCTCGTCCTGCGTGACCTGTTCGCGGGGATGACCCGGTTCGAGGACATCCGGCGGGATCTCGGGATCGCGTCGAACATCCTGGCGGCGCGCCTCGATGAACTCGAACGTCACGGGGTGGTGGAACGCCGCCGATATCAGAGCGCACCGCCGCGCTACGAGTACGTGCTCACCGACAAAGGGCGTGATCTGTACCCGGTGATCGCGACACTGGTCGCCTGGGGGGACAAGTGGCTGGCGGGCGAGGACGGGCCGCCGGCATTGATCGTGCACACCGAATGTGGCCGCGCGACCACGGCGAAAACCGTGTGCGCAGAGTGCGGAGGCGAACTCGACGCGTCGACAACCACGGCCACGGCAGGCCCGGGCGCCCGGCCGGGACCCGGCACCGCCGTCATCGGCGAGTTCGTCCTGGGCTAGCTCAATGTCGCCGAACGTTGCCTTGTGTTCGAACTTTCGCCGGATGCTCGAACACAAGCCAACGTTCGGCGGTCGTCCTCAGACGAGGGTGGCCCGGATCCCCACGGTGACGTAGGGCAGCGCCAGCCCCGACGAATTGGCCAGCGCCGGGTGGGTGGCCAGCAGCTCGCGCACCTGCTCCAGCGTCCGGGTACGCACCTTCTCCGGCGAGGTGATGCAGTAGCTCCGCGAGGCCACCAGGTCGATGAGGGCCTGGGGCGTCAGGTAACTCGTCCACTCCACCTGATGCCGCTCGACATCGCCGAACGGCTCGGCCAGTGTCACCTCGTTGGTGAACGGATCGTGTTCGGGGCCGATGATGCGGCCCAGATCCTTGACCCAGCCCAGGCGTTCGTCGCGGGTGTTCCACACCAGGCCCAGCCGACCGCCGGGACGCAGCACCCGGCTGACCTCCTTGACGGCCCGCTCGGGGTCGAACCAGTGCCAGGCCTGCGCCACCAGCACCGCGTCCACGCTGTTGTCGGCCAGTGGGATCTCCTCCGCCGTACCCAGCAGCGCCGGGGTCTCCGGCAGTGAGTTCGACAGCAGCTCAAGCATTTCCGGGATGGGATCGACGGCGATCACGTCCAGCCCGCGTTCGACGAGCCTGGTCGTCAGCTTGCCCGTGCCCGCGCCCAGATCCAGCACATCGTGGGCCCCTTCGGGGAGCAGCCAGTCGATGGCCTCCGGCGGGTACGACGGTCGGCCGCGTTCGTAGGCTGCGGCTTCCGAGCCGAAGGACAGGGAACGCGCCTTGGGTGAGCTCACCGCTGTGCCAGCTCCAGCGTGCGGCGGATCAGCTTGCCCACCACTTCCGTCTCGACCAGGAAGCCGTCGTGGCCGTACGCCGAGTCGACCACGTCCAGGCCGCTACAGCCGGGCAGCAGGTCGGCCAGTTCCTCCTGTAGCCGGATGGGGTAGAGGCGGTCGGAGGTGATCCCGCCGACGATGACGGGCACCGGACAACCACGCAGTGCAGTGGTGACCCCGCCGCGGTCGCGGCCCACATCGTGGGTGGACAGCGCATCGGAGAGCGTCACATAGGTACCCGGGTCGAACCGGCGGGCCAACTTGCCGCCCTGGTACTCGAGGTAGCTCTGCACGCCGTAGCGTCCGCCTGCGGTCGGATCCTCATCGCCCTGGGCGTCGTTGCGGAACCGCTCGTCGAGTTCTTCCTCGCCGCGATAAGTGAGGTGTGCGAAGCGCCGGGCGATCTCCATGCCGGCCAGCGGGGCCCGGTCGGTGTCGTAGTAATCCCCACCCTGCCAGTCCGGATCGGCCTTGATCGCGGCCACCTGGCTGCTCTGGGTGCCGATCTGATCGGCCGTGGCGCGGGCGCCGACGGCCAGCACCAGTCCGGCCCGGACTTCGTCGGGATGCCCGACGAGCCATTCCAGCGCACGGGCTCCGCCCATCGACCCGCCGACCACCGCGGCCACCTCGGTGATGCCGAAGGCCGCCAGCGCGGCCCGGTCGGCCTCCACCTGATCGCGAATCGTGATCTGGGGAAACCTTGACCCCCAGGGCTTTCCGTCAGGTGCGAGCGACCCGGGACCCGTGGATCCCTGGCAGCCGCCGAGCACATTGGTCGAGATCGCGCACCACTGGTCGGTGTCGATCGGGGCGCCCGGTCCGGCCACCCCGTCCCACCAGCCCGCGGTCGGATGTCCGTCGCCTGCCGGTCCGGTGACGTGGGAGTCGCCGGTGAGCGCGTGCAGCACCATCACCACGTTGTCGCGTGCGGGTGACAGCTCACCCCAGCGCTGCACCGCGATCGACACGTCGGGCAGGACGGTGCCGTTCTCGAGCGTCAAGGCGCCGATGTTCACCACGCTGATCTCGCCTTCGGCAGGCAAGGGGAGGGTGGACACGGCCGGTTCTTCGGTGATCGTCATGCCGGTCTTCTCTCGCCGTCCTACGCCGTCACCGCTGTCTGCGACGCCTCGTTGAACGGACGTGCCGCGGCGAATCCCTGCTCGAGATCGGCCAGGATGTCGTCGATGCCCTCGAGGCCGACGGCCAGCCGCACCAGGCCGGGGGTCACGCCGCTGGCCAGCTGCTCGGCGTCGCTGAGCTGCTGATGGGTGGTCGAAGCGGGATGGATCACCAGCGAGCGCACGTCGCCGATGTTGGCGACATGGCTGTGCAGGGTGAGGGCGTTGACAAACGCCTTACCCGCCTCGATGCCGCCGGCGAGCTCGAACGCGAGTACCGCGCCGGTGCCCTTGGGGGCGATCTTGCGACCCAGCTCGTACCAGGGAGAGGTGGGGAGCCCGGCATAGTTCACCGACACGACGTGCTCGTGCCCGGCCAGGAACTCCGCGACCCGCTGCGCATTCGCCACGTGCCGTTCAACCCGCAGCGACAGCGTTTCTAATCCCTGCGCGATGAGGAACGCATTAAACGGTGCCGCCGCGGAACCCAGATCGCGCAGCAGCTGAACGCGGGCCTTGAGCGCGTAGGCGGGCGCGCCCAGCTCGGCGAACACCACTCCGTGGTAGCTGGGGTCCGGCTCGGTGAAGCCCGGGAACCGGCCGTTGGTCCAGTCGAACGTGCCGCCGTCGACGATCACCCCGGCGATCGCCGATCCGTGGCCACCGAGGTACTTGGTGGCCGAGTGCACGACGATGTCGGCCCCGAGCGCGATCGGCTGGATCAGGTACGGGGTGGCGATGGTGTTGTCGACGATCAGTGGGACACCGTTTTCGTGCGCCACGGCGGACACGTTCGGGATGTCGAGGATGTCGATCTGGGGGTTGGAGATGGTCTCGGCGAAGAAGGCCTTGGTGTTGGGCCGCACGGCCGCCCGCCAGCTGTCCAGGTTGTCGGGATCCTCGACGAAGCTGACCTCGATGCCCAGCTTGGGCAGCGTGTAGTGGAACAGGTTGTAGGTGCCGCCGTAGAGCCGTGGGCTGGACACGATGTGGTCACCCGCGCCGGCCAGGTTGAGGATCGCGAACGTCTCGGCGGCCTGCCCGGACGACAGGAACAACGCCGCGACGCCCCCCTCGAGGGCGGCGATGCGCTGCTCGACGACGTCGGTGGTCGGGTTCATGATGCGGGTGTAGATGTTGCCGGGTTCGGCCAGGCCGAACAGGGCGGCGGCGTGATCGGTGTCGCGGAACGTGTAGGACGTGGTCTGGTAGATCGGCAGTGCGCGGGCATTGGTGGCACTGTCCGGCGTCTGGCCCGCGTGGATCTGCTTGGTTTCGAACGACCAGTCGGCGACGTTTTCTGGGTTTGTCATGGCTGGGGTGTCTCCTCCAGTGGCGGGGCGAGGGCCCCGGAGATTGGGAAGGTAGAAGTGCGGTCGGTTACCGGGCGTCTTGCCTGACGTCGATTACGACGGGCTGACACCGTGGGTTCACTGACACATACACATGGCTGGCCTCCATCAGGTTTCCCTGTCTGTCTGGGGGCCCGTACCTTCGGACCCGCGCTTGCCTTACAGCCGCGAACGACTGCTCAACCTGGTCATCACCCGGGGCACCCCACCGCGGTTGGAGGGTTGCCGGCCAGCAAGCCGGGGCTTGATGCTGACACTCATGACCGGCTTGCAGCTTATCGCAACGCGTTGAGGCGGTGCCAGTCGGTTGTCCGGGGTGTTTGCCGGTTCTGGGCGGGCTCGACTGAAACGTGTTCAGTGCGGCGGGGGCATGGAGGCGTTGGACGCCTGGACGCAAGCCAAAGTTACTGGTCAGTAATGAAAGCTGCTCCTTCGAGACGCTGCCCGCCCTTGTAGTCTGGCCGCGATACAGAGCAGCGAATAACCACGAGTGACAACGAGTGATCCTCGTCGAACCGAGACTGACGCCGGGAGAGCAACCATGACTGCCCAGCAGCCGACCATCATCTACACGCTGACCGACGAGGCGCCGCTGCTTGCGACGTACTCCTTCTTGCCGATCATCCGCGCCTTTGCAGAGCCGGCGGGTATCGATATCCAGACCAGTGACATTTCGGTGGCGGCCCGCATCCTGGCCGAATTCGGCGACTACCTGACCGACGATCAGAAGGTCCCGGACAACCTCGGTGAACTGGGCCGTCTCACCCAGCTGCCCGAGACCAACATCATCAAGCTGCCCAATATCAGCGCCTCGGTCCCGCAGCTCACCGCAGCGATCAAGGAACTGCAGGAGAAGGGCTACGCGGTTCCCGACTACCCGGGCGATCCCAAGACCGACGAGGAGAAGGCGATCCGCGATCGCTACTCGAAGATCCTGGGCAGTGCGGTCAACCCCGTTCTGCGCGAAGGCAACTCGGATCGTCGCGCACCCAAGGCGGTCAAGGAGTACGCGCGCAAGCACCCCCACAGCATGGGCGAGTGGTCGCAGGCTTCCCGCACGCACGTGGCCACCATGAAGACCGGCGACTTCTACCACGGTGAGAAGTCGATGACGCTGGACAAGGCGCGCAACGTACGCATGGAGCTGGAGACCAGTTCGGGTGAGACGATCGTGCTCAAGCCCGAGGTCAAGCTCGACGAGGGCGACGTCATCGACTCGATGTACATGAGCAAGAAGGCGCTGATCCAGTTCTACGAGGAGCAGATCGAGGACGCCTACAAGACCGGCGTGATGTTCTCGCTGCACGTCAAGGCGACCATGATGAAGGTCAGCCACCCGATCGTGTTCGGCCACGCCGTCAAGGTCTTCTACAAGGACGCCTTCGCCAAGCATCAGAAGCTGTTCGACGAGCTCGGCGTCAACGTCAACAACGGTCTGTCGGATCTCTACAGCAAGATCGAGGCGCTGCCGGCCTCGCAGCGTGAGGAGATCATCGAGGACCTGCACCGCTGCCACGAGCACCGGCCGGAGCTGGCCATGGTGGATTCGGCCAAGGGCATCTCGAACTTCCACTCGCCCAGCGACGTCATCGTCGACGCGTCGATGCCGGCGATGATCCGCCTCGGCGGCAAGATGTACGGCGCCGACGGCCGCACCAAGGACACCAAGGCCGTCAACCCGGAGTCGACGTTCTCCCGGATGTACCAGGAAGTGATCAACTTCTGTAAGACCCACGGCCAGTTCGATCCGACCACGATGGGGACGGTGCCCAACGTCGGTCTGATGGCGCAGAAGGCCGAGGAGTACGGCAGCCACGACAAGACCTTCGAGATCCCGCAGGCCGGTGTGGCCAAGATCGTCGACATCGATTCCGGTGAGGTGCTGCTGAGCCAGGAGGTCGAAGAGGGCGACATCTGGCGGATGCCGATCGTCAAGGACGCCCCGATCCGGGACTGGGTCAAGCTGGCCGTCAACCGGGCACGGTTGTCCGGAATGCCTGCGGTGTTCTGGCTCGACGACGAGCGCCCGCATGAGAACGAGCTGCGCAAGAAGGTCAAGGCGTACCTCAAGGAAGAGGACACCGAGGGCCTGGAGATCACGATCCTGCCGCAGGTGTGGGCCATGCGCTACACCCTTGAGCGGCTGATCCGCGGACAGGACACCATCTCGGTGACCGGCAACATCCTGCGCGATTACCTGACCGACCTGTTCCCGATCCTGGAGTTGGGCACCAGCGCGAAGATGCTCTCGATCGTGCCGCTGATGGCCGGTGGCGGTCTGTACGAGACCGGCGCGGGTGGCTCGGCGCCCAAGCACGTTCATCAGCTGGTGGAGGAGAACCACCTGCGCTGGGATTCGCTGGGCGAGTTCCTCGCGCTGGGCGCCAGCCTGGAGGACCTGGGCAACAAGACCGACAACGCCAAGGCCAAGGTGCTGGCCCACGCGCTCGACACCGCGACGGGGGAGTTGTTGGACGAGAACAAGTCCCCGTCGCGCAAGACCGGTGAGCTGGACAACCGGGGCAGCCAGTTCTACCTGGCGCTGTACTGGGCGCAGGCGCTGGCCGAGCAGACCGAGGACAAGGAGCTGGCCGCGCACTTCGCGCCGCTGGCCAAGGCGCTCGGCGAGCAGGAGCAGGCCATCGTCTCCGAACTCAACGCGGCACAGGGCAAGCCGGCCGACATCGGCGGCTACTACTACCCGGACCCGGAGAAGACCGCCGCGGTGATGCGTCCGAGCAAGACGCTCAACGACACGTTGGCGGCCGCCGAGAAGGCTTAGGCACTCGGGCTCGGCGCGGCAATATCCGCGCCGAGCCTGTGCTCAGCGCGCCGAGCCTGTGCTCAGCGCGCCGAAACGCCCGATTTCTCGATCTGTACGCAGACTGGATGCCCTGGGCGCATGGTCGGTCACCCCGTGGCGCGCGCCTGACCGATGTGCCGGTCGACGAACTCGGTGATCACCCGGGTGATGGTGTCGGGCGCCTCGAACATCGGCACGTGGCCGACCCCCTTGAGGGTGGTGACCACGGCGTCGGGCGCCAGGCTCTTGGTGAAGTGCCGGGTGAAGCGGGGCGCCGGCAAAACCCGGTCCTTCTCGCAGATCACCAGCTGGGTCGGCGTGCGGGAATCGCCGATCTCCATCAGCCCTGCGGTGGTCAACGCCTTGACCATGAGCTTGAAGTAGGCCGGGCAGTGGGCAACGTCGTCGATCAGGTCGTGGCGGTCGCCTGCGTTGAGCACCTCTGGTGTGGCGCTGACGGCCAGGTAGGAGATCTGTTCGGACAGCGGCAGTTTCAGCACCTGCTGGCGCAGGGCCGCGGTGGCCAGCACGATCGGCAGGGCCGCCATGAACTTGGCGATGATCTCGTACTTGGCCGCCGTGAACATCGACCAGCCGCCCGCGGGGGCGATGCCGGTCAGCGTGCGGGCCCGGCCGCGGCGCTCCAGTTCGAAGGCCACCCAGCCGCCCAGTGAGTTCCCCACGATGTGCGCGGTGGTCCAGCCGAGCTCGTCGAGCCGACGTTCGACGTCATCGGCCAGCGTCGCGACGTCGAGCAGCATCGGTGCGTGCGCACCGCCGTGGTGACCTGCCATGGTCGGCGCGAACACGTCATAGCGGCCGGTCTGCGCGAGCTGCGGTGCGACGTACTTCCACACGCTCTGCGACAGCAGGAACGGGTGCAGCAGCAGGATCGGATCGCCGTCGGGGGTGCCGAGGTGGATGGGAGCACGTTCAGCCATGCCGCCCGACATTAAGGTGATACCGCCGGTACCGCAAGAGGCTGTCGGTGGTGTCGGCGCCGGTCGGTAGGGTCTGGGCCGTGGCATCTCCGGGACCCCTGACCGTCAGCACCATCAACGTCAACGGCATTCGCGCCGCGGTCAAGCAGCGGTCGACAGAGAATCTGGGGCTGCTGCCGTGGCTCAAGGAAACCGAGGCGGACGTGGTGTGCCTGCAGGAGACCCGGGCCGATGACGAGCAGCTCAACGATGCCTTGGCGCCGGCCCTGGCCGATGGTTGGAACCTGGCCTCGGCTGTTCCGCATGTCAAGGGCCGCAACGGGGTTGCCGTGTTGTCCCGGCATCCGATCGAGGAGGCCCGGCTGCTGGTCTCCGACGAGTTCGAGGCGCACGGCCGCTACCTCGAGGTGGACACCGCCGGCGTGACGGTGGCCAGCGTGTACGTCCCCACCGGCGAGGCCGAGACGGACCGGCAGCTGGAGAAGGAACGTTTCATGGCCACCATCGCCGCCCGGATGGCCGAGCTGCACGGCCGTGACGCGGTGCTGTGCGGTGACTGGAACATCGCGCACACCGAGAACGACATCAAGAACTGGAAGGGCAACGTCAAGAAGGCCGGCTTCCTGCCAAGCGAACGGGCCTGGCTCAGTGAACTGTTGGGGACGGGCTGGGTCGACGTGGTGCGGGTGCTGCATCCCGATGTGGCCGGGCCCTACAGCTGGTGGTCCTGGCGCGGCAAGGCTTTCGACAACGACGCCGGCTGGCGCATCGACTATCACCTGGCCAGCCCGACCCTGGCCGTCCGGGCCACATCGGCGCGGGTGGACAGGGCCGAGCTGTACGCGCTGCGGTGGTCGGATCACTCACCGGTGACGGTCAGCTACGGCTGACGCCAATCCGGGCGACGCCCCAGGTGGGCCAGGATGCGGTCGAAATCCGTTGCGCCCGAATCGTCGACGGCCCGGTCGAACGGTGAGGCCGCGGTGTCGCGGAAGTCGCCGTCGGGGATCGCCATGACCAGCGGCAGCACGGCGGCGACGACGTTGTCCGGCAGTTCGTACGGTGATCCGAGGCTGGCCGCGACATCCCAGCCGTGCACCGCGTAGTCGACGAGGTGGAATCCGATCGCCAACGCTCCCGGGAATGTCGCATCTGGTCCGAATTCGGGTAGGGCGAACGTCGTCTGGGTGATTCCGTCGGCCGCGAAGGCCTCGAGCACATCGTGGGCGGCTGCGGTGTAGGCGCCGACCGGGTCGGCGCGCACGGCGTCGGCCACAGTCCCAACGTCCCAGACCGATTCGTCGGCTCCGTGCCCGCGCGCCGCGGCCGCGAACCCTCGGTGCTGCACGGTCATGTGGGCCAGGAGGTCGGCGAGCGTCCACTCCGCGCAGGGGGTGGGACGGTCCAGGTCGGATGGGCGGACCGCGCCGACGGCTTCGACGGAACGGAGGACGGCGACGCGGTGCAACGGGCGGAGGTCTTTTTCAATAGTATGCATGCGCTTACGATAAGCGAGAGCACATCGTATGGCAACGCCTACGGTACTCGAATATCTACGATGGGCTGATGCCGAAGCGCCCGGATCTGGCGGCCATGATGGCCCCTCTGTTGCGAGAGATGCTCGCCGCCGAGCAGCCGGTGCTCGACGCTCACGGCCTGTCCATGTGGGGTTACGTCGTCCTGCTCGCGCTCGACCGGTCCTCGGTGCGGACGCAAGCGGCGCTGGCCGAGGCGATCGGTGCCGACAAGACCCGCATCATCCGCACCCTCGATGACCTGCAACAGCAGGGTTTCATCGCGCGCGAAGCCGACCCAGACGACCGCCGGGTGCGGCTGCTGGCCATCACCGAGTCGGGCCGCGCGGTCAAGGACGCGGTGCAGCGGGAGATCCAGCGCGGGGAGGAGCGCTGGCTGGGGGAGTTGTCCGCCGACGATCGGAAAGTTTTCCTGCGGGTGCTGCAGCAGCTGACCCGCGAAGAATCCGGATGACGCCAGTGCGAAAATCAGAAGATCATGAGTAGCGGAAGCAAACAGGTCGTATTCTCGGGCGCCCAGCCCACCTCCGACTCCCTGCACCTCGGCAATGCCCTGGGTGCCGTCACGCACTGGGCGCAGCTGCAGGACGGCTACGAGGCGTTCTTCTGTGTCGTCGACCAGCACGCCATCACCGTGCCGCAGGACCCCGCGATCCTGCGTCGGCGCACGCTGGTGACGGCCGCGCAGTACCTGGCGCTGGGCATCGACCCGGCGCGCAGCACCGTATTCGTGCAGAGCCATGTCCCCGAGCACAGCCAATTGGCCTGGGTGCTGGGGTGTTTCACCGGATTCGGCCAGGCGTCGCGGATGACCCAGTTCAAGGACAAGTCGACCAAGCAGGGGGCGGAGGCCACCACGGTCGGCCTGTTCACCTACCCGGTGCTGATGGCAGCCGACATCCTGCTCTACGACACCGACCTGGTCCCGGTCGGAGAAGACCAGCGCCAGCACCTGGAACTCACCCGCGACCTGGCCCAACGGTTCAACGGGCAGTTCTCGGACACCTTCGTGGTGCCCGAGGCGATGATCCCCAAGGCCACGGCCAAGATCTACGACCTGCAGGACCCGTCGGCGAAGATGAGCAAGTCGGCGGCCACCGACGCCGGGCTGATCAGCCTGCTCGATGATCCGAAGGCCACGGCCAAGAAGATCCGTTCGGCAGTGACCGACAGTGAGCGTGAGATCCGGTTCGATCAGGTGAACAAGCCCGGTATCTCGAATCTGCTCACCATCCAGTCCGCGGTGACCGGTACCGATGTCGACAAACTGGTCGAAGGCTATGCGGGACGCGGCTACGGCGATCTCAAGAAGGAGACCGCCGAGGCCGTGGTGGAGTTCGTCACCCCGATCAAGACACGCGTGGACGAATTATTGGCTGACACGGCAGAACTGCAGGCTGTACTGGCCGCAGGCGCGGAACAGGCCCGGGAGGTCGCGGGGAAGACCCTCGCTCGGGTTTACGACAAGATAGGGTTTCTCCAGCAAACGCCATAAGCGCCAGGGAGGGGTTGGCGGTGGACGAGCCCGAGAAGCCGGGACTGCTGGCCCGAGCGCGTGCGCGCTTTCCGTGGTTCGACCATGTGATGCGCGCGCAGGAGCGCTACAACGACTGCAACGGCAACTTCTACGCCGCTGGGATCACGTATTTCACGATCTTCGCGCTGTTCCCGCTGTTGATGGTCGGCTTCGCCGCCGGCGGCTTCCTGCTGTCGCGCCGGCCCGATCTGCTCGAAGAAATCGAGGAGCGGATCCGGCAAGCGGTCTCAGGTGATCTCGGCCAGCAACTGGTCACCCTGATGGACTCGGCCATCGCCTCCCGTGGCACGGTCGGCGTGATCGGACTGGCGACCGCCGCGTGGGCGGGTCTGGGCTGGATGGCCAACCTGCGTGAGGCACTGAGCCAGATGTGGGAGCAACACGCCGAGTCGAGCTTCGTCGGCAACAAGCTCTCGGACCTGTTCGCCCTGGTGTCGGCGTTCCTCGCGATGGTGATCACCATCGGGCTGACGGTATTGGGTGACCCCAGTTTGATGCGGAAGGTGTTGCGCTGGATCGGTCTTCACGACGGCGCGGTGCTCGGCAGCGGGTTACGTGTCATCTCGATCGTCGTGTCGGTGTCGATCTCCTGGCTGTTGTTCAGCTGGATCATCTCCCGGTTGCCGCGCGAACCGGTGCCGTTCCGGCGATCGATCCGGGCCGGCCTCCTGGCTGCCGTGGGCTTCGAGATCTTCAAGCAGGTGGCCTCGATCTATCTGCAGTCGGTGCTGAGCGGTCCGGCCGGAGCGACCTTCGGCCCGGTGCTCGGACTGATGGTGTTCGCCTATGTCACCGCGCGATTGATCCTGTTTGCGACGGCCTGGGCGGCGACGTCCACCGAGAGCCTGGCCGAAGCGCCGGTGGCACCGCCGGACCCCGCGCAGATCGTCACCAGGGTGCAGGTCCACGAGGGGATCGGGGTGTCCGGCGCTTTGGCCGCGGCTGCCATGGGGGCCATTGGTGCCCTTGGGCTTTCGCGTCTACTGCGGCGTTAGTGGGTGACGGCCTTCAGGCCGACGATGCAGCCGACAACGCCGAGCATGAGCAATATCTTGATCACCGAAGCGGATTCGGCGCCGGTGATCATTGCGAAGCCCACGGTGAGCACCGCTCCGATGCCCACCCATATCGCGTAGCTCGTACCGGGAGGCAGGCTGCGCATCGCGACGGCCAGGCCGCCCATCGACAACGCAAGCGCCACAAAGAATACGACCGACGGAACCAGGCGCGTGAAACCCTCGGTCTTGCTCAGGGCTGTTGCCCACACGGCTTCGAGAACACCGGAGACGACGAGAATCAGCCAAGCCATGGCACACCTCCAAACACCCCGTCTTTTCGCTGGCCGGGTACGGGTGCGCCTCGTCCGGTGCCATGTGCTGGCGCTTTCCATTGTAACAACGACGTAACATTGCAGGCTGTGAGCTTGGCAACCACCTGGTCGCGGTCGATCGGTATCGGTGTCCCCATCGTCAACGCCCCGATGGGCGGCGCGGCAGGAGGCCGGCTGGCGGCTGCGGTGTCGGCTGCGGGCGGCCTGGGCATGATCGGGATGGGCAGTTCGGCGACGGCCGAGCAATTGACTGCCGAGCTCGGCCGGCTCGATGGACAGCGATTCGGAATCGGGCTGGTGCACTGGGTCGCTCAGGACCGGCCGGATCTGTTCGAGGCCGCAGTGGCTGCCCGGCCGGCCCTGCTCAGCGTCAGTTTCGGTGCGGATTGGGAGTGGGTCCGTCGGGCGCACGACGCGGGCCTGACGGTGACGACGCAGGTGGCCACGGTCGCCGCGGCCCGGCGCGCGGTCGATGCCGGTGTCGACGTCCTGGTGGCGCGCGGGGCCGAGGGTGGCGGCCATGGTGAGCCGACGGTGGGGACCCTGCCGCTGCTGGCCGAAGTCCTCGACGCGGTCGACGTACCCGTGCTGGCCGCCGGCGGCATCTCGTCGCCCCGGGCGGTGGCCGCGGTGCTGGCCGCCGGGGCGGCCGCGGCGTGGGTTGGTACCGCTTTGGCGGCATGTGCCGAGGCGCTGACGCCGTCGGCGGCCCGTGATGCCCTGCTGGCCGCCGAAAGCGAAGCCACCGAGCTGACCACCGAATACGACGTTGCGGCCGGATATCGTTGGCCTGCCGACATTCCCGAGCGCGTGCTGCGCGGATCGCCGGTCAACGCGGGGCAGGGTGTCGGGCTGGTGCGTGATCCGGCCGGCGCGGCCGAGATCGTGCGATCGCTGTCCGAAGGGGCCGAGCGGCTACTCGGGCGTTGGCATTGACCGGGGCCTGCCGAACCGCCGAGAGCGGCGGCGGTCCGGCAGGCCCGGCATGTATTTAACTTGATCGGCAATTAGTTGTCAGCGGAACCGGTGCATTCGGCGACGGCTCGCAGCACCCGCCCCGCACCGTCCTCAGCGCCGAGTGCTGTCGCCATCCTCGTCGCTCGGTCTCGGAAGCGGCTGTCTGAAGACACATCGCGTATCGCACCACCGAGGTTGTCGGCGTCGAGTCGACGTTGCGGGATCGGCCGGGGGCTGACGCCGAGATCGAACAGTCGTCGCGCCCAGAACGGTTGGTCGCCATACGCGCCCGGGGCCGCGATTGCCGGCACTCCGGCGCGAAGTCCCGCCGCGACGGTCCCGGCGCCGCAGTGGTGGACCACGGCTGCCGCCCGCGCGAACAGCCAGTCGTGGGGGACCTCGCCGACCGCGATCACGTCGTCGCGACACAGGTCGAGCCCTGCCCAACCGGCCTGGATCACGGCGCGAACGCCCGCATCCCGAACCGCCTGCGCGACAACCGTTGACAGCCGTTCGGCTTCGGCGCTGCTGTTGACCGTGCTGCCGAAGCCGATGACGACCGGTGGTGGGCCGGCGTCCAGAAACTCGACCAGTTCGGTGGGCGGTTGCCATCCGGTCGGGTGGGCCGGCCACCAGTAGCCGACGACGTCGATGCCCGGTCGCCAGTCGGACGGCCGGGGAAGCACCGCAGGGGAGTAGCCGTAGAGGATGGGCCAGCGTGCGTCGCTGCGTCGGCGCCTCAGCGTCCGTGTCGAGGCTCTGGGCAGATCGAGTTGTGCG
Source organism: Mycolicibacterium boenickei (assembly GCF_010731295.1). Classification (NCBI taxonomy): domain Bacteria; kingdom Bacillati; phylum Actinomycetota; class Actinomycetes; order Mycobacteriales; family Mycobacteriaceae; genus Mycobacterium; species Mycolicibacterium boenickei. The sequence continues at coordinate 5,952,131 of NZ_AP022579.1, read as the reverse complement.
CGAAAGTGGTTGACCGCCGCGCCGTACATCCCGTCGATCATCGACTCACCGATCCTCGCCGCCGCCCGGTTGCCGAACCGGCCCGCGGACCACGCGCCGAGCACGGCTGGGGGATACTGCGAAGTCGCCGAGAAGGGCTGCAGCCGGACGCCGATGCGGGGGATGGCGAGCGCGTCGGCCAGCGGATGTCCGGCCAACTCCGCGAACGGTGACAGCAGCAGGATGTCGGGCGGCTCGTCGCACAGGGCTGTCAACACCCGATCGCCCAACTCCCGCATGCCGCGTGGCGACAGGAACGCGGCCATCGCCTTCGCGGCATCGCGTGCGCACACGTCGGTCAGATCGGCTGCGGCGTCGTCGAGATCGTCGTCGAGTCCGCGAAACTCCAACCCGCACCCGATCACGAGATCGGCGAAAGCCTGGTACGCCACCACAAGAACGCGATGACCGGCCCGCTGTAGCCGGACGCCGACGCCGGTCAGCGGTGCCACATCGCCGCGGCTGCCGATGGCGACGATCGCGATGGTCGCCACCTAGCCTCCCGGGGTGGCGAACACGAACAACGCCATGAACGCCACGTTGATGAAGAATGTGGCTTCGACCAGGCTGACGGTGATGAAAAACGGTGTGTACAAGCGGGCCTGGGCCTCGGGCTGACGCGCGACACCGGCGATGAACTGCGATCCGGCCAGCCCGTCGCCGATGCCGGCGCCGATCGCGCCGCCGGCCAACACGATCGCGCCGGCCAGCAGCGCGTTACCCATCAGTTCGTCACTGGCCACGGTGAAGCTCCTTTGATCGGTGGTGGTCACGGTGCGGTGGCCTTCTCGAAGATCTCGACGAGCACTTCGCCGTGGGCGATGACGTCGTAGTCGGGGTCGCGGGCGTACTCCTGCGCCGCGCTGTCCAGCGCGCCGCGCAGGATGTTCTTCATGAACAGCGGTGAGAGTGTGCGGAACTCACCGCTTTCCAGGCCCGCGGCGAAGATGCTCTGCGGATCGAGGGCCGCCAGGTCGCCGGTCGGGGGGTGCTCCTGGACGGCTTTGGCGGCGGCTTGGTCGACCCGTAATCCGTCCGCGTCGCGGTAACCCGAGATGAGTTCGAGCATGGCCACGGCCGCTGACCGGTTGGCTGCGACGAACGCGATGTTGGCCCGGATGTAGGCGGACAGCTTTGCCGCCGCGGTGGTTTCGGCGTTGACCGCCGGGACGATCACGGCGGCGCCGCGCGTGAAGATCTCGGTGAAGACCGCCTCGACCACTTCCGATTTGCTGGTGAAGTGATACAGCACTGCGCTTTTGGCGATACCGATGTGCTCGGCGATGCGTGCGAGTGACGCCTGCGGATAACCCTGGTCGGCGATCACCTCCAAGGCGCCGTCGACGATCTGCCGACGGCGGGCCTGTTCGGTGAACGTCTTCGTCCGTTCTGACCGCATGGTCCGAGATTAGACCGATCGGTCAGAAGATGGCAAGGGGATGCCACGGACCTCCTGTCCACGGTGCATACCGGCTGGCAGAAGGCGTATCGACAGCTGAGAATCAGCGAGCGGGGCGACGATTCAGCGAACGCGCACCCATGATCAACAGAAACACGATCACGGCGCCGACGACGGCCACGCCCACCCGGACCGGCAGTGAATCCGCAGGCGGCAGTACTGAAGCCGCCTGGGCTGCGGTCGGCTCGTCGGCCTTCGGCGTGACCAGGGACGGATCCGGGTCGACCAGCGTGCCGACCTTCGTTCCCGGCGGAGTGGCGAACCCGTAGTCCAGCAGGTGTGCCGCCTGTTCCCACGGCGCGATAGGCACGCGGGTGCCCTTCATCAGGATGGCCACCAGGCGCCGGCCGTCACGGTTGGCCGCGCCGACGAAGGTCTGTCCCGCGTCGTCGGTGTATCCGGTCTTGCCACCCATCGCGCCCGGGTAGTTGTAGAGCAGCTTGTTGTCGTTCTCCACCGGGTAGGACGGATTGCCGTCTCGGCCCGGGAAGTCGTAGGTCTGAGTGGCGACGATGTCGGCGAAAGCCGGGTTCTGCCAGGCGTAGCGGTAGAAGAGCCCGATGTCGTAGGCCGAGGTGCTCATGCCAGGGCCGTCGAGGCCCGAAGGAGTGGCGGCCCGGGTGTCACGGCCACCGAGCTTGCCGGCGAGGATGTTCAGCTTCTGCAGGGCGGGGTCCATGCCGCCCAGTTGAACCGCCAGTGCGTGCGCAGCGTCGTTGCCGGAGTGCATCAGCAGACCGTGCAGCAGGTCGTTGATCGTGTACTGGCCGCCGGGGCCGACGCCGACGCGGGTGCCCTCGGAGTTGGCGTCTTCCTGGGTGCCCGCCACCAACTTGTTGAGGTTGAGTTCGTTGAGGGCGGCGGTGGCGACCAGAACCTTGATGATGCTGGCCGGACGGTGGCGCCCGTGCGGATCCTTGGCGGCGATGATGTCGCCACTGTCCAAGTCGGCCACCAGCCAGGCCTCGGCGGAGACGTCGTTGGGCAGCGGCGGGGTGTTCGCTGCGGTGATCACTCCGCAACCTGAGAGCGCTTCGCCGCCAATCGTCTTCGCAGGCACCGGCAGCGGTCCGGGAGCTACGTCGCCGGGCTTGGGTGCTTCCGAGGCATCCACTGCAGGGGGCGTCGTCACCTTGTAGGGGCACTCCGGCGCCGGGTCGGCGGCGGCCGTGGGTGCGCACAGGACGGTCGGCCCGGCCAGCATCGCCAGGGCCGCGAGTGCCGAAAATCCGCGCTTCAGCGCACGTGTCGGGAGCCTTCGCTGGGTAGCCATCGTCTGCGCAGATTAGGCGAGCGACGGCGCGATTCCGCGTAGCCACGCTGTGACTGGTGTGGTTTCTGTGGCAAATGTGATCTTGGGCGTGGGGCAGCCAGGATCATGTTCAAGGCATGGGGCGGGGGACGGAACCAAGCCGTTAAGCGCGATTGTCCAAGATCACACCACCGAAGGAGCCGTCCCCCTGCACAAACGATAAACCAGCTGTCAACGTTATGGCCGGACACATGGGTCGGCCCCCTTGGAGGAAAGGGGGCCGACCGGAGGTGAAGGATCAGCTGGCGCTATCTCCACCCCCCGCACTGTTGGAAGCGTTGTCCGACTTTTCGGCCTTCACCGTCTTGGCGTGCTTGCCTGCCTTGGCGGGCTTCGTGAAGCCGTTCTTGAAACCCTTCTTCAGCTTCGAGACAGCGGAGTCCACCGTGTCGGATACCGAGGTGGCGACCTTCTTCACCGCCGCCTGAGCCTGCTGGGCGCCGGGCGGAGTGCCGGTTGCCGCACCCTCACCCGGCGTTCCGACCGGCCCGCCGCGTACCAGTTGGCGCGCTGCCGGCGCCGGCGTTTCTTCGGCCACGGGAGCCTGCTCAGCTTCCGCGAGTTCAGTTGGCGCCACGGCTTTCTCGGCCGCCGGGTCGGCTGCGACGTCGAGGGTCACGGCGTCGCCGGACGCGGCCGCCAGGGTGGAGGCAGGCTTGATCGCGTCCCTGACTGCGCGCGGGAGGTTGACCAGGAAGGCGGGAATGCTGCCGGCCTTGAACGCCGCTGGGTCATACGAGAGCAGGCCCCAGGATGTCGTCGGTGACCCGTAGAACTCGTACGTGTAGCCGTTGAGTACGGCGCCGGTCAATGTCGCCGGTGTGTTCACGAGGTGTAGGACAGCGTCCGCGATATCGCCGCTCTCCAAGGAATCGGCCACAGACTGGGCGGTGACCCCGACCGCGGCGAGCGTGCCCTGGATAGTGCCGAGGAGGGGAACGAACCCGCCCACCACGCCGCCCACCGCGGCTTGGGTGGCATCGGCGAGGTTCTGGGTGATCGTGGGGGCGATCGACGCCAGTCCCAGCAACGCGAATGCGGCTGGGACAACCGAATAGATGACGTTCATGGCGTCAAGCCCGGCCTGCTGGTAGTCACCCGCGTTGATGTCATCGACCACCGTCTGGAGCGCCGCGGGAAGGGCGGTGGTGAGACCGGTGGCCAGCCCTGACACGGCGCCTGCCAGCGCGGTCCCCACAAGCGTGGCGTAACCGATGTCGTTGGTGATCACCTGGCGGAGGATGGGCGCCGGGTCACTGACGAGAGCGTCGGCGATCCGGGCCGTGTTGCCGAAAGCCTCCGTGAGGACTGTGGACCATGCCACGATCGGATTGGCCGCGGCGGTGAGGTCGACAGCGGTGGATTGCGTTGTCGGGGTGAACATTTCCGGCACTGCAGGCGAAACAGGTGCAAGCGGCGATACCGCTATGGCTCCGGCGCCGACGAGCGCGGCGCCGGTCGTCAGATAGGACCGTGCGGCTACGTGCATGGGGCCACCTCCTTCGAAGGTGTGATCTTGGACACGCAGAACGTACCTGAGAGGAACCTGATGAAACCGCATGAATTCATGGCTACTTTCCAACCTGTCGCCACGTGGCGGCGCGCGGCAAGCCTCCGTGTGCGCAGATCCCGCTGATCAGGGCAGATCTACGCGAGCGTCAGCAATGAGAAACCGTTCGGCCGATATTTAAGAACGCAACTACTGTGCCGTGTTCTAGAACTCGTTCTATCGAGGGTTGAAATTTGCCACCGGGCCGATCAATGACTGTTTACCTGGAGATATGTCACCAAGTGGGTTGACTGCATGCGCGCCGAGGTGAGTCATGATCGTTTTTGGGTGTCGTTAGCTGGGGGCCGTGCTAGTGGGAGTGGCAACCGTGGTGCGAACCTTCCTCTGGCATGTTTGACCGTCGCTACCCCGTGAGCCGGCGCGCCTGCGAATAAATGCAGGTGGTCGCTTCGTGCGCGGCTACTGGCTTCCTGGCATGCCGAATTCTCTGAGTCCGGTGCTGATCCGCCGGCAGCTGTCGCCGATGGCGGTCAACTGCCGACGCGACAGCGGATCGAGGTAGTGGATCCGAACCCAGGCCGCGTACGTGCGCAGCGCGAGGCGCATTCGAGAACGGCCGGCGGGAGTGATCTGGGCGAGCACGCTCCGCCGGTCGCGCTCGCTGGTGGTGCGCCGAAGCAGCCCTTGCGCCTCCAGGCGGCGAACCTGTTGGGTCACCCGTCCCGGCATCAGGACCACGGCCTGAGCCAGGTCGCCCATGCGTGCCGTGCCGTCAGGGGACTTCATCAGAAAATCGAGAAGGATGACGTCCAACAACGACAGCGCGTGAGCGGTGTGCAACGCCCGGTTGAGCGCGTGGTACGCGCGGATCGCGGTGTCCAGATAGACGTGCCAACTGAGGCTCTCGAGATCGTCGGCATCTGCCCACGCAGCTGCAGACTCGTTGCGCCCCACTCGATTGCGAGCCTCATGGCCCGCCTTTTCAACGCTCGCCACAAACATCTCCCGACAAGATGCAGCAACTCCTGGCTGATGTATTGATCTTGAGGCCTCACACCATAAGGCGTTTTCTCGCTCTTCGTCGAGGGAATTGCGCAACTCAAAGGTTTGCTCATGGACTCCGGCGCAGTGTCTGCGACGGCAGTTCGCCGAACCAGCCGCGGTACCGGGCCGACATACGGCCGAGTTCGCTGATGCCCCACCGGTTGGATACGTCGGCGATCGTGATCCCCGGATGGCTGCCCGCGAGCAGGTCGGACCGGATGCGGTGCAGGCGCATTCGCGCGATGTACGACTGCGGTGACTCGCCGATCGTTTCGTCGAACGACCGGGCCAGGGTCCGCCGGGACACGCCTGCCCGCCGGGCGAGTCCTTCGATATCCAGTCGGCGATCGAGATTCTGGTCGATGTGCGTCCGGGTGAACTCGACGATCCGCTGCCGCTGCCGGAGCTGGCGAACTGGCAGAGTGGCTGGCGTCTGGGTGAAATGGCCGATGAACGCCGTAACGATGTCGGCGAATGCGCCGGAGCGAAGTTGGGTCTGGCTGCCGTCCTGATGGAGGCGGGTCAGGAACGACGAGATCGCGGTCAGATGTGCCCGGGCCAGCGGCTGAGGGTGGATGGCAGTGTGCCGAAATGTCTTGAGGGAAAGTCTCATTCCGTGCCGCTCTGCCTCGCGTTCCAACATCTCCTCGCTGAGGGAAACCACGGCGTAGAGCGAGTTCACGTCGTGAAATGCCTCTTGTTCGTCACCGGGGCGAAACACCGTCACGACGCCCGAGTCGATCTCTCGTAGGAGCAGGCGGTTGCGTGGCGGGATCTGCAGGCCGACCGCGATCGACAGTGCGTCCTCGGACAGCGGCCCACGGATCTGTACCCGGCTGTCGAAGCGGCCTGTACTGAACGCGATGCCGTCGTGCGCGGCATGTACCAGGTTTCCACTGGGCGCTTCACGGGACATCTGGAACGCGCTGAGGCCAGCGTCGGCGACCGCGTCGCTCAGATCCTCGAGTTGCGTGATCCGGGTTCGGACCACCGGCACGTCCATGAACCAGCAGTGTAGGGCGCGACCGGTCTGTCCCAATCCGCATAGACCGGATTCGCTGTGTGGGCTGAGATCTCGAGTGCGTCAGGCGAAGGAGAGGTTCGGGTCAATGCTGGCATTCGAGGTTGAAGATCTCAGCCACGACGAGTGGCGGACGTGGAAGCGCTTCGGGGAATCAGCTGAACTGCTCTACCGGGAAATCAACGCCGCGTTGACTGCCCAATACGATCTCTCGGTTCCTGACGTGCATCTGTTGATTCTGCTCAACAACGGCTCGCACCGGTGGGTCCGGATGGGCGTGCTGGCAGAGACTCTGGTTCTCGCACCCAGCCGGGTGACGTGGCAGGTACGCCGGTTGGAGGAGCGCGGTCTGGTTCGGCGGTTCCGGAGTCGTGAAGACGGTCGAGGCGTCGTCGTCGGGATCACCAGGCAGGGGCGGGATTACCTGACGCCCGTGGTGCGGACTTACGCGGTGCTGGTTCGGCGGCACTATCTGGCGCCCCTGACCCGCGACCAGGTGACGGCGATCGGCGTAGGCGCCAGACGGATCAATGACGCGCTGAGGCGCCCGCGGCGTCAGTAGGTGCTCCCGATATCGGTGTAGGCCAACGCGGGGAACTCGATACTCGACATCCACAACCGACCATCGGCCTCGACGACCCCGGTGACGACACCGAAGTCCTTGTGCCGCATCTGGATACCGCTGACAGCTCGTCCGGTATCGGCGTCGAACGCCACCACCCACACCTGGGACTTGATTTTCGGCAGCAGGGGTTTCGGTAGCCGCCACAGCATCCGGCGCAGTGCGGGGGCCAGTGGCGCCAGCCGCTCGGCCGCGGGGATGATCGGGCTCACCATCGCGACCCAGATTCGCCCGTCCGATCCGGTGGAGATGTTGTCCGGCATGCCGGGCAGATTCACCGCCAGCGGTGTTGCGGTGCCGGCCTGCGGGCCGGTCAGCCAGTACTTGGACAACCGGCGCCCCTGGGTTTCGGCGAACACCAGTGCCGATCCGTCGGCGGTGACGGTGACTCCGTTGGCGAAGTACAGGCCTTCGACGAGGGTGGCGACAGAGCCGTCGGTGGACAGTCGGTAGAGGCCACCGGTGCCGCGGGCCTCCATGATGGCGCCGTCGAAGTGTTCGAACCGAAAGCGGCTGGTTGACTCGGTGAAATAGATTGTTCCGTCGGCTGTTTCGGTGACGTTCGAGCAGAACTTCAGTTGTCTCCCGTTGATCGATTCGACGAGTGTCGACAGTGCGCCGGAGGTCGGGTCCAGTGCCAGTAGCCCGCGGTGGCTGTCGCAGACCAGGACTCGCCCGTCGCGTGCCACGTGCAAGCCGAGGGGGCGTCCGCCGGTATCGGCGATGACGGCAGCGGTGCCATCGGGGGAGACGCGTACGATCCGTCCGTCCACCAGCCCGGTCCACAGCTGTCCGGATTCGTCGGCGACGACGTCCTCGGGTCCCTCGCCCGGCATCGGCACGACGGTCAGTTCTGCGGGCCCGAACTCGGGCAGCGGGTCGATGGGAGGCGGAGTCCAGCGGACCGGATCGATGGGCGGCTTGTGTGGCACGGTGCCAGTCTGCCGCCGAAACGGTATTCCGGCAGACGGTTACTCGAACTCGTTCTGCCGGAATACCGTTTCGCGCGACGGGCGCTGATTACAGCAGCTTTCCCGCCTCGGTGAGCACACCGTGCAGGATTTCGTAGATCGCGTCGAACTCGGCCTGCCCGCTGATCAGCGGCGGCGCCAGCTGGATCACTGGGTCGCCACGGTCGTCGGCGCGGCAGTACAGCCCGGCCTCCCACAGCGCCGGGGTCAGGAACCCACGCAGCAGACGCTCGGACTCTTCGTCGTTGAACGTCTCCTTGGTGGCCTTGTCCTTGACCAGTTCGATGCCGTAGAAGAAGCCCTCACCGCGGACATCGCCGACAATCGGCAGGTCGTACAGCTTCTCCAGGGTGGCCCGGAACGCCGGGGCGGCCTCCTTGACGTGGGCATTGATGCCCTCGCGCTCGAAGATGTCGAGGTTGGCCATGGCGACTGCGGCCGAAACCGGGTGGCCGCCAAAGGTGTAGCCGTGGCCGAAGGTGGTCTTGCCGTCGTTGAACGGTTCGAACAGGCGGTCGCTGGCCACCATCGCGCCCAGCGGTGAGTAGCCCGACGTCAGGCCCTTGGCGCTGGTGATGATGTCGGGCACGTAGCCGAAATCGTCGCAGGCGAACATCGAGCCGATGCGGCCGTACGCGCAGATCACCTCGTCGGACACCAGCAGGACGTCGTACTCGTCGCAGATCTCGCGGACCCGCTCGAAGTATCCGGGCGGCGGCGGGAAGCAGCCGCCGGCGTTCTGTACCGGTTCGAGGAACACCGCGGCCACGGTGTCGGGACCCTCGAACTCGATGGCCTCGGCGATCCGGTCGGCGCAGTAGCGGCCGAAAACCTTTTCATCGTGGGCATATTCGGCGGGTGCGCGGTAGAAGTTGGTGTTCGGTGCGCGGAAACCGCCGGGAGTCAGCGGCTCGAACGGCGCCTTGAACGCCGGGATGCCGGTGATCGCCAGGGCGCCCTGCGGGGTGCCGTGGTAGGCGATGGCACGCGAAACCACCTTGTGCTTACCGGGTTTTCCGGTCAGCTTGAAGTACTGCTTGGCCAGTTTCCACGCGCTTTCGACGGCTTCTCCGCCGCCGGTGGTGAAGAACACCCGGTTCAGATCGCCCGGTGCGTAGTTGGCGACGCGTTCGGCCAGTTCGATGGCCGGCGGTGTGGCGTAGGACCACAGCGGGAAGAAGGACAGTTTCTCGGCCTGCTTGGCCGCGGCTTCGGCAAGTTCCTTGCGGCCGTGGCCGACCTGGACGACGAAGAGGCCGGACAGGCCGTCGATGTAACTCTTGCCCTTGTCGTCGAAGATGTGAACACCTTCGCCGCGGGTGATGATCGGCGGTGTGATGCCTTCCCCGTGGCGGGCGAAGTGCCCCCACAGGTGGCGGTTGGCTTTTGATGCCAGATCGGATTTTTCGGTGACGCTCATCGAGTTCCCCAATTGTATTGCTGTTTGACGAGTTTCAGGTAGACGAGGGTTTCGGTGGTTATCACTCCCGGCAATGAACGGATCTGCGTGTTGAGTAGTTCGAGCAAGCTGTCGTCGTCTTCGCAGACCACCTCGCAGATGGCGTCGAAGGATCCGGCCGTCAGCACGACGTAGTCCACGGCTTCGATGGCGGAGAGCTTCTCTGCCAGCTTCAGGGTGTCGCCGGTGCAGCGGATGCCGATCATCGCCTGTCGGGCGAACCCGAGTTGCAGCGGATCGGTCACCGCGACGATCTGCATGACGCCGGCGTCGACCATGCGCTGGACGCGTTGGCGCACCGCGGCTTCGGACAGGCCAACGGCCTTACCGATTCCGGCATACGAACGGCGGCCGTCGGCCTGCAGCTTCTCGATGATCGCCTTCGACAGTTCGTCGAGTTGAAAGGCGGTGCGAGAATTGCTCACGCGCAGTGGAACGGCCTGAAGGTCGGGACCATCAGGGTTGGTCATGCACCGATTGTGCACGGAATCCGTCGTTTAGGGCAACCGAATCGATGAAATCCCTCGTTTGAACCGGGCCTCAGCGCGGGATTGCGTAGAGATCGGATGACTCATCGGTTACCGTGGGGCTCCATGAGCGTGGCAGTGAATGTGACGAGCAGCTGGATCAACGGTGCACCTGTGACGACCGCAGGGGGCACTCATCAGATCATCGACCCGGCCACCGGCAGACCTGTTGCCGACTACGCCCTGGCTACTCCCGCCGATGTGGACGACGCCGTGAACGCGGCCCGCACGGCGTTCCCCGCCTGGTCGAAGGCGACCCCGGCCGAACGGTCGGCGGTACTGGCCAAGCTGGCGAAACTCGCCGATGAGCACGCCGATCAGCTGATCGCCGAGGAAGTCAGCCAGACCGGCAAGCCGGTACGTCTGGCCACCGAGTTCGACGTCCCCGGCAGCGTGGACAACATCGACTTCTTCGCCGGCGCGGCCCGCCATCTGGAGGGCAAGGCCACCGCGGAGTACTCCGGTGACCACACCTCCAGCATCCGTCGGGAAGCCGTCGGCGTCGTCGCCACGATCACGCCGTGGAACTATCCGCTGCAGATGGCGGTGTGGAAGGTCATCCCAGCGCTGGCTGCCGGGTGCTCCGTCGTGATCAAGCCCGCCGAGATCACTCCACTGACCACCCTCACCCTGGCGCGACTCGCGACCGAGGCCGGCCTGCCCGACGGCGTGTTCAACGTCGTCACCGGAGGTGGCGCTGACGTGGGCACCGCCCTCGCCGGGCACCGCGACGTCGACGTCGTCACCTTCACCGGATCCACCGCCGTCGGCCGCAAGGTGATGGCCGCGGCCGCGGTGCACGGACACCGCACCCAGCTCGAGTTGGGTGGCAAGGCACCGTTCGTGGTGTTCGACGACGCCGACCTGGATGCCGCGATCCAGGGTGCGGTGGCCGGTGCCCTGATCAACACCGGCCAGGACTGCACGGCCGCCACCAGGGCGATCGTCTCCCGTGACCTGTACGACGACTTCGTCGCCGGGGTGGCCGAGGTGATGAGCAAGATCGTCGTCGGCGACCCCCACGACCCCGACACGGACCTGGGCCCGCTGATCTCCTTCGCGCACCGCGACAAGGTGGCGGGCATGGTGGCCCGGGCGCCTGAGCAGGGCGGTCGCGTCGTCACCGGCGGTGTGGTCCCCGACCTGCCCGGCTCGTTCTACCGGCCCACCCTGATCGCCGATGTCGCCGAGACCTCCGAGGTGTACCGCGGTGAGATCTTCGGCCCGGTGTTGACCGTGCGGTCGTTCACCGACGATGACGACGCGATCCGGCAGGCCAACGACACCGAATACGGCCTGGCGGCCTCGGCCTGGACGCGGGACGTGTACCGGGCGCAACGGGCCTCCCGCGAGATCAACGCCGGCTGCGTGTGGATCAACGACCACATCCCGATCATCAGCGAGATGCCGCACGGCGGTGTCGGGGCGTCGGGCTTCGGCAAGGACATGAGCGACTATTCGTTCGAGGAGTACCTCACCATCAAGCATGTGATGAGCGACATCACGGGTGTGGCCGAAAAAGAATGGCACCGAACGATTTTCACCAAGCGCTGAGTATCCGGCCGAAAGGTTTTTTCCGAGGTGGTCATGACGTGCGCGGTCATCGGGGCGGGTGCTTGGGGGTTGCCCGCCGCCGCTGAGCTCGCCCGCCGCGGACATCGGGTGACGCTGATCGACCGCTACGGCCCGCTCAACGGACTGTCGTCCTCGGCGGGATCGACCCGATTGTGGCGGCTCGCCGACCCTGACCCGATGCGGGTGCGGACGGCGCAGCGCGGTGTCGACGCGATGCGGCGTCTCACCGAGCGGGCGGGAACACCCGTGTTCCTCACCCGTGGGCTGCTGTGGCGCGACGACGAGTCGCTGCCCGCCGTGGAGTCGACATTGACGGCCCTTGGTGTCGCCTATACATGTGTGGCGCCCGGCGACGTGGACCGGTTCTTCCCCGGGCTACGGGGCGACGGGCGTGATGCCCTCTGGCAGCCGGTGGCCGGTGTCGTGCTCGCCGAAACATCGCTGCGGGCTCAGCTGACTCTCTTCCAGAGTGCCCCCGGCGCAACACTTCTCGAGCGTGATGTGGCCCGCGTCGAGAATGCCGCCAACGGTGTCCGCGTGGTGCTGTCAGATGGCGACATCATCGATGCCGATGTCGCGGTGATCGCGGCTGGGCCGGGAGCGGCGCCGCTGCTGTCGCCGCTGGGCCTCGACCTGTCGCTGCACCCGTATCTGGAACAGGTCGTGTACTTCGGAGACCCGGCGAATCCTGCTGCCACCGACGACTTTCCATGTCTGTTCGATGGGCCGTCGGCTGACCGTCCCGGTGTCTATGCCATGCCGTCGCCCGGTGCCGGGTACAAGATCGGTCTGGACGCACCGTTGCGGGACTACCGGGCCGGCGACGTCGACCGGACGCCTGACGTTGGGCGGTCCGAGGTGCTCCGCGATCGGGTGCGGACCGACATCCCCGCAGTGGTTCCGACCGTGCTCAATGCTCAGGTCTGCAGTTGGACCGACTCTCCCGACGGCAAGTTCATCGTCGACCGGCTCGAGGGCGCAATCGTCGTGGCATGCGGCGACTCAGGGGAGGGTTTCAAGTACTCCGCGCTGATGGGCGAGGTGCTCGCCGACCTGGCAGAGGGGCGAATGCCGGACCCGGATATCGCCCAATGGTCGCTGGCGCGCTTCGCGGCCGGCGCGCCCGAGCGCACCGGCCCACACGTGCTCGGCAGGCATTAGGCGCCCACGCGGCAGCCACGATGTCGGTTGTCAAAGGCGATTTTCGCGACGGTAATCGTTGGAGATTCGCCGAGAGATTGACGATAACCACATAGGTGTGGCCTGGATCGCAATTCTTGAAAGATGTGATCGAAGCCTTGCGGGCCGCCCTCAACGGACATAGGGTTCGGCTTGAGCGAACAAAGTGTTCGCTCGCCACAATCCTCTTGCTCTTTTGAGACGAACGGATGTTTCGCCATGAGTGCGACCGTCGAGCCTGATCCCGCTGAAGCGGCAGACACCGTGGTCGGAGCCCGGATTCGCCAGTTCCGGACCGCGCGGAAGATGTCTCTTCGACAGTTGGCCGATCGTGCCGGTATCTCCCCGGGCTTTCTCAGTGAGGTGGAGCGCGGGCAGGTCAACGCGAGCGTCGGAACCCTGCGTCGTCTGGCGCAGTCGCTCGGCATCGTGTTGCCCGACTTGTTCACCGACGACGAGGTCACCGACGTCCGCATCCTGCGGAAGGCGGCGCGGCCGACCATCGAGGTGTCCGAACTGAGCTCGAAATACCTTCTGTCACAAAAGCCGCTGCGAAACCTCGAGGTTTACGCGGGTGAACTGTCGCCCGGGTCGAGCGCGGGCGATGCCTATGTGCACGGTGACGCACAGGAGATCCTGATTGTCATCGCCGGAACCCCGACCCTGGAACTCGACGGCGAGCGTTATGTGCTGGAGCCGGGGGACAGCGCGGAGTACCGCACGTCCATGCCGCACACCGTGCACAACCTGAGTGACGCGCCGGTCGAGCTCATCTGGATCGTCAGTCCCCCTACCGACTGGCCGACTTGACGGGCCGCTCGTCCCGTTGCGGATGTGCCCATGTCCGCGAACACCTTTCCGCCCAGATCCAAAGGAGATCCCCAATGAAGATGTCGCCTGCCGCTCGTAGTGTGTCCGCCTTGATCGCTACCGGAGCCCTCCTGGCCTCCGCGTGTACGCCTGCGGGTCCCGGCCAAGCGGCCGACGTCGATCTGGGCAGCGGCCCGCCACAGGCCGGGACCGTCAAAGACGGCGCCCTCAAAGGCATTACCCTGACGTTCGTGTCGTACGGCGGCATCTTCCAGGACGGGCAGACCAAGGCGGCGATCGAGCCGTTCGCCGCGCAGTCCGGCGCAAAGGTGTTGCAGGACGGGCCTACTGAGAACTCGAAGATCAAGGCTCAGGTCGACTCCAAGAACGTGACCTGGGATGTGGTGGACAGCACCAACGTGTTCACCGCCAAGAATTGCGGGACCCTGTTCATGCCGCTGGACACCAGCATCGTCGACATCAGCAAGTTGCCCGCGGGCACCAAGACCGACGACTGTTCGGTCCCCGCAATGGGTTACGGACTGATCGTGGTCTACAACACCAAGAAGTACGGGGCGAACCCGCCGAAGACGTGGGCCGATTTCTACGACACCGCGAAGTTCCCGGGTAAGCGGGCGATCGAAGGCGTGCCCGGTGAACTCGACCCCGGCGTCCTCGAGGGCGCGCTGCTCGCCGACGGGGTCGCCTCGGACGCGATCTACCCGATCGACATGGACCGCGCGCTGGCCAAGATGAACAGCATCCGTAACGACACCATCTTCTGGACCACCGGCGCACAGTCCCAACAGCTCATCGAGTCCGGCCAGGTCGACATGGCGTTGGTGTGGAGCGGTCGCGCGTACTCGGCGGTCAAGAACGGGGCGCCGTTCGCTCCGATCTGGGACCAGTGGATGCCCGAGGCCGATACGATCGCCGTTCCCGTCGGCGCCAAGAATCCCAAGGCGTCCATGGCGCTCATCAACTTCTACCTCGGCGCCCAGCAGCAGGCCAAGCTTGCCGAGTTGACCTCCTACAGCCCGATCAACATCGATGCCAAGCCACAACTGGACGACCTGGCCCGGTCGTACCTGACCACCACTCCGGAACGGGAAAAGGACCGGTTCCCACTGGATCTCGCGTACTGGGCCGAACACCAGGAAGAAATCGCCAACAAGTACACGTCCTGGCTCGCGGGCTAGGAGGTCTCGTTCCATGACGATGGTCGATGTTCTGGCGGGCGGAGCGCCACCCAAGACCCAGGCCGCCCCCACCACCTCCGGTCGGAGGCTGGGCGATATCGGTTTGTTGGCGCCGTCGGTTCTGCTGGTCGTCGGGGTATTCGGACTGCCGCTGGCCATCATGTTCTGGCAGGCGTTCAGCGACCCGGAACTCGGCTTCGGCAATTTCACCTGGTACCTGGGCGATTCCGTGCAGCGCGGTGTGCTGTTGCGCACGTTCACCACGGGCCTCGAAGTCACGGTGATCTGCCTGGTGCTCGGCTATCCCTACGCGTACGCCATGGTCGCGTTCGGGCCCACGGTCCGGATCGCGCTGACCCTCATCGTGCTGGTTCCGTTCTGGACCAGCCTGATGGTGCGCACCTTCGCCTGGGTGATCCTGCTTGAGGACGGCGGGCCGCTCCAAACCCTGCTGTCGTTCGTCGGGCTGGGCAGTGTGCCGCTGCTGCGTACCAACTTGGGTGTGGTCATCGGCATGAGCCAGATCCTGTTGCCGTTCATGGTCCTGCCGTTGTATGCGGTGATGTCGGGCATCGACCGACGGCTCGTCCTCGCATCGTCGAGTCTCGGTGCGCGACCGGTCATCTCGTTCGCCAGGATCTGGGTTCCGCTGTCGCTGCCCGGCGTCGGGGCCGGCTGCCTGATGGTTTTCATCAGCAGCCTCGGCTTCTACGTCACACCTGCGCTGCTCGGCGCTCCCGACGACGCCCTGATCAGTCAGCAGATCTATGTACAGGTCACCAGCTTGTTGGCCTGGGGCAAGGGAGGGGCGATGGGTGTGGTTCTGCTGCTCGTCACGTTCCTGGTGCTGGTTGCCCTGCTGTACCTGTTGCGCCGAAACCGTAAGGAGCGCACGGCATGACACGGTATGCAAAGACGTTCTGGAACGTCCTGCTCGGGTTGTTCTGTGCGGGGGTCGGCTTGTGGTTGGTCGCACCGTCGTTGATCGTGGTGCCGCTCAGCTTCACCGATCGGCCGTCGTTCGCCTTCCCGCCGACCGGATGGTCGACGCGCTGGTATCGCACCTTCTTCGAGGATCCCGCGTGGATCTCCGCACTGAAGGCAAGCCTCGAGGTCGGGATCCTGGTGGCCGTCTTCGCCACCGTGTTCGGCACGGCGGCGGCGGTGGCGCTCAGCCGTACCCGGCTGGCCGGGCGGCAGGGCATACGTGCATTCCTGTTGGCTCCCATGGTTGTTCCGGTGATCGTGGTCGCCGTCGGCCTCTACGCGTTGTTCCTGAGGCTGAACCTGCTTGGGACCCTGTTCGGCTTTGTCGTCGCGCACACCATGTTGGCGTTGCCGTTCGTCATCGTGCCGGTCATGGCCAGCCTGCAGGGATTCGACCGGCGCCTGGAGGACGCGGCCGCGATCTGCGGTGCCGGCCGGTGGACCACGTTCCGGACCGTCACCCTGCCACTGGTGGCCCCTGGGGTGCTCTCGGGCGCGCTGTTCGCGTTCGCGACGAGCTTCGACGAGGTCGTCCTGTCGCTGTTCATCCAGAACCCGTACCTGCAGACGCTGCCGGTCAAGATGTACGCCTCGGTCACGCGCGACACCGATCCCACCATTGCTGCGGCTGCCACCCTCATCCTCGCCCTGACGACATTCCTGACCGTCGTCGCGGCCATCTACTCGCGCAGGAGGAATCGTGTCCGCTGACAACACCCCGCACGGTGCGTCGATCACCTTGCGCGGCCTGACCAAGACCTACGGGTCGGAAAAGGCCGTCGACGCCATCGACCTCGATGCACGGCCCGGTGAGTTTCTCACCCTGCTCGGCCCCAGCGGGTCGGGCAAGACCACCACGCTGAACATGATCGCCGGCTTCGCCGATGTCACGTCGGGCGAGTTGCTGATCGACGGCCGGCCGGTCGCGGATCTGCCGCCGTACCGGCGCGACATCGGCATGGTGTTCCAGCATTACGCGCTGTTCCCGCACATGACGGTGTTCGACAACGTGGAATATCCACTGCGCCAGCGCAAGATGCCCAAGGCCCTGCGCCGCGAGAAGGTGGCCGCCGCGCTGCGCACGGTCGGCCTCGACGGCTACGGCAAGCGGATGCCCAAAGAGCTGTCCGGTGGTCAGCAACAGCGCGTCGCCTTCGCGCGGGCCATGGTCTACGAACCACGCGTGCTGCTGATGGACGAACCGCTCGGCGCGCTGGACAAGAAACTGCGCGATTCGCTGCAACTCGAGATCAAACGCATTCACGGCGAACTCGGCACCACGTTCGTCTACGTCACGCACGACCAGGACGAGGCACTGGTCCTGTCGGACCGCATCGCAGTGTTCAACAAAGCACGCATCGAGCAGATCGGTTCGCCGACCGACCTTTACGAGCATCCGCAGAGCATCTTCGTGGCCCGCTTCCTCGGCGAGTCGTCACTGTTCTACGGAAAGCTCGAAGACGAGTGCATCGTCAACGCCTATGGCCGGCGGATCGTGGCCGCCCAGGGTGAATCGACGCGCGGTGATTCGGTTGCCGTCGTGGTGCGGCCGGAGCGTATCCGCATCGTCACGGGGGACGCCGAGCCCGCCGCCGTCAATGCAGTGCCCGGCACGGTGATTCAGGAGATCTACCTCGGCAGTTCACGCAAGGTCGAGGTGAGCCTGCCCGACGGCACCGTCGCACTGGTCCGCGAGAGCGCGGACAGCATCACGCCGACCGAAGCGGGGCAACAGGTTTGGTTGACCTTCGATCCCGAGGTTGCCACCATCCTGCCCGCCGACAAATGATCAACAGCCCCGAGTACAGGAGAACCAAGATGTCCCCCGACGGTCGCACGACCAGCGGTCTCGCCAATGACTTCGTGAACGGCAGTGTGTCGTTCTGGTACCGGGCGGCGGGCTGGCCGGAATCAAGACCCGCCCTGCCGGGTTCGCTCGAAGCCGACGTCTGCATCGTCGGGGCCGGCCTGACCGGCTTGTGGGCGGCCTACTACCTCAAGAGAGAGCAGCCCGACCTCCGGATTGCCATGCTGGAGAAGGAGTTCGCCGGGTTCGGCGCCTCCGGCCGCAACGGTGGGTGGCTCTCGGCCGAACTCGCCGGTTCCCGCGACGCCTACGCGTCCACCCACGGGCATGACGGCGTCGTCGACCTCATGCGGGCCATGCGCGGTGCGGTCGACGAGGTCATCGGGGTCACGAAGTCCGAGGGTATCGACGCCGACGTCGTCAAGGACGGTGTGCT
Organism: Mycolicibacterium boenickei; assembly: GCF_010731295.1. Classification (NCBI taxonomy): domain Bacteria; kingdom Bacillati; phylum Actinomycetota; class Actinomycetes; order Mycobacteriales; family Mycobacteriaceae; genus Mycobacterium; species Mycolicibacterium boenickei. Next base: position 5,934,174 of record NZ_AP022579.1, on the reverse strand, counting down.
GCATGTGGCACGCAACCAGGCACAGATGGGTCGGCTTCGCGAATCGCTCGACTACGAGCGGAGCTGGGGTGCGACCGAGGACGACTTCGTGGTCCTGACCGGCGACGAATCCAACGCCCGTATCCGGGTCGAACGCGCCATGGGTGCGCTGTTCACCCCGCACTGCGCCCGGGTACAGCCGGCCAAGCTCGTTCAGGGTCTGGCCCGCGTGGTGGAGGGCATGGGTGTTGCCATCTATGAGCAGACCGAGGTGACCGACATCAAGCCGGGGCGGGCGATCACGGCTCGTGGCGACGTCCGGGCACCCGTCGTGCTGCGCTGCCTTGAGGGCTTCACCGCGACCATGCCGGGCCAGCGTCGGGCGTGGCTGCCGATGAACTCATCGATGGTGGTGACCGAGCCGTTGCCCGATTCGGTGCTGGACCAGGTCGGCTGGAAGGGTGCCGAACTGCTCGGCGACTACGCGCACGGCTACATGTACGCCCAGCGCACGGCGGACAATCGAATTGCCCTGGGCGGCCGGGGGATTCCCTATCGCTTCGGTTCGGCACTCGATCACCGTGGGGCCACCCAGCAATGGACCATCGAGGCGCTCGGCGCGCTGGTCCGCGACATGTTCCCGGCGACCCGCGATGTCCCGATCGAGCACGCGTGGTGTGGTGTGCTCGGCGTGCCGCGCGACTGGACGGCCACGGTGGATTTCGACCGGGCGAGCGGGCTCGGCACCGCCGGCGGCTATGTCGGCAGCGGTCTGACCACCACCAACCTGGCCGGGCACACTCTTGCCGACCTCGTGCTCGGGCGCGACACCGCGCTCACCCGGCTGCCCTGGGTGGGGCGACGGGTCCGCAAGTGGGAGCCGGAGCCATTGCGCTGGCTCGGGGTGCAGGCCATGTATGCGCTGTACCGCACCGCTGACCGGCGCGAGTCCACCCGCGGCCTCGCCGGCACCAGCGGGCTGGCGCGCATCGCCAACAAGATCACGGGGCGCTGAAGCGATGGAGACAAGTGTGAGCCTGTTGTCTGTGGCCGCGGCCACGGTCGAAATGCCTGAGCCGCAGCCGAAACCGACGAGCGTCAGCGGTCAGCTGGAATCCTCGTTGGAGCTCTGGGGCGATGCGGTCACCGACACCGGGGTGTGGGAATGCGGTCCGGGTGAGTTCACAGCGGACCGGTCCGGTGCCACCGAGGTGTGCCACATCATCTCGGGTTCCGGCAGGGTTGTCGGTGAGGACGGGACGAGCGCCGACATCGGCCCCGGCACGCTGCTGGTGCTGCCTCGGGGCTGGCGAGGAACGTGGTTCGTCAAGGAAGCGATCCGCAAGACTTACGTCATGGTGGGTGCCTGAAGGCGTCGCCCGTTCGATCCGCCCTAAACTGGGGCCATGACCGCGAGCGCTCGGGTCGGCGAGTTCGAGGAGCTGCGGCCCCATCTGCTGGCTGTGGCCTACCGGCTCACCGGAACCTTCGCCGACGCCGAGGACATCGTCCAGGATGCGTGGATCCGCTGGGAAGCCAACCAGACCACGATCGCTGACCTGCGGGCCTGGCTGACCACCGTGGTGAGCAGGCTGGGCCTGGACCGGTTGCGCTCGGCGGCCCACCGGCGCGAGGCCTATTACGGGGAATGGCTGCCAGAGCCCGTCGTCACCGGACTCGACACGAACGACCCGCTCAACGCGGTGGTGGCGGGGGAGGACGCCCGGTTCGCGGCGATGGTGGTGTTGGAGCGGCTCACCCCCGATCAGCGGGTGGCCTTCGTGTTGCACGACGGGTTCGGCGTGCCGTTCAGCGAGATCGCCGGTGTGCTCGGGGTCAGCGACGCATCGGCCCGCCAGTTGGCCTCGCGGGCCCGCCGCGCGGTCGCCGACAACCCGCCGCCGTCGTCGCCCGACGATCTGCACAACCAGGTGGCCGGTGAGTTGATGGCCGCCCTGGCGTCGGGGGAACTCGAAGCTGTCGTGCGGTTGCTGCATCCCGAGGTCACGTTCACCGGCGATTCGAACCGTCGGGCCCCGACCGCCGCCCGCGTCATCCACGGTCCGGACAAGGTGGCCCGGTTCATCCTCGGGCTGTCCCACAAGTACGGCCCGAATTGGTTGGCGGGCAGTCAATTCGCGCTTGTCAACGGTCAATTGGGTCTCTACACGACAGGTGCGCCCGCCGGCGACGGCTATCCCGAGATGATGCCCCGGGTCACGATCTTCACTGTTCGGGACGGTTTGGTCTCTGCGGTGTGGGATATCGCCAACCCGGACAAATTCACCGGATCCCCGTTGAGAGGTGCGCAGTGATGCCGAACGAGCACGGGACGCTGGCCCACACGTTCAGCCGGATGATGTTCCGCGGCATGGACAAGATGCGGCACCGCGACGCCTTCGACATCGGGACGCCGACCGGATCGGACTTCGCCGGATTCGACAACTACCGCCAGATCGTGTTGGTGACCTTCAAGAGATCGGGTGAGGCGATGCCCAGCCCGATCAACCACGGTGTGGCCGGCGGCAAGATCTACGTGCGCACGGACCCGTCGACCGGCAAGGTCAAGCGCATCCGGAACAACCCGAAAGTCCTTGTGGTGGCGAGCAATCTGCGGGGCAAGCCCACTGGACCCGTCGTTGCCGGAGTGGCACGGATTCTGCCCGAGGCCGAACACGCGCACGCCGAAGCCGTGATCGCGGCCAATTGGAGTGCCCCGATGAAGCTGTTCGAGCGCAGCCTCGACTACGGCAGCCAACTGGCCGGGATACCAACGGCGTACATCGAGATCACGCCCGCCCAGGCGTGATTGTCACAGCACGTAGGGGATCAGGGCCTTGCGGTCGGTGGGGTACTCGGGGAACTTCTCCTGATACCAGCTGTGGGTGCCCAGTGCCCGGGGGATCAGGTTGCCCGCGGTGATCAACAGGATTGCAACGCCGGGCAACGCCCAGGTCAGCAGCGCGAAGCCGGACCAGGCGACGATCTCGCCCAGGTAGGCCGGGCTGGTGACGAACCGGAATCTGCCGCCGAAGGGAATCCGGTATTCGGCACCGCCCGGATTGTTCTTGTCGCGCAGGTTCCGCACGATCGATTCCGAGTTGACCAGCAGCGCGAATCCGCAGAGGTAGATCACCAAACCCACCAGGAATCGGGGGTCGGTCAGCCATTCGGTGGTGTATTGCCCGAAGAAGTCGTGGCTGAACAGCGTCCCGTTGAGGTAGCCGTGCATGGATGTGACGAGCATGCCCATCACGATCACCGACACGTTGAAGGTGCCGCGCTTGCCGGGCGCCTGGCGGATTGCCAGCGGGAAGAACCAGCCCCGGTTGGCGTAGTGCAGCAGCCAGATTGCGGCCAGCACCAGGGAGGTCGGGTCGAATCGATGCGGCCCGGCCAGGTAGCTGATCAAGAACACCACCGTCGCGGGGATCTCCATCAGCCACCAGCCGAGCTTCGGGTTGAGGTTCAAGCCGAGTTTCGTCGTCGAGAACCGCCCGTAGGAGCTCTGTGCGAAGAAGCCGCCGATGATCACGAAGGCGGCGAACGCGAATGCCGCGGTCAGCACGGTGTCGTAGAACGTGTTGCCGGTGTACCAGTGCATGGGCGTTTCCTCGCTGAGCAGGTGGTTTCAGCGGCTGTAGCCGCCGTTTCTGTAACGTGTTCTACCACCTGGCCGCATCGCGATGCGCCTCGGGATCACTCAGCCCATGGAACGCGGCAGGCATCTCCGGAGTTGAAGCCCTGCTCGGTGATGCCCAGCGCCGAGTACATCCGCGATCGCATGTTCTCCACGCCGATCTGGTAGGTCAGCTCGATCACGCCGTCGTCGCCGAAGCGCTCACGCAGATCGGCCACCTGCTCGTCGGTGACGGTGTGCGGGTCGGTCGTCATCGCGTCGGCGTAGGCGATCGCGGCGCGCTCGTCCTCGGTGAACAGCGGCGAGGTGGCGTAGTCGTCGATCGACTTGAGCCGCTCCACGTCGAGGTTCTCCAGCCGCATCAGCATGGAGCCGAAGTCCACGCACCATGAGCAGCCGACGGTCCGGGCGGTCCAGAACACCGCGAGCTCGCGGACCGTGGCAGGCAGCTTCTTGGAGCCGCCCTGCAACAGCATCTCGTGGACGCCGTTGGCGACCAGCAGTCGCGGATGGTTCGCGGCCACGGCGAACGGCTCAGGCACCTCACCGAATTCGCGCTTGGCGTACCAGTACATGGCGCGAGTCAGCAGCCCGGCTTGCTTGGGGGTTACGGCGGGGATTCGTGTCTTGGTCTCGGTCATATGGGTTAGACGAGGCAGCCCCGCAATGTGTGACAGACGGGGTGAGTATGCGAAACGGGCGTCGACTCTGCGCTCAGATCGCAGTTTCACTCGAAAACACGATCTGGCCGCAGTGTCGACGCCCGCTACGCAGTGTCGGCAAGAAGATCTAGCGCGCGAACATCAAAGCGCGCTTGACCTCCTGGATCGCCTGGGTCACCTGGATGCCACGCGGGCACGCCTCGGTGCAGTTGAAGGTGGTGCGGCAGCGCCACACACCGTCGACCTCGTTGAGGATGTCCAGCCGCTCGGCGGCCGCCTCGTCACGCGAATCGAAGATGAACCGGTGTGCGTTGACGATCGCGGCGGGGCCGAAGTAGGACCCCTCGCTCCAGTACACCGGGCACGACGTGGTGCAGCACGCGCACAGGATGCACTTGGTGGTGTCGTCGTAGCGGGCCCGGTCGGTGGCGCTCTGGATGCGCTCCTTGGTGGGCGGGTTGCCACTGGTGATCAGGTACGGCTTGACGGCGCGGTACGCGTCGAAGAACGGCTCCATGTCCACCACGAGGTCCTTCTCCACGGGCAGGCCGCGGATCGGCTCGATGGTGATGGTGAGCTGCTTGCCGGCCTTCTTGGGCAGCAGGTCACGCATGAGCACCTTGCAGGCCAGCCGGTTCACACCGTTGATCCGCATGGCGTCCGACCCGCACACACCGTGGGCGCACGAGCGCCGGAAGGTCAGCGTGCCGTCCAGGTAGCCCTTTACGTAGAGCAGCAGGTTCAGCAGCCGGTCCGAGGGCAGGCACGGAACCCGGAAGCTCTGCCAGCCCGCGGCGTCCGGGTTCTCTGGGTTGAACCGGGCGATCTTCAGGGTGACCATGACCGCGCCCTCGGGCACGGGAGGCAGGGGCGGATCGCCGGCTTCTGGCTTGTCGATGACAGGTGCACTCATGATCAGTACTTCCGTTCCATCGGCTCGTAGCGAGTCTGGACCACGGGCTTGTAGTCCAGCCGGATGTCGGCCAGCAGCCCGGGGCCTTCCTTGTACGCCATGGTGTGGCGCATGTAGTTGGTGTCGTCGCGGTCGGGGTAATCCTCGCGCGCGTGGCCGCCGCGGGACTCCTTGCGGTTCAGCGCACCGACCACGGTCACCTCGGCCAGCTCCAGCAGGAAGCCCAGCTCGATGGCTTCGAGCAGGTCGCTGTTGTAACGCTTGCCCTTGTCGTGCACCGTGATTCGCGCGTAGCGCTCCTTCAGTGCGTGGATGTCGGTCAGCGCCTGCTTCAGCGTCTCCTCGGTGCGGAACACCGCGGCGTTGTTGTCCATCGACTGCTGCAGCGCGGTGCGGATGTCGGCGACGCGCTCGTTGCCGTGCTCGGACAGGATGTCGCCGACCCAGCCGACCACCATGTCGGCCGGGTTCTCCGGCAGGTCGACGTGGTTGTGGTTGGCGGCGTACTCGGCGGCGGCGATACCGGCGCGACGGCCGAACACGTTGATGTCCAGCAGCGAGTTGGTGCCGAGCCGGTTGGCGCCGTGCACCGACACACACGCGCATTCACCGGCGGCGTACAGGCCGGGGATGACGTTGGTGTTGTCGCGCAGCACCTGGCCGTGGACCGTGGTGGGGATGCCGCCCATGACGTAGTGGCAGGTCGGGTAGACCGGCACCAGTTCCTTGACCGGATCCACACCCAGGTAGGTGCGGGCGAACTCGGTGATGTCGGGAAGCTTGGCTTCCAGCACGTCCTCGCCGAGGTGCCGCACGTCGATGTAGACGTAGTCCTTGTTCGGTCCGGCGCCACGGCCTTCGAGAACTTCCAGCACCATCGAACGGGCCACGATGTCACGCGGCGCGAGGTCGACGATCGTCGGCGCGTAGCGCTCCATGAACCGTTCGCCCTCGCCGTTGAGCAACCGGCCGCCCTCGCCGCGCACGGCTTCGGAGATCAGGATGCCCAGGCCGGCCAGGCCTGTCGGGTGGAACTGGTGGAACTCCATGTCTTCCAAGGGAAGTCCCTTGCGGAAGATGATGCCAAGGCCGTCACCGGTCAGGGTGTGGGCGTTGGAGGTGGTCTTGTACATCCGGCCCGAACCGCCGGTGGCGAAGACGATCGCCTTGGCGTGGAAGATGTGGATGTCGCCGGTCGCCAGCTCATATGCGATGACGCCGGTGGCCACCGGGCCGGCCGGGGTCTCGGTCAGCGCGATGTCGAGCGCGTAGAACTCGTTGAAGAACTCCACGTCGTGCTTGACGCAGTTTTGGTACAGCGTCTGCAGGATCATGTGGCCGGTGCGGTCGGCGGCGTAGCAGGCCCGGCGCACCGGGGCCTTGCCGTGGTCGCGGGTGTGGCCGCCGAAGCGACGCTGGTCGATGCGACCCTCGGGCGTCCGGTTGAACGGCATGCCCATCTTCTCGAGGTCGAGCACCGCGTCGATGGCCTCCTTGGCCATGATCTCGACGGCGTCCTGGTCAGCGAGGTAGTCGCCACCCTTGACGGTGTCGAAGGTGTGCCACTCCCAGTTGTCCTCTTCGACGTTGGCCAGTGCGGCGCACATGCCGCCCTGGGCCGCACCGGTGTGCGAGCGCGTCGGGTACAGCTTGGTCAGCACAGCGGTACGGACGCGCGGACCGGCCTCGACGGCAGCGCGCATGCCTGCGCCGCCGGCGCCGACGATGACGACGTCGTAGCGGTGTTCCTGAATCATTGGTTAACCCCCAATATTCGGGTCGAAGGTGACCAGGACATAGGTACCCAGAACCAACGTGAACCCTGTCGCCAGCAGCAGCAGCGAATTCAGGTAGAACTTCGTGACGTTCTTACGGGCGTAGTCACCGATGATGGTGCGCAGGCCGTTGGCCCCGTGGATCATCGCGAGCCACAGCAGGGCCATGTCCCAGATCTGCCAGAACGGGGAGGCCCAGCGCTGTGCGACGTAGTTGAAGTCGATGCGGTACACGCCGTCCTGCCACATCAGCATGATGAACAGGTGGCCGAGCGCCAGGAACACCAGCGCCAGACCCGAGAACCGCATGAACAGCCAGGCGTACTTCTCGAAGTACGGAATGCCGCGGGGACGGCGGGGTGCGCGCGGGTGGTCCAGCGCGGCAGGCCGGTCGTGCTCGCGTTCCATCACCGGCGCCGGGCGGCCCAATCGCGACTCGCCCGCTCCTGGCGCGCTCACAGGAACCGCTCCGTCATGTGCATTCCGAGAACTCCTAGTGCTGCGATGAGGACCACGGCAAACACGCCGACGGCGACCGCGAGCATCTGCCGCTGGTAGCGGGGACCCTGCTGCCAGAAGTCGATGAGGATGACACGGATGCCGTTCAGTGCGTGGAAGAGCACCGCGGCGACCAGGCCCATCTCCATCAAACCGACGATGGGCGTCTTGTACGTCTCGATGACCTCGTTGTAGGCCTGCGGGCTCACCCGGACCAATGCGGTATCGAGGACATGCACGAACAGGAAGAAGAAAATCGTGGCACCGGTAATACGGTGCAAGACCCAGGACCACATTCCCGGATCACCCTTGTAAAGGGTGCGCCGACGGGTTTTCCTGGGTTGCGGAGCCGGCACCTCCGTCTGAGTACTCATCTCGCCCTCCAACGTCAACGGTGGACGTTCGGGACTGCCTGTGTATTAGCCCCAAACCTCGGGGCGACTCTAAACCCATTTGTACTGGCGAAGGAATTACGGTTGAGCCGTTCTACCTGAAAATCGCACAGAAGTTAGGCTTACCTATCTTACTGCGTGGGTCGGGAATTGGGGTTACGGAATGCATTCAGAACCTATGCCGGAGGTCTTCCCGTGACTGTTGTTGTCGACTGGAATCTGCTGCGTAACAAGGCAATCGAAGTGTCGTTCCACGCTTATGCGCCCTATTCGGGATTTTCCGTCGGGGCCGCGGCTCTGGTTGACGACGGTCGCATCGTGACCGGATGCAATGTGGAGAATGTCTCATATGGCCTAGGTCTCTGTGCCGAGTGCGCTGTGGCCTGCGCCCTCCACTCCGGAGGCGGTGGAAGGCTGCTGGCGCTGTCGTGTGTGGGGCCCGACGGGGGCCTGCTGATGCCGTGCGGACGATGCCGGCAGGTGTTGCTCGAACACGGCGGCCCCGAGCTGTTGATCGACCACCCCGACGGCGCGCGCCCGCTGCGCGAGCTACTGCCCGACGCCTTCGGCCCCGATGATCTTGAACGCCGGTAAGGCCAAGTGGTCCAACAACTCCGGGTTACTGGCGAGTAGGTTTACGCCCATGCCTCATCTCGACGCACCCACCGTCATCCGGACCAAGCGTGACGGCGGCGTGCTGTCGGACGCCGCGATCGACTGGGTGATCGACGGCTACACCCACGGACGGGTCGCCGACGAGCAGATGTCGGCGCTCCTGATGGCGATCTTCCTGAAAGGTATGGCGCCGGCCGAGATCGCCCGGTGGACGGCGGCGATGGTCGGCTCCGGCGAGCAGTTCGACTTCACCGACCTGCGCCGTGCCGGGCAGCCGCTTGCCCTGGTGGACAAGCACTCCACCGGCGGGGTGGGGGACAAGATCACCATCCCGCTGCTGCCGGTGGTGATGGCATGTGGGGCCAGTGTTCCGCAGGCGGCCGGGCGCGGGCTCGGCCACACCGGCGGCACCCTCGACAAACTCGAGGCGATCCCGGGATTTACCGCGGAACTGTCGAAAGCTCAGATCCGGCAACAACTTCGGGATATCGGTGCTGCGGTGTTCGCGGCGGGTGAGCTGGCGCCGGCCGACCGCAAGATCTACGCCCTGCGCGATGTCACCGCCACCACCGAGTCGCTGCCGCTCATCGCGAGTTCGGTGATGAGCAAGAAGTTGGCCGAGGGCGCCCGGTCGCTGGTCCTGGACGTCAAGGTCGGGCGCGGTGCGTTCCTCAAGACCGAGGCCGAGTCGCGTGAGCTCGCGGCCACCATGGTCGACCTGGGCAATGCCAACGGGGTGCCGACCCGGGCGCTGCTGACCGACATGAACTGCCCGCTGGGCCGGACCGTCGGCAACTCCGTGGAGGTCACCGAGTCGCTGGAGGTCCTGGCCGGAGGTGGACCGTCCGACGTGGTCGAACTGACGCTGGCGCTGGCCGCGGAGATGCTCGACGCGGCCGGGGTCGGTGGCGTCGACCCGGCGCAGACGCTGCGGGACGGCAGTGCGATGGATTGCTTCCGTGCGCTGGTGGCGGCCCAGGGCGGGGACCTGAGCCGCCCGCTGCCCATCGGGGCGGCCACAGAGACCGTGACGGCCCCGCACGGCGGCGTCATGGGCGACCTCGACGCCATGGGCCTGGCACTGGCGGCCTGGCGGCTGGGCGCAGGCCGTGCTCAGCCGGGTGAACCGGTGCAGTTCGGTGCCGGCGTGCGGATCCATCGCAAGCCCGGCGAACCCGTGGCCGCCGGGGAAACGCTGTTCACGCTGTACACCGAGACCGCCGAACGGCTGCCCGGCGCCCTCGCCGAACTCGACGGCGCCTGGACGGTGGGGGACGCCGCACCCGCGCCGCGGCCGCTGATCATCGACCGCATCGGCTGACGCGGCCCGCATCAGCTGGCAGCGGGGGCGGGGGTCACCCACATCGTGGAGGTGGACCTGGCCGCCAAACTCGTATCGGCGTCAATGTCCTTGCCCCGCGAGGAAATATCGACGTCTACACCGACAGCACGGGCCCCCGGCAAAGACACCGCGGATGCGCATGTCGCGGTCGAGCAGGGACTGGTCGGAAAGACCGTCATCGATGTGGGTGTCCGTGGCAAGCTCTGACCATGACCGTGGTGATGACGAACGACCTCATCGACGGGATCCTGGACCGTTTCGCGGTACCGCAGAACTACCGCAACCATGTCTACCGGGGCCTCAACTACCAGCTGAAACTTCTTGGTATTGACGAGGTTCCGAACGACATTGCGCTGGCGTGGGCTCTGCACGACATCGGCTTGTTCACCGCCGGATGGGACTATCTGGGGCCGTCGGTGAAACTCGTCGACGAACTCGCGGGCGACTACGACATCGACGACGTCGGACGGGTACGGCAGATGGTCGAGCTGCACCACAAGCTGCGGCCCTGCCGGGACACCTGGGCGGAGAGCTTCCGCATCGCCGACCGGATCGACGTGACGCGGGGCGGGCTGGCCGGAGGGCTGGACCGGGCGGCGGTCGCAGAGATCGTCGCGGCACATCCCTATGCGGGTTTCCATGGCTTTCTGCTGCGCACCGCGGCGGGCTGGGCGGCTCGACACCCGCTGCGGCCCATGCCGATGATGCGTTGGTGACCTGACTGGCCGCCGCATCGCCAACCCCTGGATGCGTGCGGGTGGGGCGGTATTGGCCTGATCGTCATCAGCAACGCCGTGATTTCCTCGGCGCAGGTCCGCCGCCGTCGCGCATGATGGGGACATGAGTACGCCGCTGACTCTGGACAAGATCCAGCACGCTCCCAAGGCCCTGCTGCACGATCACCTGGATGGCGGACTGCGACCGGCCACCGTGCTCGACCTGGCCGGTCAGCTGGGCTACGACGACCTGCCTGCCACCGAAGTCGACGAGCTCGCCACGTTCTTCCGCACGGCCGCCCACAGCGGCTCGTTGGTGCGCTACCTGGAACCGTTTGCCCACACCGTCGGGGTCATGCAGACCCCCGAGGCGCTACATCGCGTCGCCTTCGAGTGCGTCGAGGATCTGGCCGCGGACAACGTCGTCTACGCCGAGGTGCGGTTCGCGCCCGAGCTGCACATCGATCGGGGACTGTCGCTGGACGACGTGGTCGACGCGGTGCTGGCCGGCTTCGCCGACGGTGAGAAGGCCGCCTCGGCCGAGGGGCGCACCATCACCGTGCGATGCCTGGTCACCGCGATGCGCCACGCCGCCCGGTCGCGCGAGATCGCCGAGCTGGCAATCCGGTTCCGGGACAAGGGCGTTGTCGGATTCGACATCGCCGGGGCCGAAGCCGGCTACCCACCCACCCGTCACCTCGATGCATTCGAGTACATGCGAGGCAACAACGCGCGCTTCACGATTCACGCCGGTGAGGCATTCGGCCTGCCGTCGATCCACGAGGCCATCGCGTTCTGCGGAGCCGACCGGCTCGGACACGGGGTGCGCATCGTCGACGACATCACCGAGTTCGACGACGGGACGCAACAGCTGGGCAGGCTGGCATCCATCCTGCGCGACAAGAGAATTCCACTTGAGTTGTGCCCCAGCAGCAATGTGCAGACCGGGGCGGCGCCCAGCATCGCCGAGCACCCGTTCGACCGGCTGGCCCGGTTGCGGTTCCGCGTGACGGTCAACACCGACAACCGGCTGATGAGCGACACCACCATGAGCCAGGAGATGCTGCGTCTGGTCGAGGCCTTCGGCTACGGCTGGAGCGACCTGGAGCGGTTCACCATCAATGCGATGAAGTCGGCCTTCATTCCGTTCGACGAACGGCTCGCGCTGATCGACGAGGTGATCAAACCGCGGTACGCGGTGCTGGTCGGCTGAGGCCGCCGGACAAATCCACCCCGGCGAAAATTTTCGGCTCAATCCATGTAACGACGGGGTGCGTGGCTGCGACAATTCAGCAAGCTCGACCAAGTTCGCGATCGGACGACGTCGCGACCTGCTGCACCCCGTTTGAATAAGGAGAACCCATGGCCAGACCCATCACGACAGTGTTGTCCGGGGCAGTCCTGGCAACCGCCGCGGCGTTCCTCCCCATGGTCGCTGTACCGACCGCCGGTGCCGACGTCTGCGCCGGTGCCGACGGTCGCCACTTCGCCGCCGGCGGATGCACCAACGTCGCCGGCGATGTTGCGACCGGAGCTGCCATCGCGGCAGCGCACGTGCCGTACGTGCCCGGCGAAGTTCCTTGCTACACAGTCGAAGGCGTGCCCTATTACACGCCGCCGGGCGACCCCTGCTAATAATTCCCTTCTGACTGGCGCGGCAGCGATCTGCCGCGCCAGTGACGTTCGCGACGAGGAGTGATGGATGAGGTTCTTGGCGTACGGAATGGCCGCTCTGCTGCTGGCCGCGGCCGTCAGTTGTGGCGGATCCGAGCAGCCGCCGACCGCGGCACCGGCACCGGAGACGGTGCGCCAGATTGCCAAGGAGGCTTACACATACGGCTTCCCCATGGTCGACTCGTACCGCATCCAGCACGCGTATTTCGTCGACAAGGCCAACCCGCAGTACAAGGGTGACTGGAACCAGACGCACAGCATCGCCCGGGTGTTCACCCCCGAGGACACCACGATCCAGACTCCCAACTCCGATACGCCCTACACGATGCTGGGCGCCGACCTCCGAGCCGAACCGCTGGTGCTCACCGTGCCGCCGATCGAGGCCGGCCGGTACTACTCGCTGCAGTTCATCGATAGTTACACCTACAACTTCGCCTACGTGGGCAGCCGCACCACCGGCAACGGCGGTGGCAAGTACCTCTTGGCCGGGCCGGGCTGGAACGGCGACAAGCCGGCGGGCATCACCGACGTGATCCGCTCCGACACCGATTTCGCGTTGGTCATCTACCGGACCCAGCTGTTCGATCCCAAGGACATCGACAACGTCAAGAAGATCCAGGCCGGCTACACCGTCGAGCCGCTCTCGGCATTCGCCCATCAGCCCGCGGCAACCGCCCCGGCAGTGGACTTCATCGCGCCACTGACTCCCGATGAGCAGAAGACCTCGCCGAAGTTCTTCCAGATCCTCAGCTTCCTCTTGAAGTACGCACCGGAAGTGCCGTCGGAGAAGGAACTTCGGGCTCGCTTCGCCACCATCGGCATCGGCCCGGACGGGGACTTCAACCCTGACACGATGAGCAAAGAAACGCTGCAGGCGGTGCAGGACGGGATGGCCGATGCCTGGGCCGAGCTCAACGCCTTCAAGAAGGACAAGATGGACACCGGACAGGTGACCTCGAGCCAGCTGTTCGGCACCCGGGAGGCGTTGAAGGACAACTATCTGTACCGCATGGCCGCCGCGGTGCTCGGCATCTACGGCAACTCCAGCGCCGAGGCCATCTACCCGGTGCTGGCGGTCGACTCGGCTGGGGCGCCGTTGACCGGGGCCAACAACTACACGGTGCGGTTCGCGCCCGGGCAGTTGCCGCCGGTCAACTCGTTCTGGTCGACGACGATGTACAAGATGCCGCAGAGCCTGCTGGTCGCCAACCCGATCAACCGGTACCTGATCAACTCACCGATGCTGCCGAGTCTGGCCAAAGACCCCGATGGCGGCGTGACGATCTACGTGCAGCATCAGTCGCCGGGCCCGGAGAAAGAGGCGAACTGGCTGCCCGCGCCGGACGGCCCGTTCCAGATGATCCTGCGGTTGTACTGGCCCAAACAAGAGGCGCTCAACGGCACCTGGCACGCGCCGAAAGTCGTCAAGAGCTGACCGGCGCCCGATAGGTCAGCCGCGCAACACCGTGCGGAGCACGTCGGCGAAAGCCCCTGGCGCGCCCATGAATCCACCATGGTCGCCCGGGAACAGCACCGGACGTGCGCCCAGCAGGTCGGCCAGGGCAGTCGTGGTCCGGTGGGTCAGCAGGCGTCCGGACTCCTCGCCGAGCCCCACCACGACCCGGCCGCGTTTCAGCGCCTGGATGTCTGGCAGATACCGGGTGGTGGACCGGAGCTCGTGGTTGAAGAAATGCGCCGCGTCGCGCAGCTCCTGATCACCGGGCTCCGGCAGCTCCGGCATCTCCGGCGCACCGGTCGGGATGTCGAAGCCGGCGTTCGCCATGAACTTGCCCCATGCCGCGAACATCCCGTCACGGTTGAAGGTGGCGATGATGTCCTCGGTGGCCGCGCGCTGCGCCGCGGCGTCGGGCAACAACTCCAACAGGGGAGGCTCGTGCGCGACGAGGGTACGCACCCGGCCGGGGTGGCGGGCCACCAGCGAAAGACCCGTCACCGCGCCGCCCGAGGAGCCGAACACATCGGCGGAGGCAGCGCCCAGGTCGTCGAGGATCGCGGCGACGTCGTCGGCCCGGCGCTCGGGGATCGAGTTCTCCGTCGGATCGTCGACCGAACTACCGGCGATGCCGCGCGGGTCGGCGGTGACCACGGTGTGGTCACCAGCCAGCGCGTGCGCCAGCGGCGCGAATTCCGCCGCCGCCATCGGGGCGCCGAGGATCAGCACCAGTGGGCCGGTTCCGCGCACCTCATAGTGCAGGCGTGCGCCGGGAACCTCGACGGTGTGGGTGGAGAGGCTGGTCGATGCGGTCATGAGTGATCTGACCGCACCCGCGGCCAGAACTCATCGCCGCGGTGGTTACTCCGCCCGCAGGCGCGACTCCACGAAACGCTCCAACGCGTCCCACTGCTCGACCGCCTCGGCGTACGGGGCGACGGGCTTGCGGGCGTTCTCGTCGCCGAGCACGTAGCTGACGAACTTGCCCAGCGCCTTGGTGCCGGCGAGCGTCTCGTCGACGGTCTTGTCCTCGGAGTAGTCGCTGACGTCGCGCAGCAGCTCGACGGCCAACTCCAACTGGTCGTGGTCGACGGCGTCGGGTCCGTCGGCGATGTCGTCGGAGATACCGCTGAGGACGTAGATGTTCTCCTCGGCGACCTCCACCCGCAGGGAGCCGTCGGTGGCGGCGGTCCGGATGTCGTCGTAGGTGGCCAGGTCCGACAGGTCGTGGTCATGCTCGTCGGCCAGATAGCGGGCCAGTGCACGCTCGGAACTGAACACGCTGATGCGACCGTTGCGGCCGAGGAAGACCGGATCGTCGTCGAGGTAGCAGCGCAGGGTGTACACCGTGCCCGAACCGGTCATGATTCGCACCGGGTCGATACCGACCTTCTGCCAGAAGTCCTCGTCGTCACCCAGGACGGCGGTGTCCGCCGCGCTGCGCACGGGCTCGGCCTCGGCCTCGCTGTCGTCCTCGTCGCCGCCCTCGGCGTCGTCGGTCTCGACCGCGAGGTCGTCCTCGTCCTCCTCGGGCGCCGGCTCCTCGAGCTCGGCCTCGGCCTTCTTGACCGCGTCCGCATCGATTTCCTCCGGAATGGCGACGATCTCGTCGATGGAGTCGAGCACACCGTCCCAGCCCCGGGCGATCACGGCTTCGATCTCAGCCCAGCGCTTGCGCCCAGAGCGACCGGTGAAGCCTTCCAGCCCGCCACCGAGCGTGCCGAGCACGGGGTTTCCGTTGAAGAACTTGCTGATGGCCGCCAGTTCACACACCGAGCCGATCGAAGACACCACCACCAGGATGCGGTGCAGGCTCGCGACGGATTCCTCCGTCGGCTTGTCGGCGACCAGGTCGGGGACCCCGACGATGTCGTACTCGCGGTCGTCGGCGGGCTGCAGCTTGTGCGCGTTGGCCGCGGTGAGCTTGTCCCACTTCGGATGGTCGGCGAGGTCGTTGTCGGTGTTGGTGCGGACGAATGCCACCAGATCAGCGACCGATTCGAAGCCGTACAGGGCGTCACCCTCGCCCAAGAACGCCTCCCACTCGTCGCCGGCGTCCCGCCAGCGCGGAGCCCAGAGTGTGTAAAGGTCGCCCTTGGTCAGCCCGAGCCGGACCGGCACGATGTCAGCAGCCATGCGGCACAGCCTAATGGGGGCTCCTGGACGCCAGTCAGGTTGTCTCCGGTTCGGGGCCTGCCGGCACACCACTCACGCCGTGGGCCGCCAGAATCCCTGAAAGCCCTGACCGGCATTCGTGGTCCGGATCGGTGAGAGCTTGACGGGATCACCGGCCTCGATCATGGTGTTGCCGCCGACGATCATCGCGACGTGTCCGTCCCATACCGCCAGGTCGCCCGGCCGCAACGATCCCGCCGACACCGCCTTGCCGATGTCCTGTTCCTGGGCCAGCCGGGGGATATCCAGACCAGCTTCGTGATAGGCCCACTGGGTCAGTCCACTGCAGTCCAGCCCGACACCAGGCGTGGTGCCGCCCCACCGGTAGGGCACTCCCAGTTGGGTGAGCGCGTGCCGCACGGCGCCCGCGGCCACGGCATTGGGCGCCGTCGCCGTGCTGCCGTCGGGCAGTCGCACCGCTACTCCGTCGCCGAACATCCCCGGGTCGCGGAGTCCGAGCGGGGCGTCCGAGCGATCGGCACCCAGCGAGGCGGCGGCAGGGGCACCCCCGGTGAACCCCGCCGGGGCCGCTGTGAAACCGCCGGAGCCGAGGGGAGCGGGGAAACCCGCCGAGCCCGGGTGCATCCCCGTCGCGGGCGGTAGGGCGGGGGCGGGGGCGGTGAGTGAGCCGGAGTGTTTGTCCAGTTCGGCAGTCAGTTCGTCGACGACGGTCGTGGCCTCGGTGATCGCGCGTCGTGCCTCGGCCTGCAGTTCCTGGGCCACCCCCGGTTCATCGAGGTGGGGAGTCAATTCGGCGGCGCGTTCCTCGAAGCGGTCGATGATCGCCTGCAGACGCAACCTGGCCTGCGCCACAGCCGAACCCGCGTCCCGGGCCGCGGCGCCCAAGGCCTGCGCCCGCTCGGCCAACGCCGTCACCTCGGCAGCGGCGCCGGCGGTGAACTGCCCGGCCGCCGTGGCGGCGGTGCCCGACCAATCCACGGCGGCACGGTCCCACGATCGCCCGAGCGCGGCCGCGATATCCGACAGGGCGCCCTGCGCGCCATCCATCGCGGTCGCGGCGGTGTGGTCCGGCAGGCTGTTGCCCAGCAGAGCCCGTAGTTCGTAGAGCGGCGCGGCCAGCGCGACGCTGGAGCTGGGCACCGCTACACCCGCGGCAACAGCTGAGCAGCCCGCTGACCGGCGGAGTAGTAGTCAGCGGCGGTGTTGCGGGCGTTGACGGCCCCGGCCCCCGTCCGTATGCCGAGCGCCGCGACCGCGTCGCTGTGTGCGCTCACGGCCTGGGCGAAGGCGGCCGCGAACCGCTCGCCGATCGGGCCGAGCGCCGGGGCCGGAATCGATCGCAGCGTGGCGGCCACGGCATCCAGGTCGGCGGAGTGAGCGTTGAGGGCGTCGCCAAGGGCGCGGATGGCCGCCAGGTCGGCGCGCAGGGTATCGGCGGGCATGTGGTTAGGACGCCGGCCGCCGCCGTTCGGTTCCCGTCAGTTTTCGCCGGCGCTGGCGGTGCTGGCGGTGCTGGCGCGCGTCGTTTTCTCCCGCAGGGTCGCTCTTGCTCAGGATCGCGACCCTCCAGTAGAAAGCGGCGCACGGCGACAGGACCGAGGCAGGCGTTTCAGATCGCGGTTCCGCCTCCGTCGGCGTGCAGCGTCGAGCCGGTGATGAAAGCCGCGCGCGGCGACGACAGGAACAGCACCGCGTGGGCGATCTCCTCGGGAGTCGCCGTGCGTCCCAGCGGCAGGGCCCGGCCGAGTTCCTCGTTGGTGTCGCCCCACTGTGCCTGGACGCCTTCGGTGCGGGTGGGGCCCGGCGCCACACTGTTGACCCGTACACCGCCGGAACCGAATTCGGCGGCCCAAGTGCGGGTCAGCGATTCGACCGCGGCCTTGGACGCGCTGTAGGCCGAGGCGCCGGGCACCCCTTTCGACGCGACCATCGAGGTGACGTTGACGATGCTGCCGCGGCCCCGCTCCAGCATGCCGCCCACCAATTGGGCCACCAGGAAATACGTGCCGCGCACATTGGTGTCGAAGGTCTGCTCGAACGAGGCGACATCCTGTTCCACGGTGAGCGCACCGGGAAACGCGGCGGCATTGTTGACCAGGATGTCGAGCTGATCACATTGCCGAGCAAGGGATTGCACCGAGTCCAGGTCACCGAGATCGGCGCCGACGAATCGGACCTCCCCGCCGAGTGCGGCTGCGGCGTCCCGTCCGCGTCGTTCGTCTCTGCCGGTGATGGTGACCGCTGCACCCGCCCGGGCCAGCAGGTCGGCACAGGCCAACCCGATCCCTGCGGTGCCGCCGGTGACCAGCGCGCGGTATCCTTTGAGTTCTGTCGATCCGGATTCCATGGTGTCCTTCTGTCGTCGGTCAGGCTGTTGGCGGTCAGGCGACACACTGGGTGTCGTCGGCTTCGTGCGTCGGCCACAGGTCGTCTGCGATGGGGCCAAGCGCAACCCGCAGGCGTTCGCGGCTACGGGCGATGCGCGACATCACTGTTCCCAGTGGGATTTCCATGAGCGCCGCGATTTCGGCGTAGGTGAAGCCCTCGATATCGGCGTAGTACAACACCGTTCGGAATCCCTCGGGCAGCGTCAACACCGCATCGCGGACGCGGTCGTCGCAGAACACGTCGAGGGCGCGGTCCTCGGCGGAACGCTCGGCAGTCGCGGAATGTATTGCGTTGCCGAACATGTCGCTGTCGGTGATCTCGGCGACAGCGAATGTATCGGGACGGCGCTGCTTCATCCGGTGCGTGCTGATCCACCGGTTGTGCAGGATGCGAAACAGCCAGGCCCGCAGATTGGTGCCCGGCTCGAACCGCCGGAAACCGGTGTAGGCGTTCATCAGCGTGTCCTGGACCAGGTCCTCGGCGTCGGCATGGCTGTGCGTCAGTCGTCGTGCGGTGCGCAACAGAATGGTGTGGAACGGCATGGCCTCCCGGACGAACCGGGCCGTCAGTTGCGCGTCGGACTCGACGTCGAGGTCCTCCGCGTCGACGCTCAGGGTCATCGGACGGCCACGGGCGCGGTACCGGTCGACGGGGCGGCGGCGACTTTCGTCATGATCAGATCTCCAAGTTCGGGAACAAGAGCGGACGCCACCTCAGACTGGTTCGGCAGTGCCCCCTTGCGGACCCTTGAAAACCCGTAGTCCGTAGTGCGTGGCGCCGTCACCGGATCCACCTGCACGGCAGCGCCACCGACCGTTAAGGTCAGCGCATGGATGTACGCGTCGTCGACCACCCCCTGGCCGCCGCACGGCTGACCACCCTGCGAGATGAGCGAACCGACAATGCGGGGTTCCGTGCGGCGCTACGCGACCTCACCCTGATGCTGGTGTACGAGGCCACCCGGGACGCGGCGTCCGAGCAGATCGCGGTGCGTACCCCGGTCACCGACACCACCGGTTCACGGCTTGCGAATCCGCCCCTGCTGGTGCCGGTGCTACGGGCCGGGCTCGGGATGGTCGACCAGGCGCACGCCCTGATCCCCGAGGCGCAGGTGGGTTTCGTCGGGATGGCGCGCGACGAGACGACGCATCACCCGACGCCGTACTTGGCGTCGCTGCCCGACGATCTGAGCAAGAGGTCGGTGTTCGTGCTCGACCCGATGCTGGCGACCGGCGGGTCGATGGCTTACACCATCGACCTGTTGAAGGAACGCAACGCCGTCGACATCACCGCGGTGTGTGTGGTGTGCGCGCCGCAGGGGATCGAGGCGATCGAAAAGGTCGCCCCGGACATGAGGCTCGTCACCGCGACCATCGACGAAGGCCTCAACGAGATCGCCTACATCGTCCCCGGACTCGGGGACGCCGGGGACCGTCAGTTCGGTCCGCGCTGAGGGGACCTGGCCGTCAGGTAGGGCCGGGACAACACCAGTGCCGCGGCGGTGGCGAGGACGAGGACGAGGACGTACACCGGCAGCAGATGGATGAAGGTGGTGTAGCCGATCGCGTAGTGCACGGCCAACGCCGGCAGCGTGCCCGTCACGAACCCGATCAACAACGACCACCACACCCAGCGTTCGCCGCGTCGGAACCCCCACATCGCGATCAACGCGATCGCGAGCCCGGAACCGATCAACGCCCCGCCGAACCCGGCCCGGTCGTGGGCGATGAAGCTGACCAGTTGCGGGTCGGCGTTCCGTAGGGCCGCACCGTGGGTGTGCATGAATCCCAGGTCGGTGGAGACGAATACGTCGGTCAGTCCGACGAAGGAGATGGTTGCCCCGGCTGCGGCGAGCCCGGCGCCCAGGCCGATGAACAACAGCTGGCCCCACAGCGCGCGCCGGCGTTGTGTCTCCGGACCGTCCGGGAGGGACCGCCGCCGGGGCGGGTCCGGCTTGTTCCACACCGCGGCGAGCAGCATGGGGAACAGTGTCACCACCACCAGGGTGTGCAGCGGGTCGACGAAACCTGTTCCGACGAAATAGAACAGCGTGAGAAACGCGACCGACCCCGAGATCAGCAGGGCATTGCGGGCCCAGACCAGACCACGTCTGATGCCACCCCAGCACAGTCCGGTGTACAGGGCGCCCAGGCCGATCATGTTGCCTGCCATGCTGATCCGGTCATGCTGGATGAAATGCACCAGGTTGTCGTTGATCCGGTGCAGGTCGTCCAGTCCCAGGCCGAGATAGGAACGGTCATAGCTCAACAACACCGGCCCCAGTGCGATGGCGCCCGCGCCGATTCCGGCCACGATCAATCCGAGCCCGGCCAGCACACCCCACAACCAGCCCGGCCAACGAAACGGGTTGAGTCCGGCGTCGGCCAGGCCGGGAGGCCGCGGTGACGGTTGCGCCGCCGCCTCGATCACGCGGTTGAACCAGCCTGGTCCGGTCGCCAGCAGCACCGTGGGTCGGGCGAGGACGACGACGCCGGGATCCCGAAGAGCGTCGACGGCGGCAGCGACGTCCGGGTCGGTCAGATAGTGAGTGTCGCCCGCCGGGCCGACGGCGACCTCGTCGACGTCACCGGCGAGCAGATCGGCGACCTCGGCCGAATCCACGCGGGCGATGACACGGCAGCGGCGGCCGGAGGCGGCCTCCCGGACGGTCTCGACGTCGCCGGCCGATACCGGCGCGATCTCGATCAGGCCGGCCCCCTGGACCGGTAGCACCAGCACGGCGTCGCGAGCCACAGCCGGCGGGACCACGGCCCCGAACCGGCCCACCCAGTCGGGCGGGACCGGTGGATGGTCGAAAACCCGCGGAATCCAGCGATACCCGCCCGCCTCGACCAGCGTGGCCAAGAACCGTAGGGCCCAGCGCTGGGTACGGCGTTCCCCGATGACCGCTGACGCGATGGGGCGCAGCGGTTGATAGGTCCAGTCCGGCATCGCGTTTTGCGGCTACCAGCGTGCTGCCGCGTCGGCCAGATCCTGGCTGAGTTTCTGGGCATGCGCCCGGGCGGTGTTCAGATCATCGGTCGGCGCGCAGCGGACCTCGGTGTAGGACTTGAGTTTCGGCTCGGTCCCCGACGGTCGGACCACCACGCGAACCGAGGTGTCCGCGTCGCTGCCGGTGAAGATCAGGGCGTCGGTGCGCTGTTGGCCGACTCGCGCCAGCAGATCCTCTGTGGTGACGGTGATGCCGGCCAACTCGGTCGGCGGGGACTCGCGCAACCGGGTCATGGCGGCCTGGGCATCATCGACGTGGCGGGTGACGGCCCCCGTCACGTGCACGCCGTGGAACTTGGCCAGATCGTCGAGGGCGTCGAGCACGGTGCGACCCTGATCGCGCAGCGCAGCCACCAGGTCGGCAGCCAGGATCGCGGCGCTGATTCCGTCCTTGTCGCGTACCGAGGCCGGGTCGACGCAATGACCGATGGCTTCCTCGTAGGCGTAGACCAGGGTGTTGCCGGGCGATTGGGCGCGGGCCAGCCATTTGAACCCGGTGAGCGTTTCGGCGTGCTGGGCACCGTGGGCCTCCGCGATCGATGCCAGCATCCGCGACGAGACCACGGTGCTCGCCACCAGGGCCGCTTCGCTGACCGGGCCCGGCTCGAGCTGGGACAGAATGTAATCGCCCAGCAGCCAACCTGTTTCGTCGCCGGTGAGCATGCGCCAGCCGTCCGGTCCGGGCACTCCGACGGCGCACCGGTCGGCATCGGGATCCAGCGCGATCGCGATCTCCGCGTCGACATCGTCGGCCAGGGCCAGGAGTGCGTCGACGGCGCCGGGCTCCTCGGGGTTGGGGAAGGTGACGGTGGGGAAGTTCGGGTCGGGGTTGAACTGTTCCTCGACCACGTGCACGTCGTCGAATCCGGCCAGGGCAAGTGCATCAAGGGCGTATTCGCCGCCGACACCGTGCAGCGGAGTCAGGGCCACTCGCACCGAACCCGTGGTGCGGCGTACCCGCGCGGCCCGTTCCAGGTAGCCGTAGACCTGGTGCAGGCCACCGGTTTCCACTGCGGCCCTGGGTATCTCGTCGGCGTAGGGGGCGCGGGCCACCGCGGCCTCGATCTCGCGGTCGGCGGGGGAGATGAGCTGCATGCCGCCGTCGAGAAACACCTTGTAACCGTTGTCCGTGGGCGGGTTGTGCGATGCGGTGATCTGGATCCCGGCCACCGCGGGCAGATGCCGGACCGTGTAGGCGACCACTGGTGTCGGCACGGACGCCATCATGAGGAGGACCTGGAAACCCTCGGCGGCAAGCACTTCGGCCGCGGCCAGCGCGAACTCGTCGGAGCGGTGCCGCGCGTCACGGCCCACCACTACGTGCGACCCGCCCAGGCATCTGTCCTTGAGCACCTGTGCGAGCGCCCACGTGGTGCGCATGACGACGGCCAGGTTCATCGCGTCGGGCCCGCCGCGCAACGGTCCGCGCAGCCCGGCGGTGCCGAAAGTCAGCGGGTTGTTGAATCGGCGGTCGAGCTCATCCGGGCTGCAGGCGGACAATTCGGCCGCGGTCTGAGGGTCGGGGTCATGTGCGATCCATTCGGCGGCGGCGGTCGCGATGGAGGTCATGACCCAAGTGTGCCCTCAGTGACGTCGGAGTACGCCAGCTTGCGCAGGACCGGTGCTACCAGCATCAAGAGATCGAACTCCAATTCGGTCAGGTTCTCCCGCATCGTGGCGTGCAGCCAGGCGTCCCGTTCGGCGCGGTCGGCCTGCAGCAACGACGTCCCTGCCGCGGTGATCTCGATGAGCTGACGCCGACGGTCATTGTCGTCGGGACGCCGGGCGATCAGGCCTCGGCGGACGAGTTCATTGATGCTGTCGGTCAGCGACTGTGCTCGGACATGCAGCCGAGCGCCCATCTCGGCGGGGGTCGTGGTGCCGCTGCGACTGGTCTCGCTGAGTAGTTCCAGCTGGCTCAAGGTCAGTCCGTGGTCTGGGCGGTGCCGTCGCATCTGGCGGGCCACCGCCATCATCGACTCGCGTAGTTCGGTCGCTGATGTTGCTGCCATAGACAAGTTATACCTTGGTATTTACGCCTATCGTGGCATTTAGATCCCTGCAGGTAAATCATTAGTTTGAAGGGATGCCTTACTATTTTCGGTAGGAGGTGCGAGACGGGATGACGCGGATGCTGCGGTGGGCACTGCTGGTCATCGCCACTGTCGTCGTCACCGTGCCGCTCAACCTCGTCGGGGTTCCCTCGGCCGCGCTGTTCGCCGGGCTGGTGGTGGGCATCGGGCTGGCCCTGGCCGCGTTGGCCCCGGAACGGATGCCGCGCCTGGCCGGGGTGATCGCCCAAGGCGTGCTCGGCGTCTACATCGGCACGATGGTCCACCGGGATGCCGTCAGCGCGATCGGCTCGGACTGGGCGATCGTGCTGGCGATCACCGTGGCCACATTGGTCCTGAGCATCGTGGCCGGCGGGTTGCTCGGATTGCACCGCGATGTCAGCCCGCTGACCGGGTCGCTGGCTCTCGTGGCAGGCGGTGCGTCGGGTCTGGTGGCCATCGCGCGTGAACTCGGCGGCGACGATCGCGTCGTCTCCGTCGTCCAATACCTGCGGGTCGCACTCGTCACCGCGACCATTCCGCTCGTGGTGACCCTTGTCTTCCATGCCGATCGGTCGCATCCGGCAGCCCCGATCGAAACCGATTCGGCACCTTGGTATCTGAGCCTGGCGATGCTGGCCGTCATCGTGGCTGTCGGTGCGGTCGGCGGCCGGTGGGTCAAACTGCCCGGGGCCGGGCTGCTGGGCCCGCTGGCCCTGACTGTCGCACTGCAATTGACCAGCCTGTCCTTCGGACTGACGGTCCCGGCGGTGCTGGTGCAGGCGGCCTACATGGTGATCGGCTGGCAGGCCGGTATCGCCTTCACCCGCGAGTCGCTGCGTGCCATCGGCCGGATCCTTCCGCTGGCGTTGACGTTGATCGTGGTGCTCGGGGTGGCCACGGCCGGCCTCGGTGTGGTGCTGGCCGACGTCACCGGGGCGACGCAACTCGAGGGCTATCTGGCGACCAGCCCGGGTGGGGTCTACGCGGTGCTGGCCACCGCGGTCGAAACCGGCTCCAACGTCACGTTCATCATCGCCGCCCAGGTGCTAAGGGTCTTGCTCATGCTGTTCGTGGCGCCGCTGATGGCCCGGGTGATGGCGCGGTTGGGCAGGCGGCGTCAGGGTCGGGCAGTAGACGAGCCGGTCGCCGCCGCCCGGCGATAGATGACCGGCTGAGCCGCGACGTCGTTGGCCTTGAAATTGGCCAGCACGAACGACCGGAAACTGCGACGGAACAGCAGACTGGGCAGGAACACCCGCAGTGCCGGCCAGCCGGCGTGGTTCACCACGCTGTAATCGCTCGGCTCGCCGGGCCGCGGGGAGAGCAGTGTCGAGTCAGGCAGAGCGGTGTGGCGCTGGAACCATCCTGCTGTGTATTCCCATGTGGCATAGACCGTTTCGGCTGAGTGACAGTGAAAGTAGTTGAACAGGAACCAGCGGTCGGTGGTGTGGTCGACGTCGGCGATCCGGGCGACGTTGTCGGCCGCCATGTAATAGGTGTGCCGTGCCTCTCGGCGGATCTCGGAAACCATGGCGCGATAGGCGTCGTCCGCTCGCACGCTGCCGGTCACGTCGACGTCGGTCGTGCGGATCAGAACAACCAGGTCGTAACGGGCCGGACGGACTCCCGCGCGCGCCAGCAGTGCCGCCCCTTCACCGGGTGGCCGCAACGCTGCCCGAAACACCACGGCCTCGACGACGTCGTCGCGTCTCGTCAGCTGTTCGGCGTAGCCGGTGAGACGCTCGGCCAGTCGGCGGCGCGTGCGGGACGGCAGGGGCAGCGGCCCGGCCCACCGCCCGGCCTCGGCTGCCAGCAGCAGAAATCCGTTGTCCGTCGGCGGGATGAGCCGGACCGGTTCCGCGAGTTGATCATTGACGAGCTTCATCGGGTTTCTCCTCTGCTCAACGTCGGTCCAGACCAGACAACCGCCAGGCCAACGCCCGGCGAACGGCGGGCAGCTTGCCGGCCAGGCGCATGACGCGATTGCGGATGGGGCGGCGGCGGGCTGATGCGGTGGCGAGTTCGGTGAGCCGGCTGGTCATCGAGACGACGCCGCGTGCGGTGCGGCGCCGGGCGGCGGCGTACTCGTCGAGCAACCCGTCGTCGGCCACGGCGTCGAGCACCTGCGACAGGTGCTCGCCCAGGACGACGGCGTCCTCGATCCCGAGGTTCATGCCCTGCCCGCCGGCGGGGGAGTGCACGTGGGCGGCGTCGCCGGCCAGCAGGATTCGGTTGGCGCGGAACGCATCGGCGACCCGGTGATGGACCCGGAAGCGCGATCCCCAGACGATCTCTTCGACGACGGCGGGCCGCGCCACCGGGCCGCGTTCATCCAGCAGTGATTGCACGAACGCGGTGTCGGGGTGCTGCGGCGCTTCCTCGACGGTGGCGACGATGCGGTACAGCCCGTCGGGCAACGGCGCCACCACGACCAGTCCGGCCGGTGAGAAGTAGAGGATCACCTCGTCGGCGGGCACGCCGCCGGACAGGCGGACGTCGGCCAGCGCGAACGATTCGCCGTACGTGCCGCCGCTGAACGCGATCCCGGCCTGGTCGCGGACCGTGCTGTGCATGCCGTCGGCGCCGATCAGGTACCTGGCCCGGATTTCCCGGCCGTCGGAGAAGGTGGCGATCGCGTGATCGTCGGACTGCCGGATCTCGGTGACCGACGCCGGGCGGACCACCTTGCCGCCGAGTTCCTCCAGCCGGTTGAGCAGGAATGCCTCGGTGTCGGCCTGCGAGATCATCAGCGTGTACGGGTAGCGCGTCGGCAAGTCACTGAACGGCACCGCGATCAGAAGTTCGTCTCGGTCCCGGATGGCGAACGTCGGGGTGTGCACTCCTCGCGCGACGAGTTCGTCGACCACGCCGTAGGGCTCCAGCAGTTCCAACGTGTGGGGATGAACGACGGCTGCCCGCGAGGTGTTGGTGCCCTCGGTCTGGCGGTCGACGACTGTCACGTCGTGACCGTGCTGGATGAGCACGATGGCGGCGGTCAGGCCGACGGGTCCGGCTCCGGCGATGAGGACGTCGGTAGTGGTCGTTTGCATCTTCGGCTCCTTTGTCAACAACCGTTGGTCAACAACTGTTGACTTCAAGGTAGGAGTCTTTGCGCGCAATGTCAACGGTTGTTGGCCTACAATTGTTGACATGCGACGACCGGCAGCCGAGACCAAGTCCGTCATCCTCGCCGCGGCTCGTGAGCGGTTCGCCGCCGACGGGTACGAGCGCGCGACCATCCGGGCGATTGCGGCCGATGCCGGGATCGACCCTGCGATGGTGATGCGCTACTACGGCAACAAGGAACGGCTGTTCGCCGCGGCGGCCGAATTCGATCTCGAGCTACCCGATCTCACCCAGGTGCCGCATGAGCAGGTCGGCGCCGCGCTGGCCGCGCATTTCCTGGAACGCTGGGAGCGCGACGAGGTGCTGTTGATCCTGTTGCGGGCCGGCGTCACCAACGAGGCCGTCGCCGAGCGGATGCGCACGATCTTCGCCGCGCAACTCGCGCCGGCGATCGCCAAACTGACCGGTCAGGCCCCCGACACCCCGGTGCGGGCCAGCCTTGCGGCGTCGCAGGTGCTGGGGATGGCCCTGTGTCGCTACGTGCTGGAATTCCCGCCGTTGGTCGACATGCCCCGCCGGCAGGTCGTCGACTGGATCGGTCCCACGCTGCAGCGATATCTCGTCGGCTAGATCCGTTCGATCACCGAACGCAGCAGCGCACCCATCCGGGTTGCGGACTGACGTCCGGCCTCGAGCACCTCGGCGTGGCTGAGCGGCTCACCCGTCATCCCCGCGGCCAGGTTGGTCACCATCGAGATGCCCAGTACCTGCAGGTCCGCGGCCCGGGCGGCGATCGTCTCGTGCACCGTGGACATACCGACCAGGTCGGCGCCGAGGGTACGCAGCATCCGGATCTCGGCCGGGGTCTCGTAGTGCGGGCCCGGCAACCCCGCGTAGACGCCTTCGGCCAGGGTCGGCTCGATCTCGCGGGTCAGCGCCCGCAGCGCGGGGGAATAGGCGTCGACCAGGTCGACGAACTGTGCCCCGACCAGCGGGGACCGTGCGGTGAGGTTGAGATGGTCGCTGATCAGCACCGGCTGGCCCACCCGGTATTCGGCACGCAGCCCGCCCGCCGCGTTGGTGAGCACCACCGTGGATGCGCCCGCGGCGGCCGCAGTCCGCACCGGATGCACCACGTGCTGCAGGTCATGGCCTTCATAGGCATGGATGCGGCCGGCCAGCACCAGCACCCGGTGATCACCGACGCGCAGCGAGTGCACCTGGCCACCGTGGCCCTCCGCGCTCGGCGGGGTGAAGCCCGGCAGATCGGCCATCGGCACCGTTGCGACCGGATCGCCGAGCTCGGTCACCGCGGGTGCCCAACCCGAACCGAGCACGACCGCGACGTCGTGGCGATCGACGCCGGTGCGCTCTGCGATGGAGGCGGCTGCCTGGCTGGACGCCTGGGGATCGGTCACGATAGGCGAGCTTAACCGCCGGAAACCGCCGTGATGAGCGCTCGCGCGAAGAACAAATCCGCACAGTGAGATACTGCGAGGATGCCGTCTGCCACTGCCTCGCTGAGCGTCGAGGACGCGATCAACCGGCGTCGTGGCGACCTGATCGAGCTCTCGCATTCGATCCACGCCGAGCCGGAGTTGGCCTTCGCCGAGCATCGCAGCTGCGCCAAGACACAAGCGTTGGCGGCCGAGTACGGATTCGAGATCACCGAGAGAGCCGGCGGTCTGGATACCGCGTTCCGCGCCACCTACGGCAGCGGCCCGCTCGTCGTCGGGATCTGCGCCGAGTACGACGCGCTGCCCGAGATCGGGCATGCCTGCGGGCACAACATCATTGCGGCCTCGGCGGTCGGCACCGCCCTGGCGCTGGCCGACGTGGCCGACGAACTGGGCCTGACCGTAGTGCTCGTCGGAACCCCGGCCGAGGAGCTCGGCGGCGGAAAAGTGTTGCTGCTCAACGCCGGAGTGTTCGACGACATCGCGGCGACCGTCATGCTGCACCCCGGGCCGGTGGATATCGCCGCGGCCCGTTCGCTGGCGCTGTCCGAGGTCACGGTCGATTACACCGGCCGCGAGTCACACGCCGCCGTGGCGCCGTATCTGGGAGTCAACGCCGGTGACGCGGTCACCGTCGCGCAGGTGGCGATCGGCCTGTTGCGCCAGCAGCTCATGCCGGGGCAGATGGTGCACGGCATCGTCACTCACGGCGGGGAGGCCACCAACGTCATCCCGGGCCGGGCCGAGATGCGGTACACCATGCGGGCCACGGACATGTCCGCGCTGCGTGAGCTGGAAGACCGGATGGCCGGGTGTTTTTCAGCCGGAGCTCTGGCGACGGGCTGCGAGCACCGGGTCACCGAGATCGCGCCTGCCTACGCCGAGCTGACGCCCGACCCGTGGCTGTCGGAGACCATCCGTGCCGAGATGCTGCGGCTGGGCCGTAGCCCGTTGCCGGAGAACGTGGAGGCGAGTGTGCCGCTTGGCAGTACCGACATGGGCAACATCAGCCAGGTGATGCCCGGTATCCATCCGGTGATCGGTATCGACTCGGGCGGGGCCGCCATCCACCAGCCGGCGTTCACCGCGGCGGCAGTGGGGCCGAGTGCGGACCAGGCGGTGCTCGAAGGTGCAATCATGCTGGCGCGCACCGTCGTTCGGCTGGCCGAGACGCCGGCTGAGCGGGATCGCGTGCTGGCCGCGCAGCAGCGGAGGCAGGCGTCATGAGTGTGTTGCAGCACGCCGCTGCCCGCTGGCTGTCGGCGAACTACGACGAGATGGTGTCCTGGCGGCGGCATCTGCACGCTCATCCGGAGCTGGGCCGGCAAGAGTTCGCCACCACCGAGTTCGTCGCCCGGCACCTGGCCGAGGCCGGGCTGAATCCCAAGGTGCTGCCCGGCGGCACCGGATTGACGTGTGACTTCGGGCCTGAGGACGGCCCGCGGATCGCGCTGCGGGCCGACATGGATGCCCTGCCGATGGCTGACCGGACCGGCGCGCCCTATGCCTCGACGGTGCCCAACGTCGCGCATGCCTGCGGACACGATGCGCACACCGCGGTATTGCTGGGCACGGCGATGGTCCTGTCGTCGGTGCCGGAGTTGCCGGTCGGGGTGCGGCTGCTGTTCCAGGCCGCCGAGGAGCTGATGCCCGGCGGCGCGATCGACGCCATCAACGCCGGTGTGCTGAACGGGGTGAACCGGATTTTCGCGCTGCACTGCGATCCGCGCCTGGCTGTCGGCCGGGTGGCCACCAAGCCCGGCCCGATCACCTCGGCAGCGGACTCCATCGAGATCACCCTGCACTCGCCGGGTGGGCACACCTCCCGGCCGCACCTGACCGGTGACCTGGTCTACGGGCTGGGCACGCTGATCACCGGGCTGCCCGGGGTGTTGTCCCGTCGGATCGACCCTCGCCACGACACTGTGATGGTGTGGGGCGCGGTCAATGCCGGTGTGGCCGCGAACGCCATTCCGCAGATCGGCACCCTGGCCGGGACGATCCGCACCGCGAGCCGCGACACCTGGCTGACGCTGGAATCGATTGTGGAAGAGACGGTTACGGCGCTGCTGGCCCCGCTCAACATCGAGCACAGCCTCAACTACCGGCGTGGGGTGCCACCGGTGGTCAACGAAGAGGTGTCCACCCGCATCCTGACCCACGCGATCGAAGCCGTCGGCCCTGACGCGCTGGCCGACACGCATCAGTCCGGCGGCGGCGAGGACTTCTCCTGGTACCTCGAAGACGTACCCGGCGCCATGGGCCGGCTCGGCGTGTGGAGCGGACAGGGACCACAGCTGGACCTGCACCAGCCCACATTCGACATCGACGAGCGCGCGCTCGGCGTGGGTGTGCGCACGATGGTCAACATCGTCGCCGCTTCTGCCTAGTTCCCTTGCACCGCGAGCGTGCGTGATTGCCGCCCGCCGCGCCGCGCACCATGAGCATTGCCTGCACGCTCGTCGCGATCGGTTGTGCACAGCGCGCAGTTCATCCACAGATCCGCACATTGCATCTTCCGAAGGTCTTGCGTACCAACAACGATCGTCGGCATGGACCCGCGATTGATGCAGTTGCTCGACCGACAGAACGGTGTGGTCACCAGTGGACAGATCCTGACCCACCTGACGCGCCACGCATTCGAATCTGCGGTGGAGTCCGGTGCGCTGGAAAGGATCTGGCACGGTATCTACTGCTACGGTGAGCCCACAGAGCAGCTGCTGTTGCGTGGGCTGGATCTCGCGTGTGGTCGGAAGGTGCCCCTCTGTCTGGCCAGCGCCGCAGCCGTGCACGGATTCGACACCGAGGGATCGGCTGACTTGCACGTCCTCAATCCGCCAGGCTGCCAACTGCGTTCGGCAGACGGATTGGTGGTGCATCGAAGGGATGGCGCGCCACTGATTTCCGTCGATGGCAGATACGTCGCGGCGCCGGCGTGGACCGCCATCGAGGTGGCCCGGACGCTACGTCGGCCACGAGCTCTGGCCACCCTGGACGCCGCGTTGCGAAGCGGCACGTGCACGCGGGCCGATCTCTGGCGGGCGGCCCTGGACCAGGCCGGACGTCGCGGCATCGTCGCTGTCCGCAACCTGATCGCGCTCGCCGACGGGCGCGCCGAGTCACCGATGGAGAGTGAGGCGCGGTTGGTCATGCTCGACGGCGGCTTGCCGGTGCCGGAATTGCAGTACGAGGTGGTCGACGGGAACGGGAATCTCAGACGTCTCGACTTCGCGTGGCCGCACCAGAAGGTCGCGGTCGAGTACGACAGCTTGGATTGGCACGCCAATCCCGATGCGTTGAGCAACGACCGAAGACGTACCGCCGCATTGATGAAGGTCGGGTGGACCGTCATCGGAATTGTCTTCGAGGACGTCAGAGAACGACGTGGCGAGCTGGTGGCGCGGATCAACGGGCAGCTGAGTTCCGCTCGCGCGGCGTGAGGGTGCTCAGAATGCTGACGAAATGCGGCGTGTCGGGCGGCAGACGCGCACGCTCGCGGTGCCAGGGGCCTGGCGGTGCAGGGGGAGGGGGACCAGCTACGGACCGATGTTGCGGGCGGGGCGGGTGCGCAGATCGTGCACGTACTCCGCCGGCGCGCCGGCGATCTCCGCGGCGTCGGCCATCACCCCGAGATAGCGCGCCGAGGGCAGGCCGCCCTCCCAGGCGTCGACGACATACAGCCAAGCCAGCACCGGATCGGTGGTGGTGTCCGACGAGAGCCGGTCCACCCGGCAGCGGATCTTCTTGTGGAACCCGAGCTCGGACCCTTCCCAGTGGTCCAGGCTCTGCTCGTCGGCCGGCGTCATGTCGTAGAGCACGACGAACACCTTCGACAGCGGGTCCTCGACGACGGTGGCCAGCGCGCCTTCCCAGCCGATGTCCTCACCGCCGAACGTCAAGCGCCAGCCGTGCAGCCACCCGGTACCCGCCATCGGCGAGTGCGGAGCCCGCTCGAGCATTTGCTCCGGGTGCATATTCGATCCATACGCGGCGTACAGCGGCACGGTAAGACAGCTTAATCGGCGAAGTTGGTTAGGTTAGTCCCGTGGCTACCCGCATCGTGATCATCGGCGGCGGACCCGCCGGATATGAGGCGGCACTTGTCGCCGCCGCCCGCGGCCCGGAGGTCGCTCACGTCACCATCGTCGACTGCGACGGCATCGGTGGCGCCTGCGTGCTGTGGGACTGCGTGCCGTCCAAGACGTTCATCGCTTCCACGGGTGTGCGCACCGAACTCCGTCGAGCCCCCAACCTGGGGTATTCACTGGATTTCGAGCAATCCAAGATCTCGCTGCCGCAGATCAACGAGCGGGTCAAGAACCTCGCGACGGCGCAGTCCGACGACATCGCCGGGCGGCTGCGCAGCGAGGGAATCGAGTTGATCGCGGGCCGTGGCGAACTCATCGACGACGTCCCGGGCATGGCGCAGCACCGCGTCAAGGTCACCGGTCCGGACGGCGCGGTGAGCCAGCTCACCGCCGATGTGGTGCTGATCGCCACCGGCGCCAGCCCCCGCGTACTGCCCAATGCGGCGCCCGATGGGGAACGCATCCTCAACTGGCGCCAGCTATACGACCTCGAATCGCTGCCCGAACACCTTGTCGTCGTGGGCTCGGGTGTCACCGGCGCCGAGTTCGTCAACGCCTACACCGAGCTCGGCGTGACCGTGACGGTGGTGGCCAGCCGCGACCAGATCCTGCCGCACGAGGACTCCGACGCCGCCGCCGTGCTGGAGGAAGTGTTCTCCGAGCGCGGTGTGACGCTCATCAAGAACGCCCGCGCCGAATCGGTCACCCGTACCGACGACGGCGTCCGGGTCACCATGGCCGACGGCCGGGTCGTCGAGGGCAGCCACGCCCTGATGACCGTCGGCTCGGTACCCAACACGGGCGGCCTAGGGCTGGAGCGCGTCGGCATCGAGCTCGGACCGGGCAACTACCTCAACGTCGACCGCGTGTCGCGGACCTCGGTGCCCGGCATCTACGCGGCCGGCGACTGCACCGGCCTGCTGCCGCTGGCCTCGGTGGCGGCCATGCAGGGACGCATCGCGATGTATCACGCTCTGGGCGAGGCGGTGGCCCCGATCCGGCTGCGAACCGTCGCCGCGGCGGTGTTCACCCGGCCCGAGATCGCCGCGGTCGGAGTGCCGCAGGCCGCGATCGACGACGGATCCGTGCCGGCCCGCACCCTGACGCTGCCGCTCAACACGAACGCCCGGGCCAAGATGTCCAGCCTGCGCCGCGGCTTCGTCAAGATCTTCTGCCGTCCGGCCACCGGCGTGGTTATCGGCGGCGTGGTGGTGGCGCCGATCGCCTCCGAATTGATCCTGCCGATCGCGCTGGCCGTGCAGAACGGCATCCCGGTCGACGAGCTGGCCCAGACCTTCTCGGTGTACCCGTCGTTGTCCGGCTCGATCACCGAGGCGGCGCGTCAGTTGATGAAACACGACGACCTGGACTAGAGAATCGGGCAGATCCCACCTCACCCACGTAGCCTGGGGATCGTGACTGACCCGATCTCAGCACCGGGCGATGGGCAAACCTTCCTCGGTCCGCAGCAAAGGGCGCAAGCCTGGCAACGACTCGGCAGCGAACAATTCGACGTGGTGGTGATCGGCGGCGGTGTCGTCGGCGCCGGTGCGGCGTTGGACGCGGCCACCCGGGGACTGAAAGTGGCATTGGTCGAGGCCCGTGACTTCGCGTCGGGCACGTCCAGTCGCAGCTCCAAGATGTTCCACGGCGGGCTGCGCTACCTCGAGCAGTTGGAGTTCGGGCTGGTTCGCGAGGCCCTGTACGAGCGGGAGCTGAGCCTGACCACGCTCGCACCGCACCTGGTGAAACCGTTGCCGTTCCTGTTCCCGCTGACCAACCGCTGGTGGGAGCGGCCGTACATCGCGGCGGGCATCTTCCTCTATGACCAGCTCGGTGGCGCGAAATCCGTTCCGGCACAAAAGCATCTGACCAAGGCCGGGGCGCTGCGGTTGGCTCCCGGGCTCAAGCGCAGCTCGCTCATCGGCGGGATCCGCTACTACGACACGGTCGTCGACGACGCCCGCCACACCATGACCGTGGCGCGTACCGCCGCCCACTACGGCGCGGTGGTGCGCTCGTCCAGCCAGGTGGTGGCGTTGCTGCGCGAAGGTGATCGCGTGGTGGGTGTCACGCTGCGCGATTCCGAGGACGGGGCCATCACCGAGGTGCGGGGCCATGTCGTGGTCAACGCCACCGGGGTGTGGACCGACGAGATCCAGGCATTGTCCAAGGAACGCGGCCGGTTCCGGGTGCGTGCCTCCAAGGGTGTGCACATCGTGGTGCCACGCGACCGGATCGTCAGCGAGGTGGCGATCATCCTGCGCACCGAGAAATCGGTGCTGTTCGTCATTCCGTGGGGCACGCACTGGATCATCGGCACCACCGACACGGACTGGAATCTGGACCTCGCGCATCCCGCCGCGACCAAGGCCGACATCGACTACATCCTGGGCCACGTCAACACGGTGTTGGCCACCCCGCTGACCCACGATGACATCGACGGCGTGTACGCGGGGCTGCGTCCGCTGCTGGCCGGTGAGAGTGAGGAAACCTCCAAGCTCTCGCGTGAGCACGCCGTCGCGGTGCCCTCGCCGGGTCTGGTGGCCATCGCGGGCGGGAAGTACACCACCTACCGGGTGATGGCGGCCGACGCGATCGACGCTGCCGCGGAGTTCATCCCGGCCCGGGTGGCCCCCTCGATCACCGAGAAGGTCCCGTTGATGGGGGCCGACGGGTACTTCGCCTTGATCAACCAGACGGAGTTCGTCGGGAAGCATTACGGGCTGCACCCGTACCGCGTCCGGCACCTGCTGGATCGTTACGGCTCGCTGATCGGTGAGGTGCTCAAGATGGCGGAGGACAAGCCCGAGCTGCTGGCTCCGATCACCGATGCGCCGGTGTATCTCAAGGTCGAGGCCTACTACGCCGCCGCCGCTGAAGGGGCGCTGCATCTCGAGGACATTCTGGCCCGGCGGATGCGGATTGCCATCGAGTACCCGCACCGGGGCGTCGACTGTGCGCGTGAGGTCGCCGAAGTGGTTGCGCCCGTGCTGGGTTGGACCGCCGAGGACGTCGACCGTGAGGTCGCCACCTACATCGCCCGGGTGGAGGCCGAGGTGCTTTCCCAGACCCAGCCCGACGACGAGTCCGCCGATGCGTTGCGCCAGGCCGCGCCGGAGGCGCGCGCCGAGATTCTCGAACCCGTGCCGTTGAATTGACGCGATCTTGAGAGAGCGCCCGCCGCTGCCGGTGCGTGACGGTCTGGGCCCGGCGCGGCTGCGCCTCTTGGGCGGCAATGTGTACGACGAGCTGGAGCAGCGGTTCGGCATCGGCGCGAAAGTGCTTGCCGGAGAGGTGGTCCTGCCGGACGGCACGACGGTCGACGCGACGACGACGTTGCCTGCCGGCGCGCACGTCTACTTCTACCGCGACCTGGTCGACGAGGTGGAGGTGCCGTTCGACATTCCGGTGCTGTACCGCGACGACGACATCGTGGTGGTCGACAAGCCGCATTTCCTGGCCACCATGCCCCGTGGCGGGCACGTCGTGCAGACCGCGCTGGTGCGGCTGCGTCGCGAACTGGGTCTGGCGGAACTGAGCCCCGCGCACAGGCTGGACCGGCTGACCGCGGGTGTGCTGCTGTTCACCGCGCGCCGCGAGGTCCGGGGCCGATATCAGCGGCTGTTCGCCGAGGGCGGTACTCGCAAGACGTATCTGGCTCGCTCCGACGGCACGGCGACGGTGCCGCTGCCTGCCACATTGCGCAGCCGGATCATCAAGCACCGCGGGCAGTTACAGGCTTTCGAGGAGCCCGGCGAGCCCAACGCCGAGACGTACATCGAGGACATGGCAAACGGGTTGTACCGGCTGTCGCCGCGGACCGGGCGGACGCATCAGTTGCGCGTGCACATGGCCTCGATCGGGTTGCCGATCATCGCTGACTCCCTGTACCCCAACGTGATCGACGTAGCACCCGACGATTTCGGGAGTCCGCTGCAGCTGCTGGCCCACCGCCTCGAGTTCACCGACCCGA
Source organism: Mycolicibacterium boenickei (assembly GCF_010731295.1). Lineage (NCBI taxonomy): Bacteria > Bacillati > Actinomycetota > Actinomycetes > Mycobacteriales > Mycobacteriaceae > Mycobacterium > Mycolicibacterium boenickei. The sequence continues at coordinate 5,898,338 of NZ_AP022579.1, read as the reverse complement.
TCACCGGCGAAGACCGCGAGTTCGTCAGTTCCCGCGTATTGGGCTGACCTTGCGTGGCCGGACCATGGTGATGTTCTACTGACGGGGTGAACCGTGAGACTTTTGACCATTTGTTCGACATGACCGACCGGACCGTGATCGTGACCGGTGGCACCCGTGGCATCGGATTGGCTCTCGCCGAGGGCTTTACGCTGGCCGGCGCGCGCGTGGTGGTCGCCAGCCGCAAGGCCGATGCCTGCGAACGGGCCGCCGAGCATCTGCGCGAGCTCGGGGGACAGGCGATCGGAGTGCCCACGCACAGCGGCAACATCGACGATCTCGGTGTGCTGGTGGAGCGCACGGTCGCCGAGTTCGGCGGGATCGACGTGGTGGTCAACAACGCCGCCAACGCGCTCGCGCAGCCGTTGGGGCAGATGACGCCGGAGGCCTGGGCCAAGTCCTATGAGGTGAACCTGCGCGGGCCGGTGTTCCTGGTGCAGCACGCGCTGCCGCATCTGAAGGCCAGCCCGAAGGCGGCGGTGCTGAACATGGTGTCGGTCGGAGCGTTCAATTTCGCGCCGGCGCTGTCGATCTACGCCTCGGGCAAGGCCGCGCTGATGTCGGTGACCCGCTCGATGGCGGCCGAATTCGCCCCGCTGGGCATCCGCGTGAACGCTTTGGCGCCGGGACCGGTCGACACCGACATGATGCGCAACAACCCGCAGGAGGCCATCGACCTCATGAAGGGCGGCACTTTGATGAAGCGCCTGGCCACCCCGGACGAGATGGTCGGTGCCGCGCTGCTCATGTGCTCGGACGCAGGCAGTTACATGACCGGGCAGGTGGTCATCGTCGACGGTGGTGGCACACCTCGATGACTGCTCCGGTACGCGACGACTTCACCGTGCCGGTCGTACTGCACGGTGCCGACAGCACCCGGGTGTGGCGCAGTCGGGCGCGTCAGACTTTGACGATGTCGCCGGCCGGGATCACGTTCGAACGGCGCGGGGAGGCAGTGCAGCTCGCGTGGCGCGACATCACCGGCATCGACATGGTCAACATGAGCGGGTCGATTCGAATCGTCTTCAATGCGTGGGCCATCTGCGCGCAGGGTGCGGACCCGATCTACCCCCATGAGTTCGAGAAGGAATGGCCCACCGGGCAGATCGGGCGCTGGCTGGCGCATTATCGGCCCGATCTGGTGCTGCCTGCCGACGGAGCGATGTTGCCGTTCGGCATACCGCGTGAGTACTACCGGTGGGTCATCCCGTTGGCTGTGGTGGCCGGGCTCGTGGGTTCGTTCGTCGCCGCCAAATCGTTTGTCGGTGGACTCGGCGTCATGGCGGCCATGGTCGTGATCACGCTGCCTTTCACTTCGCCTCGGCGCCTTCGGATCGCAGGGTGCGTCTTCGTTGCCGTCATGCTGGCCTGGTTGCTCGTGATCGGATTCCTGTGGCTCGTGCCGATCGACGGGAAGAGGTTGTGACTCTCACTTGCGCTTCGTGAACTGGGCGGACCCGCTCAGGCTGCCGGTGCCGACCGACAGAATCTGGCTGCGGTTCTCCACGTGGAGAGCCGTTTCCAGGCAGCCGGCATCGAGATTGGCCCACAGCACCTGCTTGGTCGATTCCAGACCGAATTTCCCGTAACCACACAGAGTTTCGGCGATCTCCAGGGCGGCGCCGAGCAGATCCGCGGTGTCGTCGACCACCCGGGTGACCAGGCCGAGCCGCAGTGCCTCGGGTGCGTCGACCGCCCGCGCGGTCAGGATCAGGTCGAACGCGGGGCCGGCACCGATGATCCTGGGCAGGGTGTAGCTCACCCCGATGTCGCAGCCGCCGATACCGAGCTTGATGAACTGCGTGCAGAACTTCGCCGCCGGGCCCGCGATGCGGATGTCGCTGGCCGCGGCCAGCGCGAAGCCACCGCCGTAGGCCGCGCCGTTGACCGCGGCGATGACGGGCTGGCGCAGCCGGTGCAGCTTGACCGTCAGGTTCGCGATGCGTTCCTGCCAGCGCATGCCGGAGCGGGGAAACTCGGTGCCGCCGCCGGCCTCGGGTGGATTCGGATCGCTCAGGTCCAGGCCCGAGCAGAATCCGCGTCCGGCGCCGGTGAGCACCACGACCCGGCACTCGTTGTTCGCCGCGATCTCGTCGAGCGTGGCATGCAGCGCCTCGACCAGTTCGTACGACAACGCATTGAGCTTGTCGGGCCGATTGAGCGTGATGACGGCGATATCGGGCCGCGGGTAGGCAAGGTCGAGTGGCTGCGCAGGGGACATGACCGGACCCTAGCCGGTGCTGTGCCACCCGTTGACGCCGACGGCGATCATCCGTAGTTGTTTGACCGCGGTGCGGTGAATGGCGTCGACTGCCGCCGCGTCTCCTGCATCTTCCAGGCTCTCGGCGATCGAGATCATCGCGTTGACGAACAGGTTGGCCAGGATGTTGAGATCCTCGCTGCTCCAGTCCTTGAGGGCGGGGAACCGGGCCAGGTCGATCGCGAGCTCCGAGGTGATCAACCGGATCTCGGTGCGAATGGCGTAGCGCAGCACCGAGACCCCGCTGGAGCGTTCGCGGGCGATGAACCGCCAGTGTTCGCGCCGGTCGTTGAAGCTGCCGATCAGGATCTCGGCCGAGGATTCGATGACGTGATGGGGGTCGAGCTTGCCGGCGCGCGCACCGCGAAGCATGTCGCGCAGGGACCGGAACGACTCGTCGATGAGCACCAGGCCGAGCGCATCCATCGAGTCGAAGTGCCGGTAGAACGCGGCGGGCACGATGCCCGCCTCCCGGGTGACCTCCCGCAGGGACAGCGCGCTGAAGCTGCGGTCTTCCAGCAGGGTCAACGCTGCGGTGATGATCGCGCGCCGGGTGGCCTCTTTGCGCTCTTCCCTGGACAGCGTGTCCCGCGACCGCGACGACGATTCGGTTCGTCGCGGTCGTGACGTGGATGTTCGTGAATTGGGCGTACGTCTGTTCACTGGTGTGAACCCTACCACTCGCTGGGTTTTTATCGTTGACAGAGTCGCCTGTGCACGCGCACTGTGTACACATGTTCACTCAAACAATCGCAAGGCGGGTGCTGGCGGCACCGCGCGTGAGTGCGCTCGCAAACCTGCTTACCGGCCCGCACGGAGTTGATCGCTACACCGAGCTGGTCGAGCCGACCTGGACGCTGGGCGACGCCCGCGCCAAGGTGATCGCGGTGCGGCGGCAGACGCCGCGCAGCGTCACGCTGACCCTCGAACCCAATGCGGCTTTCGCCGGCTTTCGGGCTGGGCAGCACATCAATCTCTCCGTCGAGATCAACGGACGACGCCGCACCCGGTGCTACTCGCCGGCCAGTGCCGAAGGGGCTCGCCACCTGGAGCTGACCGTCGGTCGCCACGACGGCGGGCTGGTATCGAACTACCTGTGCGACCACGCCTACCCCGGCATGGTTCTCGGGCTCGATTCGGTCGGGGGCGATTTCGTCCTGCCCGCCGTGCTTCCCCGACGCATCCTGTTCGTCTCGGGTGGCAGCGGTATCACCCCGGTGATGTCGATGCTGCGTACGTTGCGTGCACAGGCGTTCACCGGCGAGATCACCTTCATCCACTACGCACGTGGCGTCGACGAAGCCTGCTACCGCACTGAGTTGGCCGCCATGGGCTCGGCCGGGGTGCGGATCCTGCACGGCTACACCCGCGACGGGGTCGCCGGGGATCTGGACGGATACTTCGGTCCCGCTCACCTGGCGGAGGCGTTCGCCGGCGCTGAGCCCGATGCGGTGTTCGTCTGTGGCCCGCCGGCATTGGTCGACGCGGTGCGTGAGGTTCGTCCCGACGCGCACTCGGAGAGCTTCGTGCCACCGGTGTTCGCAGTGCCGACTGGATCGACCGGCGGCACCGTCCGATTCGCCGACAGCGACGTGGAGGTGACCGACGACGGCCAACCGCTTTTGGTTCAGGCCGAGGCTGCCGGCCTCACCCCGGAAAGCGGTTGCCGCATGGGCATCTGCCACACCTGCACGCGATCCAAGACTCGCGGCGCGGTTCGCAACCTGATCACCGGCGCGATCTCCACCGCCGACTGCGAGGACATCGAAATATGCGTCACCGCACCCGTCGGCGACGTCGTCATCGACCTTTGAGATCTATCGACCCTGAAAGGCGCAGACATGACTCACTACACCTTGACCCCCGAACAGTTCGAAACCTTCGGCGCCGAACTCGACGCCATCCGTGAAAAGGCGATCGCCGATCTCGGCGAGCGCGACGCCACCTACATCCGCGACATCATCAAGATGCAGCGCAAGCTCGAAATCGGCGGCCGCGCTCTGCTGTTCCTGCCGCCGGCCTGGCCCGTCGGCACCGTGATGCTCGGACTGTCGAAGATCCTCGACAACATGGAGATCGGCCACAACGTCATGCACGGCCAGTACGACTGGATGGGCGATCCGGCGTTGCGGGGCCAGAACTTCGAATGGGATTCGGCCTGCCCGTCGAATCAGTGGCGCCACTCGCACAACTACATGCACCACACCTACACCAACATCGTCGACATGGACCGCGACATCGGTTACGGCGTCCTGCGCATGAGCGAGGACCAGAAATGGAGCCCCTACTACCTGGGTAATCCCTTGTACGCCTTCCTGTTGATGGTGTTCTTCCAGTACGGCGTCGCGCTGCACGAGCTCGAGACCGAGCGCATCCGCACCGGTGAGATCAAGCTGCGCGACAAGAAGGACATGCTGCGCGAGATGTGGGCGAAGGTCCGCAAGCAGACCGTCAAGGACTACGTGGCCTTCCCGCTGCTCGCCGGCCCGTTCGCGCCGTTCGTGTTCGCGGGCAACATGACTGCCAATCTGATGCGCAACGTGTGGTCTTACACCATCATCTTCTGCGGGCATTTCCCCGAGGGCACCCACGAGTTCACCATCGAGGAAACCCAGGACGAGACGCGTGGGCAGTGGTACTACCGCCAGCTGCTGGGTTCGGCGAACCTGTCCGGCGGCAAGTGGTTCCACATCTTCAGCGGCAACCTGTCGTTCCAGATCGAACACCACCTGTTCCCGGACATCCCGGCGCACCGTTACGCCGAGATCTCCGGTGAGGTCAAGGAGATCTGCCAGCGCTACGGGCTGCCGTACAACACCGGCCCGATCCACAAGCAGTTCGCCTCGGTGGTCCGCAAGATCGTCCGGCTGGCGTTCCCGTGGGGCAGCAAGCCCAAGGATCCCGAGCCCGTTGTGGCCGAGTCCACAGCCAAAGAGTCCGCACGACACCCGGCTTCGCAGCCGATCTGCGAGCCCGAACTCGTCAACTGCTGACCGGGAGGCTGCACTGCAGCAGCACCGTGTCGAGCCATCGTCCGTGCTTGTGGCCCACCGCCCGCAGGCGGCCGGCTTCTGCGAAGCCGTGCTTGCGGTGCAGGGCAAGGGATGCCGCTGCCTCGTCGGTGTCGACCACCACGGCGATGACCTCACGGATGCCTGCTGCAGCGCAGCCGTCCAGAAGCCCTTGCAGCAGCGCCGTTCCGATACCGCGGCCGGCGCACTGCGGGGTGAGATAGATCGAGTTCTCGACGGTGTGCCGATAGGCCGGCCGGAGCTTCCACGGCGCGCAGTACGCGTAGCCGACGATCTCGTCATCGAGTACCGCCGTGAGGAACGGCAATTCACGTTCCCGAGCCGTCGCCAGCCGGCGCTCCCACTCCTCGCGGTGCGGCGGGATCAACTCGAACGTGGCCACTCCGGTCTCGACATGGTGGGCATAGATGGAGCTGATCGCGTCGAGGTCGTCCGGTGACGTAGCGCGGACGACGGTGTTGGTCATGTTTTCACCCTAAGCTGACGCTCAGTCGAGGGAGGGATTCCGATGGCCTACGTCAGGCTGCGCGCCGTCCGCGTGGCGGCCCGGGTCACCTGTGCGTGCTCGTCGGCGGACCTGCGGCCCGTGACCTCGACGTCCTCAGTGTCGACGCACGCCGAAAGGCTGTGCTGGAACCCCTGATCGGTCACATCGGGCCGGAAGTGCTCGATCCGGTCAGCTGGCACGAGAAGTCATGGCATACCGATGAATACGTCGGCGACATCCACTGGGCGGGCACCGAAACCGCAAGTGATCACGCCGGATACATCGAAGGCGCGATCGAGTCCGGCCTCCGTGTGGCGCAGGAGGTCGCCCAGGCGCTGGCCGTGACAGCCAGCTAGGGGGCATCAGAATGGTGGGGGTGGTCCGTGTTCTTCGGCGAGCCAGGCTTGGTATTGGCGTTCGGTTTCGATGTCGTGGTTGAGTTCGGCGCGTAGTTGTCGTTCTTGGTTGATGCGGTCGTGGCGGTCTTGTTCGCGGGTGCGTGAGCGTTTGGGCATCTTCACGGCCCGGTGCGGGTTTGCGTTCGGGGTCGGGCCTGGTGGTTCGGGATCGAGGTCGCCGGTCGGGATGCCGAGGGTGGGGAATATGGCGGCGCCGTGGGGTTCGGTGGTGTGGGTGTGGCCGGTGGGTGTGGTGATTTGGACTGTGCCGTCGGGTAATTGACGGTCTGACCAGCCGGGGCAGAACGTTTTGAGTAGGTGGTGGGCGCGGCAGTAGAGCTTGGTGTTGGAGGGATGGGTCGGGCCTTGGGGGTAGGGCACGGTGTGGTCGATGTCGCAGCGTTGCACGGGTGCGTCGCAGCCGGGGAAGCGGCAGGTCAGATCCCGCCAGCGGATGAACTCCGACAACGCCACCGAGGGTCGATACCCCGGCCTGGAGGCCTCAGAGGCGGCGGGGGCGCTGCGTGGAGCAGACCCGTCGGATTCGGCCGGCTCAGATAAGTCAGCCGACTCGCCGGGCTCAGCCACCTCACCGGATCCGGTTGGCGCGCTGGTCTCTCCCGGCACACCGGAGTCAGCCGTGTCGGTCGCTGTCATCGCCTCGCCGGGTTCGGTCGCCTCAGACGTGTCAGCCACCGCACCCGGTGTGGCCGGAGCGCTGGATGCGGCAGGTACCCGCACCGGCTTGAGCCGGGCTCTGCCCGCCAGGTCACGCACTCGGTCGGCGGGCAGGATCCCGTACCCGGGTAGATATCCCGGATCGTTCGAGGTGCCATCCAGGGTGGCTTGCTCGGCCAACACATGTACCACCGCCGCATCCGCGGCCGCCCGTTTCTGCGCGGCCGGGCAATCATCCCGCCCGCACCGGCACACCAACTGGGCTTCCAACCGCGCCAGCGGTCCGATCGCGTCGGCGCGGCGCCGCTCCCGGCTGCGCGGATCATGCTCACACACCGTGTCGGCCAACGCATCCAGGCGTTGATCCAGCGCCGCGCCGTCCTCGGCATCCACATTCGCCCAGATCGTGGCCGTACCCGGGCTGCCCGCATCGATCTGTACAAACCGGTCCTGCGCCAGATCCGGCGGTATCCGCTGCCCGTTCGGGTCGTGGGTGGCCACCCAGTGATCGACCCGTACGCGCAGTTGTTTTTCCGACAACCGCATCCACTGAGCCGCCCGGGCGGCGAGTTCGGCGTCCAGTTCGGCCCACACCGAGGGGTCGGTGGTCTCGGTGCGGGCGATGATCATGCGCACCACCCGGTAGTCGATGTCGCCGACGGCGAAGCGGGCCGCCACCTGGGGCAGTTTGTCGCGCAGCACTCGGGCGTGATGCACCTGGGTGCCGCCGCGGCCCCGGCTGATCCGCATCGCCGCCGATACCTCTGCCGAGACTTCTTCGAACGGGTCGGTGCGCCAGTAAATCCTGTCGACGAGTTCTTGCTCACGCAGGCGGTCCAGCGCCCCGATCGCGGCCAGCCGGGCCGCGATCGCCATCGACTCGGCCCGCGTGGCAGCGCTGATCTGGTCGATCAACTCCACATCAGACAACCTATCGAACATACATTCGATTATGCCACTGCAAGGTGACAAGTTGTGCGGATCGCGTTTGGTCCACAGGCACTGATGCGCAACGGGATTACGTCTGGCAGGACGGGCACCAGTACGTGACCCGCTCACCGCCCGCATCGGTCTCGATCAGCGTCCCGCAGCGGCGGCAGGGCTCACCGGCGCGCCCGTACACCCACAGCTGCCGTCCGGGCCTGGTATCACCGGTGGTGGTGCGGTTCCACCGGGACCGGTTGAGCCACAGCATGTCCCGGGCGCGCTGCACGACGCGCAGTGGATCGGGCAGGGTGCTGACGGGTGACGTCGGCAGCCGTCCGAACACGAAACACAGTTCGTTGCAGTAGACATTGCCGACACCGGCCATCACCCGCTGATCAAGCAGGGTCGGGGCCAGCGGTCGTCCGGGATCGGCGGTCAGATTGGCTGCCGCGGTGCGCGGCTCCCAGTCAGGGCCGAGCAGGTCCGGACCGAGGTGCTCGACCGCTTCCATGTCGATGTCGCGGTCCAGGACTTCGAGGACGCCGAGGTCGATTCCGGTGGCCCGGGTGTCGGCGGTCTCCAGCAAGGCGCGGATGCGGTGCGGCGCGACTTTGGACCACCCGATGCGCCAGCTGCCCTCCATCTTGAGGTGAGAGTGAATGCTGGCCGGACCCACCCGGATGAACAGGTGCTTTCCCCGGCTCAGCACCTCGTCGACGACCTGCCCGGTGAGATCGACGGTGGCATAGCGCGGAACGCGAATATCGCATCGAGTCAAGGATTTTCCCGCCAGAGCGGTCCGTAGTGCCGTGGCGGTGTGGAAGACGGTGTCGCCTTCGGGCATACCCTATTCAACCAGCTTCAGAGAATGCTCCCAGAGTCGTTCGGCGTTGGACGGGTCCAGCGCGTATCGGGCGACACCGGATATCCCGAACTCATCGCGGCGATCCACGACTTTCGCTTCGTTGCAATCGTCGAAGTACCGTCCGCTGACGCCTTCCAGCAGGGGCGAGGCCGCCAGTAGCACCGAGGTGGCGGCCCCCTGTTCAACGGTCTTGAGCTGGCTGCCCGCCTGCTCGAACCGCTGGGCCGCCTCCGCTCCGTACGCCGGATCAAGGTGGCGCTGCAGTGCTGTGAGGATGCCTCCGGGCATCAGAGCGTTCGCGGTGATGCCGTCGTCGGCCCAGCGGCGGGCAGCCTCGACGGCGAACAGCACGTTCGCGGTCTTGGACTGGCCGTACGCCCCGAACGGGTCGTAGTCGCGGAACGCATAGTCGATGTCGTCGAACACGACGGGGGAGCGTAGGTGCCCGGACGAGCTGACCGAGACCACGCGGGCGCCGCCGGCCGCGGACAGCGCCCGGTGCAGGCCGGTGGCGAGAGTGAAATGGCCGAGATGGTTCGTCGCGAACTGCAATTCGTGACCGGTGGGCGACAACGTGAGCTCCTGAACCGCCATCACTCCCGCGTTGTTGACCAGAATGTGCAGCGGTCCGGACCAGGCACGCGCGAACGAGCTCACGCTGCCGAGATCGGCCAGGTCGAGGGTGGCGGCCCTGATGTCGCTGTTTCCGGTCGACGCGCGCAGTTCGGCGGCGACGCGATCTCCTGCAGCGGCGTCACGGACAGCCAACGTCACTGCGGCGCCGGCGGCGGCGAGCGCCCGGGCCGTTTCGGTGCCGATGCCCGAGGCCGCGCCGGTGACGACGGCCGAGCGCCCGGACAGGTCGACTCCGGCGATCACCTCCGAGGCGGTCGATTCGAAGCCGAAGGGTGTGGTGATGGGAGCGGTCATGCGTGTCAACAACAACGCATGCCCGGGCACTGTTCCCCGAGGCTACCGAAGCCGTAGGCCACGCGGAGTGCGGGAAAATCCGGCCCCGGTCAGAGCATCCTGCACGGCGGCGCGGTCCGCGTCGACGCCAGGATCGAGTACCGCGACCCCGTTGATCCGCTCGACCAGCAGCGCCGGCATGCGCCCGGAGCTCACGAGTTCGGCCAGGGCGCCCGCGGCGGCCCGCTGAGTCTCGGCGTCGGAACTGAAGCTGAGCAGGGTCCGGCCCCCGCGCTCCAGGAACCAGACCAGTTGCCCGTCGACCAGTGCAACCAGGGCTCCGGCCTTACGCCCGGGGCGGTGGGTGTCGTCACCGCCGCGCTCCGGCCACGCCAGGGCGGCACCGTACGGGTTGGCCGGGTCGGTCGCCGCGAGAACGACGGCGTGGTATTCGGGCCGCTGCGGGTCGACCCCGTCGAGGTAGGACCGCAATCGGTCCACTGTGGAAGCCGCGGCGAACTGGGCTCCGCCGAGGGACTCGACGAAATATCCGCGTTGGCAGCGGCCGGCGTCCTCGAACGCGCTCAACACCTTGTACAGGGTGGCGAACCCGCCGGGCACGCCCTCGGCGGCAGCCGCTCCCTTCGTCAGCACCCCGTGCCGGTTCAGCAGCAATTCGGCCTGAAAATGGGCCCGCACGGTCGAATCCGGTTCCACCCCAGGCAATGCCGACCATCGGCCGGACACCATCGGGTCGGCCGCGCGGTTGTGTGGGCGTGCCACGCTGTAGCGGCTGAGCCGGGGCGGACGTTGACGCTGCCGGTGCGCCGGCGCGCCCGAACGCCGCGGACCGGTCAGCATCGCCCGTACCGGAGCGAATGTGTCCCCGGTGACCCATCCCGCCCAGATCAGCTCCCACAGCGCGGTTTTCAGCTCAGATTCGGCGGCTTGGTCGGTGAGCTGACGGAAGAAGTACGCCCCGCCGTGGCCCAGCGTCTCCATGATCGCCCGGTGGGTATCGGTGAACTCGATCTCGGCGGCGACGGGCAGTGTCAGCGGTGCGGTCTCGGCGAGATGGAATGCCACCCATCCGTCGCTGCCGCCGATCTGCCCGGCGCCCGACCACATCACCTCACCGGAGGCCAGCAGCTCGTCGAGCATGGCCGGTTGGTAATCGCGGACCCGTTGCCCGAAGACGAGTGACTCCACCGCCGACGCGGGAATGGGAACGCCGGCGAGCTGCTCGATCACCGCTGCCAGCCCGTCGATCCCCGAGCTGTGGCTGGAGCCGACGTGCTGCCAGGAGGGCAGGAAACGGCCGTAGGCCGCGGTGCTGACCGGTTCGACCTGAGCCCGCAGCGCGGCTAGGGAACGACGACGCAGGATCCGCAGGACCTCGGCATCGCACCATTCCTCGGAAGTCGCGCGACCCAATGTCGCCGCCGGGGCGGCTCCGGTGAACTCTCCCCGCACCAGCCGGTTGTCGACGGCCATGCGGCCCAACACATCTGCGGTCACCCGTAGACCCAATCCGAACCGGGCGGCGACTTCGGTGGTGGTGAACGGTCCATGGGTGCGGGCGTAGCGGCCGATCAGATCTCCGAGCGGATCGTCGACGGATTCGGTGAACGCCGCGGGCACCCCGACGGGCACTGGCGCGCCGACCCCGTCGCGCAGCAGACCGATGTCTTCCACCGCGGCCCACCACGTCTGTCCGGCATACGTCACCGGCAGCGCCCGTTTGGCGGCGTGCAGCCCGTCGAGCCAGCCGCCGATCGCCTCGGTGGTGGCACGTGCGGCGATCTCGGCCTCGGTCAGCGGTCCCAGCATCCGTAGCAGGTCGGCCACCGCCTCGGCATCGCGCGCCGCGCGCTCCTCCGTCAGATGCTGCAGCTGGGCCGACGTCGAGGCGACCACGGCTGGGTCCAGCAGCTCGCGCAGCTCGACCCGGCCCAGCAGTTCGGACAGCAGCACGGTGTCCAGTGCCAACGCCGCGGCTCGCCGCTCGGCCAGTGGACTGTCGCCCTCGTACATGAAGGCACCCACATAGCCGAACAGCAGTGAGGCCGCGAACGGTGACGGGGTGGCGGTTTCCACCTCGACCACCCGCAGCCGGCGTTGTGCCACCCGCCGCATCAGTTCGATGAGGGCGGGCACGTCATAGACGTCCTGCAGGCATTCGCGCACCGTTTCCAGGACGATGGGGAAGTCCGGGTACTTGCGGGCGATGTCGAGCAGCTGTGCGGCGCGTTGCCGTTGATGCCACAACGGGGAACGCTTGCCCGGGTGCCGGCGCGGCAGGAGCAGGGCACGCGCGGCGCATTCCCGGAACCGGGACGCGAACAACGCCGAGCCGCCCACCTCCGCGGTGACGATCGGCTCGACCTCGTCGGCGTCGAACACGAACAGGTCTGCACCCGGCGGGGTTTCGCCGCTGTCGGGTAGCCGCACGATGATGCCGTCGTCGGAGGCGGTGGGCTTCTCGTCGATGCCGTACCGTTCTCGCAGCCTGCGGCCCACCGCAAGGGCCAGCGGTCCGTGAACCCGCAGGCCGTACGGGGAATGCAGGATCACCCGCCAGTCGCCGAGCTCGTCCCGGAAGCGTTCCACCACGAAGGTGGTGTCGCTCGGGACCACACCGGTGGACTCCCGCTGATCGTGCAACAGCTGGTACAGATTGTCGGTGGCGAAACCGGCGAAACCCATTGCCCGGCAGCGCTCGTCGAACTCGGCCCGGCCGAGCGCGGCGAGTTCACCGGTGAACGCCCCGACGGCCGCGCCCAACTCGGCCGGCCGCCCCACACTGTCGCCACGCCAGAACGGCAGCCGCGCGGGTTGCCCCGGCGCCGGGATCACCAGCACCCGGTCATGGGTGATCTCGGTGATCCGCCAACTGGTGGCGCCCAGGGAGATGACATCGCCAGGACGCGACTCGTAGACCATCTCCTCGTCGAGTTCCCCGACCCGGGAAGGCTTTTCGGAATCGGTGGCCAGGTAGACGGTGAACAGGCCGCGGTCGGGGATGGCCCCGCCGGAGGTGACGGCCAGGCGCTGGGCGCCGGGACGCGCGGTCAGCGTTCCGTGGTCACGGTCGTACACCAGCCGCGGCCGAAGCTCGGCGAACTCGGTGGACGGATACTTCCCGGACAACAGGTCCAGGGTGGCCTCGAATGCGCTGCGTGGCAGGGTCGCGAACGGTGCGCTGCGCCGCACCGCGTCGAACCACGCGTCGGCGTCGACGGGTTCCAGGGCAGCGACGGCCACCGTGTGCTGGGCCAGCACGTCGAGCGGGTTGGCCGGGACGTGCATGGTCTCGATGTCACCGGAGCGCATGCGCTGCACTGTCACCGCGCAGCCGATCAGGTCGGTGCGGTGCTTGGGGAACAGCACGCCCTGGGATATCTCGCCGACTTGGTGGCCGGCCCGCCCGATGCGCTGCAGCCCGCTGGCCACCGAGGGCGGTGACTCGACCTGGATCACCAGATCGACGGCCCCCATGTCGATGCCCAGCTCCAGGCTGGACGTGGCGACCACGGCGCGCAGCCGCCCGCTCTTGAGGTCGTCCTCGACCTGGGCGCGTTGCTCCTTGCTCACCGAACCGTGGTGGGCCCGGGCCAGCAGCGGCGGTGCGCCATTGGCTTGGCCGCTGGCCATGAGCTGGGCCGGTGCGCCACCGCCCACCTGCGGATTGTGGTCCATCGACAGCTCGATGCCGGAGCGCTCGGCGTGAATCTCGTTGAGCCGGGAGGTCAGGCGCTCGGCCAGCCTGCGGGAATTGGCGAACACGATCGAGGACTGGTGCGCCTCGATCAGGTCCACGATGCGTTCCTCGACGTCGGGCCAGATGCTGTTGTTGTCGAGGTTGGCCATGTCCGGAACCGGAACCTGGACCGAGAGGTCGAAGGTCTTGGCCGCAGGCGGGGCCACGATGGTGGTGGGTGCCTGACCGGACAGGAACCGGGCCACCTCCTCGGGAGGACGCACCGTCGCGGACAGCCCGATCCGCTGGGCGGGCTTGTCGAGCAGCTGATCCAGCCGTTCGAGTGAGAGTGCCAGGTGCGCACCGCGTTTGGTGGCGGCGACGGCGTGCACCTCGTCGACGATCACGGTCCGCACCGAGGCCAGCGTCTCGCGGGCCGCCGAAGTCAGCATCAGGAACAGCGACTCCGGGGTGGTGATCAGGATGTCGGGCGGCTTGCTCAGCATCGCGCGCCGCTGGCTGGGGGTGGTGTCCCCGGAACGGACCCCGACACTGATCGACGGGGCGGGCACCCCGTGCCGCTCGGCGACCCGGGTGATCCCGGTCAGCGGGGTACGCAGGTTGCGTTCGACATCGACGGCCAGGGCCTTGAGCGGCGACACATAGAGCACTGTCGTGCCCGACCTCGGCTCGGCATGCGACCGGGCCAGCTCATCGATGGCCCACAGGAACGCTGCGAGGGTCTTGCCCGAGCCGGTGGGTGCGATGACCAGGGTGTTGTGTCCCTCCGCGATCGCGGACCAGGCCTGTGCCTGGGCGGCCGTCGGCGCGGGGAAGGCAGCCGTGAACCACTCCCGGGTCAGAGCACTGAACCGGGCCAACGGATCGACCGGCGGGGTGGCCACCCAGCTATACTGCCGCGCACCACCGACAAGTGGGCGTCAGCGCTGGTCAGCAGCGGCAGCGCAGACCAGTTCGGCAGGCAGCCCGGGTACCCGGCTGACCGCGTCGAGCAGGGCGTGCGCACAGGTGTCGGCGACGAAGCCCGCGTCGATCGACGGGTCCTTGAGCCGTTGCCTGCACATCTCGAAGGTCAGGGCCAGCCAGCCGTAGACGGTGGCCCGCAGGTCGCGTTCGACCTTGGCGTCCAAGGGTTCGGAGACGGTGTCGGCGATCCGGCCCATGATCCGGTCGGCCTGGCGGTCGTTGTCGATGTCGTCGACGCCGCGCAGCACCGGGTCGGTGCGGCCCAGCCCCATGTACGCCGCCCACGCGCCGTGCGGATGCTCCTCGTCGTAGCGCAGGTAGGCCAGCACACCGGCGCGCAACTGGCCGAACAGGCTCTGGCCGGGCTCGGGACGCGTGCTGGTGGCCTCGAACAAGCGCTCGCCCTCGGCCTGCACCACGGCGGCGAAGAAGGCCCGTTTGTCGGGGAAGTAGTGGTACATCAGGGCCCGGGACACCCCGGCGCGTTCGGCGATCTCGTCGATGCGGACCTCGTCGTACGGTCGCTGGCCGAACACCTCGGCTCCCAGCGCCAGCAGCTCGTTGCGTCTGTCGGCGGGGGACAGCCGGCGTCTCGACTCGGCACCCACGTCTGCAGCTTAACGCCAGGGCTGTTCGCCGCGGCGGATGCGGGATCGCGGCCTTACTTGACACATGTATAACAAGGCGGAATCGTGGTGCCATGACCGTCGTGGGCGCGCAGACCTCAAACGAGGGGGCCAGGTATCCGAGACTGCCCCACCCGCCGCGGCGGGTGCCGTTGCTCGGTGACGTGTTCGGTATCCAGCCCGATTCGTCGATGCAGAACGCGATGGGCATGGCCGAACTCGGGCCGGTCTGCGAGTTCCGGTTCCTGGGCGCCCGCTACGTGGTCGCCGCCGGTGCCGACGCGGTCGCCGACCTCAACGACGAAGCCCGCTTCTGCAAGCATGTCGGACCCGATATCGAGGCACTGCGGATCGTCGGCGGGGACGGGTTGTTCACCGCGTACAACGACGAACCGAACTGGCACAAGGCCCATCAGCTGCTGATGCCCGCATTCAGCCAGGCCGCGATGCGTCGCTATCACGGAGTGATGTTCGACGTTGCCGATGAGCTGACCGACCGCTGGGATCAGCGGGCCGACCGGGGCGAGACGGTCGATGTCTCGGCCGACACCACCCGAGTGACGCTGGAAACCATCGGGCGCTGCGCGGCGGGTTACTCGTTCAGGTGCTTCCAGGACGACACGATGCACCCGTTCGTCTCCCACATGGTGTCCGCGCTCCTCGGAGCCGACCGCCTCGGGGTGCTGCGTGAGACGTTCCTTCCGGCCTTCGTCTATCGCCGTTACGAGCGCCAGGTCCGCGCTGATGCGAAGTATCTGCACGAACTGGCCGACGACATCGTCGCCGCGCGGCGTGGGCAGCCCTCGGGCGATCATGACGATCTGCTGCAGATCATGCTGGAGTCCGATCTCGACGCCGCCAACATCCGATACCAGCTGATCAACTTTCTGATCGCCGGGCACGAAACCACCTCCGGTGCACTGTCCTTCGCGCTGTACTTCCTGTCGCAACATCCGGACGTGTTCGACCGTGCCCGCGCCGAGATCGACGCGGTGTGGGGCCGCGTGACGCGGCCCGAATTCGAGAAGATCGCCAAACTGCGTTACGTTCGGCGGATTCTCGACGAGTCCCTGCGACTGCAGCCGACGGTGCCGGCCTATTACCGGGCTGCCCGCCAGGACACCGTGCTCGCCGGAATCCATCCGATGCGCAAGGGAGATTGGGCGCTGGCGCTGACCTCGACCCTGCATCGTGATCCACGGTGGGGCCCCGACCCGGACGCATTCGATCCCGACCGGTTCGCCCCGGAACAGATGCGGGCCCGGCCGGGTGGGCTGTACAAGCCGTTCGGTACCGGCGAAAGATCTTGCATCGGAAGACAGTTCGCCCTCCACGAGGCGGTGTTGATGCTGGCGGTACTGATCCGGCGCTACGACCTGACTGCCGAACCGGACTACACCCTGCAGGTCCAGGAACGCCTGACCATGATGCCGTCCGGATTCCGGCTGGCGCTGCGGAGGCGCTAGCCCGCCGTATGCGCATGAAACGCCCCGAATCGGGGTACCGTCATGGTGGACAGACCCGCAACGTCGGCAGGTCCGCGCATGGAATGGTTCATCGCAGACGAATATTGGTTGGCCAGACAGGTATTGCAGCGGGGGACCGCCGCGATCTACCTGATCGCGTTCATCGTGGCGGCCCGGCAGTTCCGCGGGCTGCTCGGTGAGCGGGGGCTGCTCCCGATACCTCGGTTCCTGGCCGCCAACTCGTTCCGCAGCGCCCCGAGTCTGTTCCAGTTCCACTACTCGGACCGCTTTTTCGCCTGCGTGTGTATCGCCGGGGCGGTGTTCTCAGCGGCCCTGCTGGCGGGCTTCGGGGACCTGGTGCCGTTGTGGGCCGCGATGCCGACCTGGTTGCTGGTCTGGGTGCTGTACCTGTCGATCGTCAACGTCGGGCAGACGTGGTACTCGTTCGGCTGGGAGTCGTTGCTTCTCGAAGCCGGGTTCCTGGTGATGTTCCTGGGCAACGATGACGTCGGGCCTCCGCTTCTGGTGCTGCTGCTGGCCCGCTGGCTGTTGTTCCGCGTCGAGTTCGGCGCGGGCCTGATCAAGCTGCGCGGCGACCCGTGCTGGCGCAACCTCACCTGCTTGTACTACCACCACGAGACACAGCCCATGCCTGGCCCGCTGAGCTGGTTCTTCCACCACCTGCCCAAGCCGCTGCACCGAGTGGAGGTGGCCGGCAACCACTTCGCCCAACTCGTCGTGCCGTTCGCCTTGTTCACCCCGCAGCCGGTGGCGAGTTGGGCGGCGATCGTCGTGATCATCACCCAGCTGTGGCTGGTGGCGTCGGGCAACTTCGCCTGGCTCAACTGGATCACCATCGTTCTCGCCTTCAGTGCGCTCTCGGATTCCACTGCAGCCGTGCTGCTCCCGGTGCCCGAACACCAATTCGGCCAGACCCCAATCTGGTTCGTCGTCGTGGTGACCGCCTTCGCCGTTGGGGTGGCGACCCTGAGCTACTGGCCCGCGCGCAATCTCTTCTCCAGGCGGCAGCGGATGAACGCCTCCTACAACCGGTATCACCTGGTGAACTCCTACGGGGCGTTCGGCACGGTAGGCCGCACGCGCGATGAGGTGGTGTTGGAGGGCACCTCGGACCCGCAGTTGAGCGACCACACCGTCTGGAAGGAATACGAGTTCAAGGGCAAGCCAGGCGATGTCCGTCGGTGGCCGCGCCAGTTCGCGCCCTACCATCTGCGGTTGGACTGGCTGATGTGGTTCGCGGCCATATCGCCGGCGTACGCCCACGGTTGGCTGCGCATGCTGTTGACCAGACTCCTGGAGAACGACCGGGACACACTGAAGCTGCTGCGGTCCAACCCATTCCCCGATGAACCGCCCCGTTACGTGCGCGCCCGGCTGTACCGCTACGAGTTCAGCACCTGGACCGAACTGCGTCGCGACCATGTCTGGTGGCACCGTATCTCGCTCGGCGTGTACGTCCCGCCGCAAACGTTGCCGTCGGCCGGGCGGTCATCCGCCGGCGCGCAGTGACCGCTGATACCGGCGCATGCCCGCGATCCACCGGTCGTAATCGGAACCCTTGTGGCGGTACATGTCGAGCACCTGGGGGTGCGGCAGTACGAGGAACCGGTCTGCCTTTACCGCGTCGACAGTGGCCGCCGCGACGTCCTGGGCGCTGATCACCTCGCCGGACTGCACGATCGACGCGGCACCGGCCGCGGAATCCGGATCTGCTGACGCGCGCACCGCATCGAGCAGCGGGGTGGCCACCCCCAACGGGCACACGCAGCTGACCCCGACGCCGTCGTCGCCGTAGGTGATGGCCAGCCACTCGGCGAATCCGACCGCCGCGTGCTTGGTGACGGCGTATCCGGCCGCTCCGATCTGGGACAGCAGACCCGCCGCCGAGGCGACCGAGACGAAGTACCCGCCACCGCGCGAGAGCCATTGCGGGACAAGCACTTGCGCAGCCCTGATGTGGGAGCGCAGGTTGACGTCCAGGATCGCATCCCAGTCCTGGTCGGTGCCGAGGCCCGGCGCGCCGATGATGCCTGCGTTGGCGACATAGATGTCGACCGGGCCGAACGCAGTGGCGGTCAGTGCCTCGATGTCGGCCGTGGCCCCCGCGTCGGCCCGGGCTCCGAGCGCCTGCCCGCCGCCGGACCGGATCTGCGCGGCGGTCTGCTCGGCGGACTCACCGTTGAGGTCGGCGGCCACCACCCGGGCGCCTTCGGCGGCGAACGATTCGGCCAGTGCGCGGCCGATGCCTGATCCGGCGCCGGTGATGACCGCGACCGAGTTCTCAATCTGCATGCCTCCTGCTTACAGACTTTCGGCGTCGAGCGTGCACAGAGATCGCGCAGAACGCCGAAAGCGTGAGCTCTGTGCACGCTCGACTGCCCCACATGGCTACCCGAAGTGCACGCCCTGGGCCAGCGGTAGCTCCGAGGAGTAGTTGACCGTGTTGGTCGCGCGACGCATGTACGCCTTCCATGCGTCCGACCCGGATTCGCGGCCTCCACCGGTGTGCTTCTCGCCGCCGAACGCGCCGCCGATCTCGGCACCGGAGGTTCCGATGTTGACGTTGGCGATACCGCAGTCAGAACCGTCGGCGGCCATGAACCGCTCAGCCTCCCGCACGTCGGTGGTGAAAATTGCCGACGAAAGGCCCTGCGGTACTGCGTTGTTCAGGGCGATCGCGTCGTCGATATCGTCGTAGGTCAGCACATAGAGGATCGGGGCGAAGGTCTCGGTGTGTACGACCGCGGTCTGTCCCGGCATCCGCACCACGGCGGGGGCGACATAGAACGCACCCTCGTCACCGAGGTCGTGCCGTTCGCCGCCGAACACCTCGCCGCCGTCGGCGCGGGCCTGCTCCAGCGCCCCCACCATGTCGCGGTAGGCGCGAGTGTGAATGAGCGGCCCGACCAGGGTCCCGTCCACGCTCGGATCACCGATCGGCAGGCTCTGATAGGCCGCGACGATCCGCGACACCATGTCGTCGGCGATGGAAGTGTGCACGATCAGCCGGCGCAGCGTGGTGCACCGTTGGCCCGCGGTGCCCGCCGCGGAGAACACGATGGCACGCACCGCGAGGTCCAGGTCGGCCGAAGGCGTGACGATCGCGGCGTTGTTGCCGCCGAGTTCGAGCAGCACCTTGCCGAACCGCGCCGCCACCCGAGGACCGACCTGCTGGCCCATCCGCACCGAGCCGGTCGCGCTGACCAGCGCCACCCGTGGATCGTCGACCAACCGCTCACCCAACTCGCGTCCGCCCAGGATGAGCCGGCTGACAGTACCGACAACTCCAACGTCGGAGGCGGCGCGTTCGATCAGCGCCTGGCAGGCGATCGCGGTGAGCGGGGTGAGTTCCGACGGTTTCCACACCACGGTGTCGCCGCAGACCAGCGCGACCGCGGTGTTCCACGCCCACACCGCGACCGGGAAGTTGAACGCGGTGATGACCCCGACGACGCCCAGCGGGTGCCAGGTCTCCATGAGCCGGTGGCCAGGGCGCTCGGAAGCGATGGTGCGGCCGTACAACTGGCGCGAGAGCCCGACGGCGAACTGGCAGATGTCGATCATCTCCTGCACCTCGCCCAGTGCCTCGGAAGTGATCTTGCCCGCCTCCACAGTCACCAGGGTCGCCAGATCTGCCTTGTGCTCGACGAGCAACTCGCCCAGGCGTGCCACCAGCGCGCCCCGCACCGGCGCCGGGGTGGTGCGCCACGTCGAGAAGGCTTGTGCGGCAGCGGCAATCGAGGCATCGACCTGCTCTGAACTGTCTTCGGGCAGGGTGAACAACACGTCGCCGCTGATCGGTGTGCTGGCGTGCAGACCAGGGCCCGGAGCGCTGGGCTCGCCCAGTTCTGCTGTCGCACCGACGGCGGTCAGAGCTTGCCGCACCCGCCGGCGCAGCTCCTCTGCGGTGGGGAGATCGGTGCGTTCGGTGGTGGTCATCGTGTGCCTTTCTGTGGTCGCCGAGGAGTTACAGTGCGGGCCATGGGTGAAGCCGACGAGTACGTGCTGGACGACACCGACCGGATCCTGGTCCGCGCCCTCGCCGCGGACGGCAGGGCCACGCTGGCGCAGCTGGCATCGGCGGCCGGATTGTCGGTCTCGGCGGTGCAGGCGCGGGTACGCCGGTTGGAGTCGCGGGGTGTGGTGACCGGATATGCCGCGCGGCTCAATCCCGAGGCGCTGGGCAACATGCTCTCGGCGTTCGTCGCCATCACTCCTCTCGATCCATCCCAACCCGATGATGCACCCGCGCGGTTGCAGCGCATCCCCGAAATCGAATCGTGCCACTCGGTGGCGGGCGAGGAGAGCTACGTCCTGCTGGTCCGGGTTGCCTCGGCCCGGGCGTTGGAGGACCTGCTCCAGCGGATCAGGACCGCCGCCAACGTCCGGACGCGCAGCACCATCATTTTGCAGACATTTTACAGCGGCAGAGATTACATTCCGTAACTGTTACGGTCGCAGCGGGCAGAAGCCGTAAAGATTCCGTTAGGATGGGGTCATGACCGCAGTGCTGACGAACACGCCGCGCATCACTCCCGACCAGGTGCGCGCAGTCCTGGCGGGCAGCATCCTGACCGACGGCTTCGACTTCGTCCTCGATCTGGACCACTCTCGGGGCTCGTACCTGGTGGATGCGCGCACCGGCGAACGCTTCCTGGACATGTTCACGTTCTTCGCCTCATCCGCGCTCGGAATGAACCACCCGGCGCTGGCCGGTGATTCTCCCGAAGCTGAGGCCTTCCGCTCCGAACTCGCCCGGGTGGCGATCAACAAGCCGAGCAATTCCGACATCTACAGCGTGCCGATGGCCCGGTTCGTCGACACGTTCCGGCGGGTGCTCGGTGACCCGGACCTGCCGCACCTGTTCTTTGTCGACGGGGGAGCTTTGGCGGTCGAGAACGCACTCAAGGTGGCCTTCGACTGGAAGAGCCGGCACAACGAGGCCCGGGGGATCGACCCGGCGCTGGGTACCAAGGTGTTACACCTGCGCGGGGCGTTCCACGGTCGCAGCGGGTACACCATGTCGCTGACCAACACCGATCCGGTCAAGGTGGCCCGCTTCCCGAAGTTCGACTGGCCCCGCATCGACGCCCCGTACCTGCGCCCCGGCGCGGATATCGCTGCACTCGAAGCTGATTCGCTGCGAGCGGCGAGAGCGGCCTTCGAAGCCAACCCACACGACATCGCCTGCTTCATCGCCGAACCGATCCAAGGCGAGGGCGGTGACCGGCACATGCGGCCCGAGTTCTTCGCGGCGATGCGCCGGTTGTGCGACGAGTTCGACGCGCTGTTGATCTTCGACGAGGTGCAGACCGGGTGCGGGATCACCGGAACTGCCTGGGCCTACCAGCAATTGGGGGTGACGCCGGATGTGGTCGCCTTCGGGAAGAAGACGCAGGTGTGTGGGGTGATGGCGGGCCGCAAGGTCGACGACATCGCCGACAACGTCTTCACGGTGAGCTCTCGGATCAACTCCACCTGGGGTGGCAACCTGGTCGACATGGTGCGCTCACGACGCATCCTCGAAGTGGTCGAGTCCGAGGGGCTGTTTCGCAACGCCGAAATGACGGGTGACTACCTGCTCGGCCAGTTACGGCTGCTGGCAGAGGATTTCCCAGAAACGGTGCTCGATCCTCGTGGCCGCGGCCTGATGTGTGCGTTCAGCCTGCGCACCGCACTCGCGCGCGACGAGCTGGTGCGGCGCATGTGGGACCGCCACGTCATCATGCTGCCGAGTGGGGCCGATTCCGTGCGGTTCCGGCCGTCGTTGGGTGTGACCCGCAAGGAGATCGACGAGTGCCTGGCGGCGGTGCGGGATGCGCTGCGAGCGCCGCTGACAGGTTAGGGCTGGTCGGCGGCCGGTTCTTCGGACGACGCCGCGCGTCGCAGGATCGACCTGAGCCTGGGCAGGTCGGAGCCACCCACCAATTCGCAACCGTGAAGTTCGGCGAGTTTGCGTGCCGCCGGGGTGAACTCGTTGTTCGTCACCACCATGGTCCTGGCGCAATCCTGCATCGGCGCGCCTGCCACCACCTCCTGCACGGCGCCGGCACCCACCGGCCGTGCCAGCCGTTTGCATTGCACGGCAATGCGGTTCGGCCGGTGACCGACGATCAGATCCACGCCCCAGTCCCCGGTGAGCGGCGTCATGATCACCGGCAACCCGCAGGACCGGGCCACGTGAGCCACGTGGTCCTCGAATTCCAGTCCGGTCATCTCCGTAGCTGCCTGCTCGCGGACGCCGGGAGTGCTGGCCCCATGGAACGCGCCCGCCAGGAACCGCGGAGTGGCGGCCAGGACCAGCGGCACCACGGCGCCGACCGCCAGGCTCCAGGCCGCGCCCATACCGGCCAGATGGCTGGCGAGCGCACCTGCCGCACCGGCGGCGAGGAAGAGCTTGATCCGAAGCCGTCTCACGGCGCCGAATGTAGAGGGCGCCTGTGACAAATCGACGGAACGGCTGTCGTCTCGGCGGGTTAATCTCATTCCGTGACGAGTGATCCCGCTACGGGGACCCCTGAGTCGCCGATCGAGCATGCATTTGCCGGCGGCGAGCCGCAGCGTGTCGGTTGGTTCCGGTTCTACTTCGCCGACGAGCGTTGGGAATGGTCCCCCCAGGTGGAGCGGATGCACGGGTACGAACCCGGCACCGCGAACCCCACTACTGAGCTGGTGCTGTCCCACAAGCACCCGGAGGACTACGGGCAGGTCGCTGCCACCTTGCTCGAGATCCGTCGCACCTCGGGCGCGTTCAGCACCCGGCACCGGATCATCGACACTGCCGGCGACGTCCATCACGTCGTCGTGGTGGGGGACCAGCTCTTCGACGACTCCGGCGCGGTTGTCGGCACGCACGGTTTCTACGTCGACGTCTCGCCGTCCATCACGCAGGCGCGCGAGGAGGCCGTCACCGAGGCGGTGGCGGAGATCGCCGAGGCCCGTGGTGTCATCGAGCAGGCCAAGGGCATGTTGATGCTGATCTACCGGATCAACGAGGACGCGGCATTCGAGTTGCTGAAGTGGCGGTCACAAGAGACCAACACCAAGTTGCGACTGCTCGCCGAGCAGCTGGCAGAAGATTTCCTCGCGCTGGACTACAGCGAGACGCTGCCCAGCCGCGCGATCTTGGACCGGCTCCTGCTCACCGCCCACCTGCGGGTCCGCCCCGAGGTTTAGCCAGGCCAGGTCCAGGGAAGACTCCCGGCGCTGATCCGAAGCGAACCGGGAGATGACTCATGACGGCTCCGACGCTGACCGCGCTGGCGCTGGTCTGCAGCCTCAAACGCCGGCCGGCGGAGTCCAGCAGCGAGTTGATCGCCGGCCAGGTCCTCGAGAATCTGGGAGTGCTCGGCGTGGGAACGGAGTCGCTGCGCTGCGCGGATTTCGTCATCGAACCCGGGGTAGAGGCCGACATGGGTGGCGACGACCAGTGGCCGGAGATCCGCAAGAAGGTCCTCGAGGCCGACATCCTGCTGCTGTCGACACCGGTATGGCTCGGGCATCCGTCGAGCATCACCCAGCGCGTCCTGGAACGGCTCGACGCCGAACTGTCCAACACCGACGACGCCGGCCGCCCCGTGGTGGCGGGCAAAGTGGCCCTGGTGTCGGTCGTCGGCAACGAGGACGGTGCGCACAAGACGGTCGCCGACATCTTCCAGGCACTCAACGACATCGGCTACACCATCCCGGCCCAGGGCTGCACGTACTGGAACGGCGAAGCCATGCACGGCACCGATTACCAGGACCTCGATGAGGTGCCGGCTCCAGTCGCCGACGCCACCGCCGCGGCTGCGCGTAATGCGGCACATCTGGCGGGACTGCTCAAGGTGGGCGAGTACCCGCGTTACGAGTGAGAGGGGAGAACCATGAAAGGTCCCGACGACCCGGTCGACCACACCAGGACCACCCGGCCGCACGCCGGCGAGTCGATGAAGGACAACCGCAATATGCCCGCGCTGGTCCTCGTCGGCCTGGGCGTGGTGATGTTCGTGGCGTGTCTGGTCGGCTTCGCGACCGGCAACACCGGGGTAGGGGTGGTGCTCGCGGTCCTGGCCGCCGTCGGTCTGCTCGCCGGCGGGTTGTGGCTGGCCATCGCGCACCTGCGCGTGCGCCGGATCGAAGAACGTTGGTACGCAGAGCATCCCGAGGTGATCAGGCAAGCGCCCAACAGTTGACCTGACAAGGCGAGATGGCCCAGCCAATGGTGGCTGGGCCATCTCTTCAATCAGGTCGGCCTAGGGCCGCTGGTTCGCCTGCTCTCGTTGTTCGGCGGCCTTTGCTCCCGCCCGGGCCGATTCTGCTTCGGCTTCCTTCTTGGCGGCGTCCTTTTGTGCATCGGCCTTGTCCTGCTGGGCTTTGCCCTCACGAACAAGATCCTCGCGGCCGGTCACGGTGCCGACAGCTTCCTTTGCCTTGCCCTTGACGTCCTCGACGACGCCCTTGATGCCTTCTTCGGGTCCTGAGTTCTTCTCGGTCATGCTTACCTTTCCGCTGCTGGAGTGGATTGGTCATTTCCACGCGGTTTTCTCCACGCACCCATCTGGATGCCCGGATGCCGCGGCACTAAACGTGACGTGACGAAACCGACATTGCCGGACTCCGCGTTTGCCGAGGGCACAGATGGGTACCGAATAAGAATGCTTTCCGTTGGCGCCGAGAGCGTTTACCGGCCGCAGCACGACACGTGGCTGCTCATCGATGCGCTGGAGCGCAGCGACGTGGTGGTGGGCCGACGTGTGGTGGACCTCTGCTCGGGAAGCGGCGCGGTGGCCATCGCGGCCGCCGAACTGGGCGCCAGCGCGGTTACGGCGCTGGATATTTCGCCGGCCGCGGTGCACTGTACCCAGGCGAACGCACTGGCCGCGCAGGTCGATGTCGAGGCGGTACTCGGGTCCTGGAGTCAGGCGCTGGAGCAGGAACCGTTCGACGTCGTCGTCTGCAATCCGCCCTATGTACCGGTCGGGCCGGGCACTGCTTTGGGAACGGTCTCACCGACCGGTCCCATGGCTTCGTGGGACGGCGGCCCCGACGGCCGCCTGGTACTGGACCCGCTGTGCCGGTCGGCTGCGGCCATGCTGGCCGAGGGTGGTTCCCTGTTTCTGGTGCAGTCCGAATTCGCCGACACCGAACGGTCACTTCGATCACTGCGTGCCAGCGGACTGCATGCGGAAATCTATGCCACGCAATTGATTCCCTTCGGTCCGGTGCTGCACGGCCAGGCGCATTGGTTGCGGGAGAGCGGACGGTTGTTACCCGGTCGCGCCGAGGAGTGGCTTGTCGTCATCCGGGCGGACAAGCCATGAACGAGTCGCGGGCGGTGCGCGTGGTGGATGGCGGACCGATCCTCGTCGAGGGGCCGGTGCGCATCGAACTGCCGGATGGCACCATCGTGGAATCCGATCGGTTCATGGTGGCGATCTGTACGTGCCGCCGGTCCAAGATGTACCCGTTGTGCGATACCAGTCACCGCAAGATCAAACGCTCAGGCAAGCGGTCGGCTTAGCGAGCTACGTTCGGCCAGCCAGCATTTCATCAGGTGATCGGCCAACCGATCTTCCAGTACGCCGAAGGCGCGTATCCCGAACACCACGTCGGTGTCGAGTTCGGGCTCACGCCGCACCAGTTCGCCCACCACGTCGTGTCGCACGACCTGTTCGTGTACCGCATCGGCTTCCACGTGCTCGCGGTAGAAGCGCACGCAGGCTTCGGGTGCATCGAGTCTCTGCAGTGCGGCCACCATGCGCTGCGAGCCCGGAGACGACGTGATCTCGGTGGCGGCGAAATGTCCGGCAGCGGCGCCGCGCAGCCGGCGGTGCAGCCCGAACATCGACATCAGATTGACCACCGCCAGGGTCTCGGCCGGCACCGCGCTCAGATAGCCCAGGTAGCTGTCGTCCAGCCCGGCCGCGCACAGTAGATCGCCGAACAGCTGCTGGTGCACACGGGTGCCGGCGCCTGCCCCGTACTCGTCGAACTCGACGGCCACGAATGATGCTTTCGCCTGCCCGCCGAGGCGCGGAATCAGCCAGGCGTGCGGGTCGCCCTCTTTGAGGTGGTACAGCGAGCGGTGGACGAAGTACTCCCGCATCTGCGTCCAGGTGCCCTCGTCGCGCAGGTGGTGAGAGGGTCCGGTTCCGTCCGCCGGTTCGACCGACAGCCGTGCCATCTCGTCCTCGGCAGTGTCGTCGGGGTCGATGGCACCGACCTCGCGCCGGACCGCGGACAGAAAGGACCGTTCCAGTTGTGAGCGCAGATGCAACAGCCCGGCGTTCCACTCCCAGGCCGGGTCGACCCCGGCGAAGCCCCGGTAGTGCAGCTCGTAGCAGACGTACAGGGCCAGCTGCAGATCGAGTTGGAACGGGTCGGCATCGCGCAGCGGCACCCATACCGGTTCGAGATGATTGTGTGGGGCTCGTTCGCCCAGACACTCGATCACTGCCCGTGAGATAGGCCCACAGGCGTACGGGAGCGTCGGTTCGGTGGTATCGGGGAAGCTGGTCATCGCGCGACAGGTATTCCCGTCTGCGGCGCTGGTAAACCCAGTCGTCGGCGGCGATCACGGTTTGCGGCGCCTGACTCCGGGTATTCAGCGACCAGGGTGAGAATCGAGGTCACCATGGCCGGGGCAGCACAACCCGAACGGCGTGACATGGAGTTCGTCTTCGAGCGGATCGCCGAGGTCATCGACCGCCAGCGCAGGTGCGCACTGATCGAGCACGCCATGGTCGAGCGGATCTGGCACTGGCCGGCTGAGGCGATCACCGACTGCGCAGGGCCGGAGAGCTTCGGCGATAGCCGGCACGCAGCGTGATGTGGTCGGATCCGACCCTGGCCACATCGCCCCATTCGGCCAGGAAGGTCTCCCGGTGCCGCCAGCGGGCGATGGTGGCGATGAGGGCCGGGGCGTTGATGCCGGTGCGCTCGTAACCGAGATACGCCGAGCGGGTTCGAGGACTGATCACCAGGCCCACCACAACAGGAGTCGACGGATGGGCGCCGCGGGCGGTGGCGTATTCGAGCCGGACGTCGACGACGGTGCCGACCGGGTGGTGGCCGGCATCCAGTACGCGGATGCCCAGGAGGTTACTCAGCTGCATGGCGTCCGCCTGGGACCCGGGCCACGATGTGATCGCGCAGCCAACGCTCGACCCAATTCGTGTCGAATCGGGTTTCGGTGGGTGACAGCCGCACGGTGACACCGACCGATGACACGAGCTTCCACGGGATCTCGTGCAACAGCGAGCGAGGAGGGGCACCGCCGAGGATGCGGGTCATCACCACGTGCCCGGACAGGATCGCGGTCACGCGCGGCGGCGGACTGCCGGTATCGATGTCCTGGTCGAGGTCGATGCCGTCGATCTCGAGATCGTCGACGATGCCGACCGGGTCACCGTCGTGGTCGAGCAGCTGGCGGTCCAACAGATGCAGCCGGGCGTCGAGTGCCCTCGGCCTGGTCATTGACCCGCTCCGGTCACGATCATCAGCGGTATGGCGGCCACCGAGGCCGCCACGATTATCACCAGGTACACCGAGCCGAACATGTTGAGCAGCCTTCCGTTCGTCTTGTCGCCCATGTATTCCGGATCGTTGGCCACGATGAGGATGGGTAGGTAGGTGAGGGGGAGGGCGATCGCCGAGAACACCACCGAGTACTCGGTGACCATGATGGGGTCGATGCCGGTGAACAGGACGGCGGCGCCGACCACGATGCTCACGAACATCACCACGTGGAAACGGGACGCCTCGGCGGGACGGCGGAACTTGCCCCACGGCCACCCGAAGAACTGCGCCAGGGTGTATCCGCTGGACAGCGTCGTCTCCAGGGCCGCGCCGAAGGTGGCCGCCACGATGCCGACGATCGCGAACGCCAGTGCCAGTTTGCCGCCGGCCTCGACGACTGGAATGACGACCTGAGACAGCGAGGTCACCTCGATCTGGCCTGGTAACAGAACCAGGGTCGCGCAGGCGGCGATGGCCACCGAGAGAATGCCGCCCAGCGGGAAGCCGACCAGGACGTTGAGCCGTGACACACCGAGATCCTTTGTCTTCCAGTGCTCTTCGACGGCTCCGGAGGAGAAGAAGAACACCTCGTACGGAGTCATCGCCGCGCCGAACAGCGCGATCGCGTAGTACCAGTAGGTGGCCGACGACTCGGTCTCCGGAATCACCGGTTGCGCAGCCTGATGGGCCAGATCTCCCCAATTCGGTTGCAGGGCAAACACGGCGACGGCGAACACGATAAGACACAGCCCGGCCAAACCGGCGGTGTTCTCCATGACCGAGAACTTGACCCGCCAGATCACCAGCCACACCGCTACGGCCGCGACCGGGATCCACAGCATTCGCCCGACATCGGTGGCCAGCTGCAATGCCAGTGCCACGCCACCGATCTCGGCCGTCAGTGTCATGAGGTTGATCAGAAATGAGGCGGTCAGGTTGGCTGCTGCGGTCCGTGGACCCAAACGCTCCCTGATGATCTCGAACGTGGCGCGCCCGCTGACCGCCGCGACCCGGCCCGCCATCTGCGCGAACAGGCAGATTCCGATCACCCCGACGAGCACCACCCAGACCAGCGCCAGACCGAACCGCGAACCGACCACGGCATTGGTCACCAGATCACCGATGTCGAGGAAACCGCCGATCGCGGTCAGGATCCCCAGCGCCACCGCGAAGAATTTCTTCATCAGCGGTACCCGGCTTCCAGCGCATCGGCGGACGCCACGAGCTGCCTGTGAAGCGCGGACAACTCGGGCGCAGTGGTCACGTCGCGGACCCGCGCCGATGCCGCATTGAGCTGTCCGATGATCGTTGTCATGGCTTCGGTCAGCATCCGCTGGCGATCGAGGTCAACCGGATCGTCGGCCTTGAGATCGGCGATTCCCTTGTAGGCCTTGGCAATCTCGTCCCGCGCATCGGCGACCTGGACACTGACCAACTGTGGCGTGGACCGGTCTCGCAGCCGTAGGTCGAGTGCGTACGCGCCGCTGCGGGCCGCGGCCACCGTCTCCTCCATGGCCCGGGCGAGTTGGCCGGGCATCCCGTCCCGATTGGCCGGGCAACATGTCAGCAGCAGACCCAGCCCGACGACCAGCAGGGCGGCAAGCAGCACCGCCCGTATTCGTCGAGGTTTGTCTTCGGCGTCCCCTTCGTCCGACATGGCGGTCTCCCTCACTCGGGGAGTGTTTCGCCGTCTTCGCGGTCGAACTCGTCGAGGCCGGAATCCTCCGTGACCACCTCACGCTGCTCCTGCCAGTCGGGGTCGGTCGCCTCCAACGGCGGGCTGTCCAGGCCGGAGACCGGGGCCTCGGTGTCCGGCACCGATTCGCTCTGCTCACGTCGCTGTTCGAGCGCATCTGCAACCGGCACCTCGTCGGGCACGTCGTCGCGTGTCATGCTGCCGGAATACCCCGTGCCTCATTGATCAAACGCTGCGGTCACCTCACTTCCGCCTGCCCGCCTTGCGGATCAGTCGCGCTGTGCTGCCCTCCAAGATCGCCTGACGTTTGTCACTGTTGCGGACACGGGCGGCCCGGCGGGCACCGGCAGCGATCGTGAGCCCGGTCCGGTAGGCGTCGACCACGCGGGGATCGACGTAGGCACTGCGGGCCACTGCCGGAGTGTTGCCGAGCGCCTCGGCGACCTCGCGCATCACCGCGGCTTCGACGCGTTTGACCACCTTGTCGTCGGTGGGAGGGTCGGCATCTACGAACGCCTCGGCCGCCAACACCGTGCCGTGCCAGGTCCGCAGATCCTTCACGGTGTAGTCATCGCCGACCATCTCTTTGAACCGAACATTGAGATCGTCGGCATGCACCTGCGTCCAGTCGGGCGAGTTGCGGAAGGCCAGCAGTCGGTCTCCGTTGCGCCGGTTCCGCTGCAGCGACCGGACGGCACGCACCACGGCTGGGTCCTCGACGAGCAGCGTGCGTCGCACACCGCTCTTGGCCGGATAGTCGAACTCGACAGCGTCTGCGTGCAGGGTGATGTGGTCACGCAGCAATGTGGCGATTCCGAACGAGTTGTTCTCCTCGGCGTACTGGTCCCCACCGGCCCGGAAGTACCCGAGGTCCAGCAGGCGTAGGCCCAGTGCCAGTACGCGTTCGCGGGTCAGTCCCCGCCGGCGCAGGTCAGTCGCGAGGTCGGAACGCCAGTCGGCGAGCCTGGCCGACAGCTCCAGTACCCGATCGAATTTCTCCTCGCCGCGCTCCTCCTGCCACTGGGAGTGGTAGAGGTATTGCCGCCGGCCCGCAGCGTCGGTACCGACGGCTTGTATGTGTCCGTTGGGATGTGGACAGATCCAGACTTTCCGCCACGCCGGCGGAATCACCAGCTGCTCGATCCGTCGCAGCGTCGCCGTATCGGCGACGCTGACGCCGGCCTCGTCGTGATAACTGAATCCGCGACCACGGCGTCTCCGGTGTATCCCTGGCCCGCCGACATCGCTACGACGCAGTCTCACTGCGCCGGGCCCGTCGGTTTAGCTACCCGACGACTCTGGGTACGCGACGAGTATGTCATCGTCAGGCCGCACATCGAGGCCATCGCTGACTGTGTTGCATGGTCGGCGAGTACCCCACTGGGGATCTGGACACACCAGCGGACCGCAAGCCGTGGAGCTGCGGGTGCGCGCCGGGACCGAGGCGCTGGCCGTGTTGCGCGCCATGACGGGCTGTCTGGCCAAATACGAAGAGCTCGACAGTGATACGGCTGCCGATCTGGCCTTGGCGGTGGACGAAGCGTGCACCGTGCTGATCGGTTTGGCTGCACCAGGAGCCACTCTCGTACTCGTCGCAGACCCCCGCGTCCGCGATCTGAACGTTCGGATCTCGACAATCTGCGACAGTGTGCACAGCGGCCCCGACAGCGTCGTCTTGAGCGGCTTCAGTCGCCGGGTCCTGGAAGCGCTCGCCGAAGATGTCGAAACCTTCGTCGACGACGCTGGTTTCGGAAGTGACACCGGCGGTCCACCGGCGGTCGGCATCTCGCTGACCATCCGGCGGAACCGGCCCGGGGTTTCGGCGCGTCGCTAGCGGGGCACGTGCACCATCTGCAGCTGCCGTGGCTGGTTACGCAGCTTCGACAGGGCGGCAGGGAGTCCGGTGGATGTCGGCAGGGCGCGGGCGGGATCGCAGATCCCGAGCACCCGCGACACGGCGGTGCTGGGAATCAACACCCAGTCGATGTTCTCTCCGGCGCAGCGCACATTGAGGGTATGCAGGCAGGCGAAGCATCCTGCGCCGAAGAACTCGACCTCGCTCATATCCAGAACCATCTGTCCGCTGGGCCTGCTGTGTCGGATTCCGCATTCGGTCAGCTCAACGGCATTGGAGGCGTCCAGCTCACCGTGGACGCTGATCACGGCGGTGGCCGGCCACAACCATTGGGTGCAGAATTCCGCACGGGTGTGGTCGTTGGTAGTTCGTACGACTCGTTTCGCCGCATTCATAGTGGGCATCAGTGACTCCTCAGTAGAAATACTGCGGTCACGTCACTCTTCAGGCTCTGTGGGCTCAAAACCCCTGGGTACAGGGGGTGTCACGACCCTGCACCCGATGACGATTCCGGGGCGGCTGTGAACTCAACCTGTCTTGGACTCTACGCGCCATCGATGGCTCGAACAATCGGTCGCGGGGGCTGATCTGCCCCTCCCGTCGCGTCGGCCACGTGTGCCACAGCATTACCAGGTGGTAAGTAGATTCGGGGTGTGCGGGGCTGCCGGTTCTTGGAAGATATTGGGCCACAACATTATCGAGGTCGGCCTTCAGAGGCGTCCGAGTAGGATTGGCGCGCCGGGTCCGGTGAGCTCCTCGGCGGCTTGCCGACGGCCGGTCATGGCCAGCAGTAGTGCCTCTCCGGTGCCGGTGACCTCGGGGCCGCTCCCGTGATCCCACTCGATGTCGTTGGCGCGCAGTCGAAGTCCCTTTATCCGACGGCCGGCCCCCAGTCGCGGGTTGCCCGGCACCAAGGGCAGGATTCTTCGCAGGCGCTGGGCCGGCACGGTGCGGGGAACGCCGAGCGCGCGGCGGATGTCCTGGTGATGGACGGTGCCGTCAATTAATCCGATCATCCCGCCGAATCCCGCGGTCAGACCCTGTGGCCGCAGATGGCGGTTGAGGAAATCGAGCAGCTCATCGGTCGACATGGCCGAGTATTCGGCCACGCCGACCTCGTTGGCGCGCACCACCCGTCCCTTCGCAAAGCGCTTGAGCAGACCGGGAAGTCCCAGCTCCTCGTAGCTGATGACGTGTGCCACAACGTCTTTCACCGTCCATCCGGTGCACAGTGATTCGGTATGCCATTGCGCAGGGGTCAGGGTGGCCAGGAATTCGGCGAGATCGGCCCGCTCGTCCCGGGCCAGGTCCATCAGGGACGGCTCGTCGGAGGTCATCGCACGGTCTCCTGCGCGACCACGTCGAGGAAGCGGTCGAGGTACAGCGGCCATCCGGCATCGCCGCCGACGCCGTCGGCCACGGAACGCCAGCCTTCGCCGTGGCGCTCGAGGTGTCGGTGCTCAAGCTCCACCCGGGTGCGATCGGCCCCCTCGGCGATGAACCGGACCTCCACCTCGCTCGTGCGACTCGGGTCGGATTCGATCTGCCAGGTCGGTCCGATGTCCCACGAGAAGACGACCCGTGTCGGCGGGTCATAGGCCAGGACCCGCGCCCATTCGCACCGACTGCCATCGGTACCGACGTCGTATATGTGGCCGCCGACGCGCGGTTCGAAGACCGTCTGCACGATCGGCACGGCGAGCAGGTTGTGTTCGCGGGGTTTGATCGCGTCGAACCGGTCGATGAACACCGCGAACGCGCGGTCCACCGCTGCGTTGACGACGACGCTCTTGCGGATGGGTTCGACCTCTGCGGGCATCATTGCGGCTGTCCCTCCTGCTCGACGATGTTCTTGTAGGCGTCCAACGCCTGGCCCCAAAAGCTGTCCAGCTCGGCCCGAAGCGCCGCCATGCCGTCCGGGTCGACGTGGTAGACGCGCCGTGTTCCGTCGGCCCGATCCCCAACCAGCCCAGCGCATTTCAGTACCTTA
This sequence comes from Mycolicibacterium boenickei, assembly GCF_010731295.1. Taxonomy (NCBI): domain Bacteria; kingdom Bacillati; phylum Actinomycetota; class Actinomycetes; order Mycobacteriales; family Mycobacteriaceae; genus Mycobacterium; species Mycolicibacterium boenickei. The sequence goes on along the minus strand of NZ_AP022579.1, from coordinate 5,864,903 downwards.
AGGTGTTGCGAGACCGCCGGTCGGCTGATCGGGAGTTCGCGGGCCAATTCGCCCACTGCCATGGGTCCCGCCGCCAACCGTCTGATGATCGCCCGCCGGCTGCCATCGGCCAGGGCGGCCCATGGATCGCTCACTGGGTAAGTCACCACGAACGGTAAGTCTACGCTTACCGATGCTGGGCGTCGAGATCCTGGTCGGGCGCGACAGTCACCGGCAGCTGCGCGAGGCGCCATTCGAGCATGCCGTCGTTCAGCCGGATCGGCCGGCGGCCGTGTTCGGAGAGCAGCCGCACGGCGTCGTAGGCGAAGACGCAGTATTCGCCGCGGCAATACACCACGATGTCCGTGTCGGTGGGCAGTTCACCGATGCGCTCGCCGAGTTCGTCGACCGGGATCGACACGGCGCCGGGTATGTGTCCCGCCCGGTATTCCTCGGCCGGCCGGACATCGAGAATCACGGCGCCGCCGGCGACTCGCTCGGGAAGCTGATCCCGATCGATCGTCCCGATCACCGCGCTCTCGGGATTGCCGGACAGCAGGTAGCCGTCCCGGGCCGCGGGCACCCCGGGCTGGTGGGCCTCGGCGACCTTGCGCAACAGCGCGAACAGTTCCGCCACGTCATCGCCCGAGAGCCGGTAGTAGATCCTGGCCCCGCTGCGTCGGGTGGCGACGAATCCGGCCTGTTTGAGGGTCTGTAGATGCGCGGACGCGGTGGTCAGATTCAGCCCGGCGGCCCTGGCCAGGGAATCGACGGTGCGCTCACCTTGGCTCAGCAGGTCGAGTAGTTCCAGCCGCGACGGGTTCGACAGTGCCTTGCCGGATGCGGCGAAGGCTTCGTAGAGCCGTAGCTTCGCCGGTGATTTCTCCCTTACCTGCATATTCCACCTTTCCATGGAATAGTGTAGCCTCGGACTCAGGATGCCGCCACGGCTCGGCGCGGCGTCGGGTCAGGAGAACGGGTACGGGCATGCGATGACCGACACCATCCATTCCGGGCACAGGCAGGTACGGCTCGGGCTGCGCGAAAACTGGCTGCAATTCAGCTTTTTGGTGATCGTCAACGTCTGCGTCGGCGGTCTTGTCGGCCTGGAACGCACCACGGTGCCCGTGATCGGCACCGACGTATTCGGCCTGACCAACGATCTCGCGGTCTTCGCGTTCATCATCGCCTTCGGCCTGACCAAGGCGCTGACCAACCTCGCCGCCGGCGCGCTCACCGCGCGGTTCACCCGCAAGCAGTTGTTGCTGGCCGGTTGGGCGGTCGGTGTCCCGGTGCCGTTCATGCTGGCCTGGGGTTCGTCGTGGTGGTGGATCATCGGTGCGAACGTGCTGCTCGGGCTCAACCAGGGCCTGACCTGGTCGATGACGGTCAACATGAAGATCGATCTGGTCGGCCCGCAACGGCGTGGGCTGGCCACCGGCCTGAACGAGGCGGCAGGCTACGCCGCGGTGGGTGTCACGGCTCTGCTGACCGGCTATCTGGCGACGGTCTACGGACTGCGGCCCGTACCCGAACTGATCGGGGTGGTGTTCGTCGTCGCCGGCTTGGGCCTGTCGCTGATCGTCCGCGACACGGCGGCCCACGTCGCACTCGAGCTGTCGCAGCACCCGCACCCCGAACACGGTGACCCGCAAGGATTCTGGAGAACCTTCGCGACGACGTCGTGGACCGATCGGCGGTTACGCGGGGCCAGCCAGGCCGGGCTGATCAACAACCTCAACGATGGCCTCACCTGGGGTGTGTTCCCGCTGCTGTTCATCGACCACGGCCTGGGCCTGGCCGCGGTGGGGCTGATCAAGGGGCTATACCCGTTGCTGTGGGGGCTTGGACAGATCCCCACCGGCCACCTGGCCGATCGGATCGGGCGCAAACCACTGATCGTCTGGGGCATGCTGGTCCAGTCGCTGGGATTCGTGCTCGCCCTGGCATTGCTCAGCTGGCCCCTGGCGGCAGGCATCGCCTCGGCCACCGCGCTGGGTATCGGTACCGCGATGGTCTATCCGGCACTGATCGCGTCGATCTCCGACCACGCCCACCCGTCCTGGCGTGCCAATGCCCTGGGCGCCTACCGGTTCTGGCGTGACATCGGCTATGCGGCGGGCGCACTGGTCGCCGGCGTGCTGGCCGACGCCGTCAACCTCAACGCCACGGTGGTGGCCGCGGCAATGCTCACCGCCGGCTCCGGACTGCTGGCCGCCCGCTGGATCACCGACCAACCGAAACGCCAGGTTTGCCCGAATGTTTGACCCGCGCGTCAGCCGGGTACATCGCATGCCATGAGACTTGGTGGATTGTTTGGAACACTCGTGCTCATCTGGCTGATCATCGGGGTGGTGGCGGCCTGGCAGCGCGACTATTTCCATGGTGGATCAGCTAACTGCGCGACCGCAGGCGCCATAGCGCTGACGGTCCTCGCCGGCCCGCTCAACTATGCGGGCGTCAATCCGAAGGTGGACGAGTGTCGTTTGCCACAACCCAGCGCGATGGTTCCCGTCGCCGCGGTGAATTGAGGTTGCCATGATTGTTCTCGGGGCAATTCTGCTCATCCTCGGCTTGCTCTTCAACATCTACCTGCTGTGGGTGATCGGCGTGATCTTGCTGGTCATCGGCGGCGTGTTCTGGTTGCTCGGCGCCATCGGACGGCCGGTCGCCGGGCGGCGCAGCTGGTACTGATCACAACGAAGGAGGAACTGATGCCCAATCCGTCGATCAAGGACGAGAAGCTCTACGAGGAGCTGCGCGACGAAGGCAATTCGAAGGAGAAAGCAGCGCGGATCTCCAACGCCGCGGCCGCCAGAGGCCGTTCGAGTGTCGGCCGCGCGGGCGGCGAGTCCGGTTCCTACGACGACTGGACCGTCGACGATCTTCGTGGCCGGGCGAAAGAGCTTGGGATCAAAGGATATTCCGACAAGAACAAGCGCGAACTGATCGGGATGCTCAGGAACCACTGATTGCCCGGTCCGGGACGGCCTCGCTCACGGCCCCGCCGCATGGCGGGGCCGTATGCCCTGCTCAGGGCATTTCGCGGAAGCGCGGAGAGAGCTACTGCAGATGATCATGGTGTTTTCCTCGCCAGAGGAGCTCAGGAGTTCTACCGTGGAGTCAGCCCATGCACGGCAGGTGGGGCGAGAAGTGGCGGGAAGGAGCAGCCATGCACGGCCCAAAAGATCCAGTTGATCACGCTCGGACAACCCGGCCGCATGCCGGCGAGTCGATGAAGGACAACGTCATCATGCCTGCGCTGGTACTGATCCTGGTGGGATTGGTGCTGTTCGTCGGCACCCTGGCGGCGTTCGCCACCGGCCACTCCGATGTCGGCCTGACCGTGGGCACGCTGTCTGCGGCGGGATTCGTCATCGGATCGATGTGGCTGGCCCTGGAACACATGAGGGTGCGGCGTATCGAGGACCGCTGGTACACCGATCATCCCGGCGTGATGCGGCAGCGGCCGAGCAGCTGAGGTCCGCGCCGAGCGACCCGGCCGCTGTGCGGCCGGGTCCCTGTCTCGCGGTGGGGTCCGGGCTCAGAAAGTGAGCGCGAGAACCGCGAAATCGATTGCCAACAATGCCAATCCGGCAATCGGAACCAGGATGCCGTAACGCATCCGCGAGGTGAAGATCGATACGGCGATCGTGACCACAGGTACCACAGGCGCGCCGTAGAACAGGATCCCGAACCAGAATTCTCCCGGCCCTTTGCTCGCACACACGTCGCCGGTACACCCGGCCATGCCCATCACCGCCCCCATGCCGTAGAGGAACACCACGACCGCCGCGGGAATGGTCAACACCACCAGAACCCAGGTGATCGAGATCCTCATCCGCCGCTCGCCGGTGTGCTCTGTCTGCAGAGTCTGTGATTCGGTCATGGCGTTCGCATACCCAGTTTCGCGGCATTCTGCACGGGTATCCCAGCGCCATGGCCAGATTCGGATACACCCTGATGACCGAGCAGAGCGGCCCACGGCAGCTCGTCGACTACGCGGTGTCAGCAGAGCAGGCAGGCTTCGATTTCGAGGTGAGCAGTGACCACTACAGCCCGTGGCTGGCCAGCCAGGGGCACGCGCCCAATGCCTGGCCCGTACTGGGCGCGGTGGCGCACGCCACCGAGAAGGTGCAGCTGTACTCGTACGTGACGTGCCCGACGATCAGGTACCACCCGGCGATCGTCGCCCAGCAGGCCGCCACCGTGCAGATCCTGGCCGACGGCCGGTTCACCCTCGGCCTCGGCAGCGGGGAGAACCTCAACGAACACGTCGTGGGGCAGGGCTGGCCGACCGTCGAGCGCCGCCTCGACATGCTGGCCGAGGCGATCAAGCTGATCCGCGAACTGCTCAGCGGCGACCTCATCGACTTCAGAGGCGAGTTCTATGAGGTGGACTCGGCGCGGTTATGGGATGTCCCGGAAGTCCCGGTGACGATTGCCGTCTCCATGACCGGCGAGAAGTCGGTCGAGAAGCTCGCCGTCGCGGCCGACCACCTGATCAACGTCGCACCCGACCGCGCCATCGTCGAAGGTTGGCAGCAGCGTCGGCAGGCCACCGGGGTACTGCCCGAGGGCCGGGTGATCGGACAGGTGCCCGTGTGCTGGGACCCAGACCGGGACGCCGCGGTGGAGCGGGCCCATGACCAGTTCCGCTGGTTCGGCGGCGGCTGGGCCGTCAACGCGGACCTACCGACGCCCGCCGGTTTCGCCGCGGCCACCCGATACGTGCGCCGGGAGGACGTCGCCTCGGCCATCCCGTGCGGGCCGGACCTGGACGCGATCGCCGCGGCCGTGGCTCCTTACCTCGAAGCGGGATTCACCGATATCGCCCTTGTTCAGATCGGTGACGAGGGCCAACAGCGATTCCTCGACCAGGCGGCACGACCGCTATTGGCTGCGCTGCGTGCCGAGTTCGACTGAGCCGCCGGTCGACATCGGATGCCCCAGTCTCATCGCCAGCGGCAACACGAGCCAGACACCCACGAACGTCACCAGGGCGACGGCCCCGGCGACGAACCCGGCTTGGCGCCCGGCCACGGTGTCGAAGATCAACTCGGTCACCCCGGCCATCGCGAGCCCGAGCAACACCAGCCCGACGAATGCACACCGGTGCGCGGCGGAGACCAGAAGGTTCAACCGGTGCCTGCGGAACAGGATGCGGTGCATGCCAACCGGGGCGACCAGCAGTGCGGTGGCCGCGGCGGAGCATGCCACCGTCACGAGGTAAAGGACGCGCATGGGCTCGTCGAGCATCGAGAACCGCTCCTGGAACGGCAAAGTCAGCAGCAGGCCGGTGAGCAACTGAACGCCCGTCTGCACCACCCGCAGCTCCTGCAGCAGGCTGCTCCAGTTGCGGTCCAGCCGTTCGGCTTCCGTCTCCTGGCGCGCGGTCTGGTCCCAGGGCTGATCCAGCTCGGGGTGGTCCGCATCCATATCGTCGATAATCCCACGTCGAACACAGGTTTCGGGCTGCGTCGCGATGGGCATCCCTGGCGGGGGTCCCAGGCGGGGCCCTGTCAGGGCGCAGGAAGGAACGGCAGGTCTCGTGAGACGAGGGTCCCAGCTGGAATACTGTCGATCCGAGATGTCGGGAGGTGAGATGGCCGACGAACAAGGCCAACCCAAGCCGCTGCACCGCGGGGATCGGTCGGTGGAGATTCGGGTCGCGGCCAGGCTGGAGAACCTGGCCGTAGTGCGCACACTCGTCGCTGCGGTCGCAGCCTTCGAGGACCTTGATTTCGATGTCGTCGCCGATCTGCGATTGGCGGTGGACGAAGCCTGCACCGCACTGATCAGGGCCGCGGTCCCGGATTCGAGCCTGCAGTTGGTCGTCGACCCGCACGAGGAATCGGTGGTGATCACCGCCTCCACCACCTGTACGGGTGCCGCGGTGGTCGAGCCGGGCAGCTTCAGCTGGCATGTGCTGAGTTCCCTGACCGACGAGGTGAAGACCTTCGCCGACGGTGACGGGCCCGACACCGGCCAGGTATTCGGAATCACCCTGACAACGAGGCGAGCGAGCCTGCTGCGGTGACGTCGGAATATGCGGACGTTCGCGAGATGTTTCGCGAACTCAGCGGACTGTCCGAAGACTCGTCGGCTCGCGAACGTCAACGCGAGCGGATCGTCGAGCGCTGCCTGCCGCTCGCCGACCACATCGCGCGGCGATTCGACGGTCGCGGTGAGCCGCGTGAAGATCTGGTCCAGGTGGCCAGAGTCGGACTCGTCAACGCGATAAACCGGTTCGATGTCGAGGCCGGGTCGGACTTCGTGTCATTCGCGGTGCCGACGATCATGGGGGAGGTCCGGCGCCACTTCCGCGATAACAGCTGGTCGGTGAAGGTGCCGCGCCGGCTCAAGGAACTGCACCTGCGCCTCGGCGCGGCGACTGCGGAGCTGTCCCAGCGGCTGGGCCGTGCCCCGACCGCCTCGGAGCTCGCCGAGGAACTCGACATGGACCGCGAAGAGGTGATCGAGGGTCTGGTCGCGGGCAGCTCGTACAACACCCTGTCGATCGACAGCGGCGGCGGGGGCGACGAAGATGCCCCCGCGATAG